>REAG01000119.1 GCA_004294265.1 Cytophagales bacterium | reverse complement strand
AAAAAATAATTCATTCTGAAAAGTCAATTTTATACTATCGATCAGGTTTGCCAAACGCACTATCAGGACAAAAATCGAGAAAGGCAGTTGAGTCGGCAGTTTTATCTGCCCAATTGGCTACTAACAATCTACTTGAAGTTTTAAATAATCAGGAAACAAAAAGAATTTCTGCAAATTGCTTAATGACCATAGTTTATGAACACAAAGTTTTTTATCCTGACCTTATTTTGCCTCTTGAAAATAAAATTAAAGAATTAGGCGGAAGTGATTTAAAAATAAAAAAAGGTAAGGTATTTAATTTTGTTCAGTCTATTTTGGGATGGTATAACACTAGTTTATTGTTAAAATTATTAAAATATAAATAATGAAAAATCAGATTAAAAACTTCTTAGAAACTAAAGGTTGGTTTGTGCGAAAACTTAAAGGTTTAAATGTTGGTACTAACATTTATTACGATATTGATGAAAGACTAAAAATTAATTTGAAGACAATTATTGATGTAGGTGCTCACAAAGGAGAGACAATTGATGGGTTTAAAAATAAACTTAACTCTTTAGTTGTATTTGCATTTGAACCGATAAGCAAAAATTATAAAATACTTAATGAAAAATACGGAAACTTTAAAAATATCCATTTATTTAACTGTGCTCTTTCTAATTTTAAGGGTGAAATGATAATAAAATTAGAGCAGGATAGTCAAACAAATAGCCTTAGAAATTCTGTTAGTGGTAATAAAGAAAATACAGAGACTATATCAGTTGAAATGTTAGATAATATTTTCACTAAGACATCAATAGACAAAATAGATCTACTTAAAATTGATGTGGAAGGCTTCGAAAAAACAGTATTGGAAGGAGGAATTAATTTATTGAAAAATAAAAAAATAAAAGCTATTTTATTGGAATGTACATTAGATGAAACAGATATAATTCATTCAAATTTAATTGAATTAAAAAGTTTTTTAGAGCCATTAGAATATAATTTAACGGCAATCTATGATCAAGTCGTATGGCATAATCCTACACGATTATCTTATTTTAACGCCTTATTTATACTCAATGAAAGCTAAAATACGAGTTCATCTCGTTACTTACAAACGACCTCATTTACTTAAAAGAGCGATAGATTCAGTTGTAAACCAAACTTTTAAGAATTGGATTGTAGAAGTAATCAATGACGATATTGAGGATAAAGAAATATTAGATTTAATTCATTCATATAACGATGATAGGATAATCTTACATTTACCATACATAAAAAGAGGCGGTACAGGAAATTTCAATTATGCATTTAGTACACTTGATGAAGAGTTTGCTTGTATTTTAGAAGATGATAATTGGTATGAAAAAGATTTCCTTCAAACCGTAATTTACGAAATGGAGCGTAATCCTAAATTGGAAATTTCAATTACTAATGAAAAATTATGGAATGAATTGGAAAATAATATTTGGGAAGATACGGGCAAAAATATCTGGAAAGAAATTAAAGGGACTTCTTTATTTAACTTTGATTGGATAGATAAATGCGGAAAAGCCAAAGTTTGTAATAGTTCCATGGTGTGGAGAACAAAAAACGCTCAAAACTGGAAAACACCCTCTAGCATACCAATAGATATAACAGAACACTACAGAGAAAGAGTTTTGCCGCATCCTATTCTCTTAATTCATTCCCCTTTAGTAAATTATGCTCAAACAATACAAACATTTAGAAGCGGAAATGAAGATAAATGGATTATTCATCAATCTTTACTAATTGCTTCAGTTTTCGCTCAAACTTCAAAAGAAATCCAACGTGATTTAGCGATTAAACTATGGCAAAATGTTAAAAATGGACAGCCTCTTTTGGCTACATCCCTTTTAAACGCATCTTTAGTTTGTAGCGAATCAAGATTATTGTTCAAAACAGCACCTTATAAATATATTTTAAGATATTTTTTTACTTTTATAAAACGGTTTCATATAATTAAAAATTTATTTAATGCTTTAAATCGTTATGAGCAAGAATGGAATTTTTTAATCAAACCAAATAACAAAAGTAATCTTACAACTTAGAATTTCCCTCTGGAAAAATAACCAAAATTATATCAAAATTTTTGGGTTGGAAAGCCGCTAAATGGATACGAGAAAAGATATGATAGGTAATAAATATTTACCACAGCTAAATATTATCCGTGGCTCAGCTGCCTTAATGGTTTGTTTTTTTCATCTCGCTTGCGGAAATTCCGAGTATTTGAATCAAAATAATTATTTAGATAAAATATCCTCCTACGGATACGTTGGATTAGATATGTTTTTTGTTTTATCTGGTTTTGTAATTTGTTGGTCTATGCCACAAAATTATTCATATAAAGATATTTTTACATTTTTTAAAAAGCGAGTCATAAGAATAGAACCAACTTATATTATATCAATTATTTTAGGATTGATAATTTTTAGTGCATCAGCTTGGGTAAGGCATGTAGATTTTGAGTTTTCTTGGAAAAATATATTAGGACACATTGCCTACTTAAATAATTTTAATGGACAAAAATACTTAAATGTAGTTTATTGGACATTAGGCATTGAATTTCAATTTTATATTTTAATTGGATTATTTTGGGGAATAATTATTAAAAATAAATTCTCAATTTACCTGTTTTTACTTTTATTCAATGGATTTATTTTTATAGATTTAAGTTCATTAAATTTAATTCACAAATTTGCCCCATTATTTTCATTGGGGATTGCATTGTGCTTATATTTTAAAAAAAATATTACCTTAAATGAGCTTATTTTCATAATTTTCATCTTGTCAATACTCACTTATTTTTACTCGGGCTGGTTAATATCTTTAATTGGAATTTTAACTAGCATTACAATTTCAACTCTTAATTGCTCCAATTCAATATTTGATTTTTTTGCTAAAATATCCTTTTCACTTTATCTCATTCATGTTCCCATAGGTGGAAGTTTGATAAATTTAAGCACTCGTTTTTTAAACGATGAACTTTATAGAACATTTTTTGTATTATTTGCAATTGTATTTTGTGTAGGTTTTTCTGTTATATTTTATCAATTCTTTGAAAAACCATTTATAGCTTTGTCTAAAAAAATAAAATATCCATAAAAAAATAGCTATATTCATACTCAAATCAATTTCAAAAATGGGCTTAGTAAAAACAACCATCCTACTTTCAAACCCACGATTTCCTGAAATGGAGTCAATAGAAGTGTTAAGTTTGGTGGATACAGGTGCTTTGCATTTGTGCATTACCGAAACGCAATGTATTCAACTCAAACTAGAAACTGCCGAAAAAAGACCCGTTACTTTGGCAGATGGCTCAACGCAAGTAATTCCTTATGTAGGTCCAATAAAAGTAGATTGGAAAGGTAGAATTAGCTATACAGGTGCAATGGTTTTAGGAAATCAATGTTTATTGGGAGCTATTCCGATGGAAGATATGGATATTTTGGTGCATCCAGCCCAACAAATTGTAATTGCAAATCCTTTGCATCCAAATATCCCCGCTTCAGTAGCTTATTAGTAATATTAAAAAATAAGTATGGTACGCTTTAATACAAAATATTTAAAAAATATGGTTCGCTTTGTGTAAATATTTTAAATATTATAATTCGCTTTAATACAAAATATTGAAAAAATAAGGTTCTCTTTGTGTAAATATATTAAATATCATGGTTCGCTTTGATACAAAATAACATAAAAATATGGTTCGCTTTGTGTAAATATTTTAAATAAATATGGTACGCTTTAATACAAAATATTGAAAAAATAAGGTTCGCTTTGTGTAAATATTATAGTACGCTTTGATACAAAATAACATAAAAATATGGTTCGCTTTATTACAAAATATAGAAAAAATAAGATACGCTTTGTGTAAATATTTTAAATAAATATGGTACGCTTTAATACAAAATATTGAAAAAATAAGGTTCGCTTTATGTAAATATTATAGTAAGCTTTGATACAAAATAATATAAAAATATGGTTCGCTTTGTGTAAATATTTTAAATATTATGATTCGCTTTGTGTAAATTAGTTTATATTTGCAAATCTAAAACGAAAATAACGGCACAATAAAAACCATGTATTACCGCAATATTGATTCTGAACTTTTAAACTGGAAAAACAGAAGCAACCGAAAACCACTTATTTTAAGAGGTGCAAGACAAGTAGGAAAAACAACCATTATCAATCATTTTTCCAACAATTATGCTCAATTTATAAGCCTTAATTTAGAAAGACCCGCAGATGCTGATTTATTTCATCAACATTCTTCTATTCAAGCATTAGTTACAGGAATTTTCTATTTACATGGAGCTAATTTTGAAAAAAGACAAAATACGCTTATTTTCATAGATGAAATTCAAGAAGTTCCGGATGCTATTAATTTGCTACGCTATTTTTATGAAGATTTTCCGGAAATACATGTAGTTGCGGCTGGTTCATTATTAGAAATTGTTTTAAGCGAAAACACAAATGTTCCTGTAGGTCGGGTCGAATATATGATTCTTCGTCCTGTTTCTTTTGATGAATTTTTGGGTGCCACAGGAGAAACTCAATCGCTTGAAATTCTTAAAAATTACGAAATTCCTGACTATGCGCACGACAAACTTATGTCGCTATTCAATACTTACACGCTCATTGGCGGAATGCCCGAAGTTGTTCAATCGTATGCCACACACAAAAATCTTTCTATACTTAAAAAAATATACGAATCGCTTTTGATTTCTTACCAAAACGATTTTGAAAAATATGCTAAAAATACAGCTCAAGTTCAAATTCTAAGACAAATATTAAAAACAATAGGTACTGAAACGGGCAATAGAATAAAATTCCAAAACTTTGGAAATTCAAATTATGGAAGCCGAGAAGTAGGAGAAGCCCTGCGAACACTCGAAAAAGCATTGTTAGTAAAACTTATTTATCCTTGCTTTAGTACCAAATTTCCTTTGCAAACAGATTTTAAAAAATCGCCAAAATTGCAATTTTTAGATACGGGTTTATTTAATAAAATGGCGGGTATTCAAAAAGAATTAATCCGCTCGACAGCCATAGAGTTGGTGCATCAAGGCAAAGTTGCCGAACATATAGTGGGGCAAGAATTATTAACACCCAGTTTTTCGCCTTATGACGAATTGAAATTTTGGACCCGAGAAAACAAAGATTCAAATGCGGAAGTAGATTATTTGTTTGAGCATGAAGGATTTATAATTCCGGTGGAAGTGAAATTAGGTGCTTCGGGCAGATTAAGGTCTTTGCATAGTTTTATTGATGAAGCTCCGCACAACATTGGCGTAAGAGTTAGCTCAAACAAACTTAAAATTGAAACCCACAAAACTATTGCTGGTAAAGAATATAAACTCTTAAATATTCCCTTTTATTTGGTTTCAAAATTAAGTAGATACATAGACGCCAATATCTAAAAATGATATTGACTTTAATATTCATAAATAAAACAAAAAAAACGTAACCCAAAATTGACTATATCAAAAAAACATAACCCAAAAATTGGCTTTTTGGGGTTATATCAAAAAAATAGACAACATATTGAGCACTAACAAAAAAATCATTTCACATAATTTTAAAATTCAAAAATGAAAAAATACACTGTAATAATCTCATTATTTCTTCTTTTTTTATTCGTATTAGAGTTGTATCTTAGAATATATTGGGGTTTTTGCGATTCCATATTGATGCGTGAAGATCCAGATTTTGAATATATAGCCCAACCTATGCAAAATAGATACCGATTTAGAAATCATGTAAATTACAATGAATTTTCAATGAGAAGTGAAACCGTAGATACTACATCTATAGTTTTTTTGGGTCTTGGAGATTCAATTATCAATGGCGGAGCACAAACAGATCATGATTCACTTGCTACAACAATCATATCAAAAAAACTTTCTGAAAATAGTAATAAAAAGGTGCAATTTTTGAATATTTCAGCGGGTAGTTGGGGACCAGATAATTGTTATGCCTACATTAAAAAGTATGGTCATTTTAATGCAAAGGCAATTGTTTTATTTGTAAGCTCACACGATGCTTATGATAATATGAATTTTGACAAAATAATTGATGTGCATGAAAGTTTTCCTAGTATCCAATACTCTTCAGCTATAGTAGAGCTATTTGATAGATATCTAATGCCAAGAATTAAAAACTATTTTCCAGCACCTGTAACAAATCAAAAGATAAACGAATTGGGTATTAACAAAAAAGAGAATGAAAGTAAATTTAATACAGGATTTAATTTGCTATTTCAATATTCAAAAGATAATAATTTGCCATTTTATATTTGTTTACATGCAGAAAAAAGTGAATTAGAAGTTGGCAACTACAACCAACAAGGTCAAGAAATTATTCAATTTGCCCGCTCTAAAAATATACCAATTTTGCTTGAATTAGATTGCAAATTTACAACCAATTGCTATAGAGATGGTATTCACATTAACGCAAAAGGCCAAAAAATGCTCGTCAAATATTTGATGCCCATGTTAGAAGAAAATTTATAATAATTAAATAATCATTATGTTAATAGAAAGTATTTTGAAATTTGTAAGAAACCATTTAAAAAAGATTTTTTTTACATTTTCAATCATTTTGTTATTTTCATGGTCAATTTGGCAAAATGCTTTATTTACAAGCACAAATACACTAAGTTTTGGATATGGTGTATTAATTAATTCTTTATCAGAAAATGGACAATATCAAGTTTGTGGTGTACATGCACCTGAAATTTGCTTTACAGCTCATAGACTCCCGCTCATCACTTATTTCTTATACTTATTCCATTACATTGGTATTCCTATGTTTTGGGCTGCGCTAGTAAAAATTATTCTTTCTTCTTTGTTGATATGGCTATCTCTTAAAATAGTACTTAAGAAAACAAATTCCGTTTGGTTTCCAATAATCTTTGTTTTCATTCTTATTACCCCTAGATGGGCACTTAATTATGTTGAAATTGGCATGGAAGAACCCTATCTTATTCCTTTGATGGCTTTTTTGTATGCGAGTTTTTTATTTAGCGATTACTCATTTTCTACATTAAAAATTATTGCGATTACTATATTGCTTTGTATGACCATGTGGATTAAACACTCAATGCTTTATTTCCCTTTTGTATTTGCTATCTTTTGGTACATCAAATTTCGCAACATCAAACACAGCGTTATTATGCTTTTAATACTTATTTCATCAGTATTAGGTATAGCATTTTTCACCCAACAAGTATCTGGTCGATTTACTATAAAATCCAGTTGGGAGGGATGGAATCTTTATAAAGGAAACAATGAACATACGCTTAATTACTATCCTCAATACCACTTAGATAATTTAGATTATTTAGGTTTAGTAACAGTAGATAGCACCGTAAAAGATGAGTGGCAATATTCAAATCAGCTTTCCGAACGTGCAAAAAAATATATTGTAAATAATCCTTTAGAATTTGTGAAGATGACCTTAGTTAAATCTTATGTTTTTTTCTTAGATTTTTCGGATACAGGCAGGCCACTTGGCGAAGTAGCTTATAGTAAAAAGATAGAAATCATAAACTCCATATTTTTATTAATATTGAGGCTTCTATTTGTAATTTCCATTTTCTATTGCTTCTATTTATATTTCTTTAGATTAAAAATTGACAAAGATTTTAAGCTCGCTACCCTATTTATGATATTTACATTGCTTTCGTTTTCGGGTTTTCATATTATCGGATTTGCTTATCAGCGTCATTTTATGCCTGTTATTTTACCTTGGTTTTTTTTCACTTCATTTGTAGTTAATAGGCACAAAAAAGAACTTAAAAATCATTTGTAGCTTGAGTCTATATTATTTTGAAAGTTATAAAAAGCTAATCGAATATTAAATTATAATAATTTTCAATTAATTGTTTAGTTTCAATATTAAATATTCATAAATAAAACAAAAAAAATGTAACCAAAAATTAAATTTAGAAATTGAAAATCTCAATTATATGTATTCAAAAGACATTATAATATTTAAATTAAAATATTGAAAATCCTTCTCATCAACGATCCTGGTATTCCTGTCCCTCCACAAAATTATGGAGGTATAGAACGCATTGTATATCAATTGGCAAATGAGTATGCTCGTTTAGATCATGAGGTTACACTATTGGCTGGACCTGATTCTTATTGCAATGCTAAAACGATTACGTTTGGAAAGAATGATTTGAATAAATCTAAATGGCAAGTAGCTAAAGAAATTCTATTTGTTTGGTGGTTTTTAGTTAGAAATCATAGTAAATATGACGTTGTCCATTCTTTTGGACGGTTGGTTTATTTAATTCCAATATTGAATAAATCAGTAAAAAAAAATATGAGTTACCAACGAGAGGTTACAGTCAAAAACATTCAATTGATTCATAAATTGCCCCATCGCAATTTGTATTTTACGGGTTGCAGTGATTATATCTCAAAAAAAGAAGGATTGGTTGGTAATTGGCATACGGTGTATAATTTTGTAGATATCAATCAATATACTTTTGTAGAAAACGTTGAAGAAGATGCCCCATTTGTGTTTTTGGGCAGACTAGATAGAATCAAAGGCTGTCATCATGCTATCAATTTTGCAAAAAAAACAAATCGAAAATTAATTATTGCAGGAAATATCAGTCATTTGGAGCATGAAAAAATGTATTTTGAAACTGAAATTAAACCCTATATTGATAACAATCAAATAATTTATATAGGTTCGGTTAATGATAGTCAAAAAAATGAATTACTAGGAAAGTCGGTTGCTTTACTTATGTTGATAGATTGGGATGAACCTTTCGGAATTGTGATGGCTGAGGCACTGGCTTGCGGAACACCAATTGTGGGTTTTCCTAGAGGTGCAGTGAAAGAAGTAGTAGAAGATGGCGTAAATGGTTTAATTATTGATAAAAATAACTTTGAAATTTCTGTCTTATCTGAAATAAACAAAATAAATAGAGTCCATTGTAGAACTTCAGCTGAAAATAGATTTAGTCTAGAAATAACTACAAATGAATATTTGAAAGAATAATTTGAAAACCATAGTTCTCATTTCTTCTGGGCAACCTTCTATTAATCCTAGATTAGTAAAAGAAGCCGATTTACTATCAAATTCAGGATATGAGGTATTTGTGATATATTCTTTTTGGATTAAATGGGCTTACGATTCTGATTTTGTTCTTTTTAAGAAAGTCAATTGGAAAGCAATTTTAGTAGGCGGGACTCCATTCAAAAATAAAGTGTTGTTTTTTTATACTAGAATTAGATATAAACTTTTTCCAATTTTAGCAAAATGGCAAGTATTTGACTTTAATGTTATTGAAATTACAAAAGGTAGAGCATATTTGGAAATGCTAAATAAAACAAAATATATCAAAGTCGATTTATATATTACCTACAACCTTTCCGTTTGTCCAATAGCTGTAAAAGCGGCTAAATTTACCTTGCGAAATTTAGATTTGATTTCTCTAATTAAATCAATAAACCGAGCTAATTGTACAAAAATAGTATGTGATAAATTCAATATAGATTTTGTTGCACGTCAATTCTTAACTATTTAATCATTGAAAAATTTATTATTTATTTCGGATAAACTTTTTTTAGAAGACTCTAATTTCAGCGGTGGAGTAAAACTATGTACCAGTGATTATTTAAAACTTTTATGTTTAATTTTCAACGTAGAAGTAATCGGAATAAAAAATGAAATTTCATTATTATCTAGAATAAAAATCAAACTAGGTATTGATGCCTATTTGCACTATGATAATAGTAATATTGATGAAATAATACAAAAAATCAATTCAAATAAAATTGATTGGATCGCATTAAATATGAGCAATCTTATTCCAATAGCTCAAAGATTAAAGATATTGTTTCCTACTCTTAAAATCATACTACTCTCACATGGCAATGAATCGGGAGACTATCTTCATGAAATTAGTAGAAATAATTTTAGTAATATTTTACATGCATATAAATTGGGATCGATTTTGTTAAAAGAATCACAATCTAGAAAAAACTTTTTAGATTTTGTTTTTACAGTATCTCCAATAGAAGCAGAAATTGAAAAATGGATAAATGCAAAAAAAGTTATTTATATACCACGAACCATAGAAGCTAATTTTATTGATACAAATCCATCATTAAATAAGGTAGGTTTTATTGGGGATTTAAGTCATTTGCCCAACAAAGATGCCATAGAAAAAATTTGTGAGTCAATTGAAGCAAGTAAAAATACGAACATAGAATTTTGTCTTATAGGCAAACCAGTTATTAAAGGTCAATATTTTTCATCGAAATATAGTTTTGTAAACTACAAAGGCTATCTATCCGACAATGAGGTAATAAATGAAGTAAAAACTTGGTCTGCTTTTTTGAACTTATTATTTTACTATTCTAGAGGCGTTAGCACAAAACTCGGTTTCGCATTATCCTTTGGATTGCCCGTAATCAGCACCAAAATAGGATTAAGAGGCTATGAATTTTTAAATGATACGAGTTTAATAAGTTCAAACAATCCACAGGAGATTATAGAATTAATTATCAAATATTGTAGTAATGAAAAATCTAATTCAGAATTAATTGATATTTCTCACAAGGCTGCATTAAATAGCATAGACATGACTTCATTAAGTAAAAAAGTTGAATTAGAACTATTTGATAATTATAAGTCTTAACTATAAGCTATTTTAAAAAGCAGAATAAAAACTACTTTTATCGGAAATCCTTCCATAGATATGTCATTTCCAATTGGAGATATTGAAAAACTAGTTGAAATAATAAATGATTTTTATAACAATAAAGATTCTATAAATACATGTAAAAGAGAATCTTTGAGATTGGCACAAGAAAAATACAATTGGGAATTGGAAAGTAAGAAGTTAATAGAAATAATCAATAAAACTTTATAATAATGAGTATTGAAAACAGAATTGGTTTTGGATGTGTTGCTTTAACTATTATGCCCAGCTTAAACAGTGCTTTAAGTGTATTAAATAATGTTTATGAAAATGGGATTGCTTTTTTTGATACTGCACCTATTTATGGAAAAGGGTATTCTGAAATAATACTTGGAAAGTTTTTAAAAAATAAAAAGAGAGAAGATATTACTATTACTACCAAATTTGGTTTGGGTGAAATAAACTCGCCAAGTTTGCCATCTTTATTGGCATTACCTCTTAATTATTTAAAAAAGAAAATTAAAACTAAAGGTAATGCTTCTGTAAATAAATTACAAGAGTTTAAAAAGGTTAATTATCGCTCTATTTCTAAAAATCAAGTAGAATTTGATTTTAATAATTCATTAAAAAGATTGCAAACGGATTATATAGACAATTATTTATTACATGAAGCAACTCCTCATTTTTTAACAGAAGAAGCTAATCATTTTTTATTTGATATGAAAGCAAAAGGTCTAATTAAAAAACTAGGTATGGGGGTTTGTCATCAAAATTTAGTATCAATTCCTAAAGAAGAAATAGTAAAATGGGACATTTTACAATATGAAAACAGCCTTCAAATAAATTCAGACAGTATATATTCATCTAATCCAACCAAATTACATATACATCATAGCATATTTAAAGATTTCAATAAAAACACTTTCCCCACAATAGCTGAAAACCAAAAAGGCGGTTATTTAATTGCAAATCATTTAATGAAATTCCCAGAATCAAAAATCTTGTTTTCTTCTACTAATAGTATTAATATAGTTAATAACCTAAAATTTGCGTCTAATTTTTATTGTAAATAGTCAAAAATGCCATTTATAAATTGTAATAACATATTAGAATTTCCTCAATCAGATTATGATTTTACGATTATTGGAGCAGGAGCAATGGGGATTTTATTAGCTGTAAAACTTTCCAAAGAAGGTCATCGTGTATGCGTTTTAGAAAGTGGGAATTTTTATGAAAATGATAAAAAGCAAAAACTGAATGAAGTTGTCCATACAAATAAGATTTTAGAAACGGCAGTTTGGGGCAGAAAACGTGCCGTTGGTGGAACTACTATTGCTTGGGGTGGTCAATCTTTGCCTTTTAGTGATTTTGATTTCCAAGCAAGACCTTGGCTAGAAAATAGCGGATGGGATATTAATTATCAAGATATTGAAAAATATTATGATGAAGCAAATGAATTCATGAAGATAGATAATTGGGGATATCATGATAATATGCTTTCAAAATTGGGTTTGTTAAAATATAAATACAAAAGTGAAGACTTTGATTATCATGTGTCCAAATGGGCAAAACAGCCTAATTTTTATAAATTATACAAAAACTATTTGGATAAAAAAGTAGATGTTTATTATAATGCACATGTTTTGTCAATTTTTCACTACGAAAAAAAGGCTATTTCTATAAAAATATCAAACGATAAAAAGCAAGAATTTGAATTGCCATTAGTTAAACTTATTTTAGCTTGTGGAGGCATAGAAACAGTTCGATTACTTCTACTTTCTAAACTTTCGAAATCCAAATGGCTTGGAAAATGTTTTATGGAGCATCCCTGTATTGAATTTGGAGAATTAGAACCCACAAACAAATATAATATTCAACGAATTTTCAATACCCATATTTTCAATTTCCGTAAATACTCACTAAGATTAAGTTTATCAGAAAATTTTCAAAAAAAAGAAGAAATTTTAAATGCTTCTGTTAGTTTACTTTTCAAATATAATTCCAAACTATTTAATCCTTATCTTGAGATAAAATCAATTTTCAAAACTTTTAAATTTAATAAATTAACTTCCATTTTATTGAACTTAAGATTTATTAGTAAAACCATCTTGAGTTTAGTTAGACATGGATTTTTATATAAACCAGAGGCTAAAGCCATGCTAACTTTGATGATGGAACAAGAAGCGTCCGAAAATAGTTATATTTCTCTATCCAATGAACTAGACGAATATTCACTACGTAAAGCTTTAATTCACTGGGATATTTCAACTCAAAGTAAAAAAACCTTATTTATCGTGTGTAAAGCAATCCAAGATTATTTTAAAAAAAATAATTTAGGAATTGTTAATATTCATTCAAAAATTGAAGGCGAGAACCATATAAACGATTTGTTATCAGGGGTGAATCATCATATTGGTGGAGCTAAATTAGGTAATCACTCAGAAAATAGTGTAGTTGATACAAATCTTAAATTATGGGATTTTGATAATATTTTTGTTTGTAGTACAGCAGTTTTCCCTACAAGTTCTCATTCAAACCCAACCTTAACCGCTTTAGCATTTGGTTGTAGATTAGTAAATTATTTTAAAAAAAACATCTAATTATCACAAACATGAAAAAAATCAAAGAACTAGTAAAAAATATTTTATTTAAAATTCTTTCTAGTAAAAAAGGGTATTCTGATTTATATGTATTAACAGGTCAGGCTAAAGGTACAAAACTAAGAATTAATTTAAAAATTGAAGGTTCATATTTTTTGGGGACTTATGATAAGTGGATTTTTGAAAGGATTGACTTTTCAAAATATATTAAACCAGGAATGGTAGTGTGGGACGGTGGTGCGTATATTGGTTATTATACATCGGTTTTTAGAAAATGCTTAGGCGAAACTGGCGAAATATTTACTTTTGAGGCATCTATCAAAAATTATAATACAGTTAAGGTATTGCCTCAATTAAACAATTGGCATAATGTAAATATAATTAATCTTGCAATAGGAACTGAAAATTCAAAAATTAAGTTTGTAAATAATTTGGGTGGTTCTAATGGTCCACTTGATTTTAGTAAAAAATATGACTCAGAAGTTGAAGTTATTGAGGTTGATTGTAAAGGGGTTGATGAAATAATTACTTTAAAAATTGCAAAAGAACCTGATTTTATAAAATTCGACTTGGAATCAGCAGAGGTGTTTGCTTTGCAAAATGGAGATAAACTTTTTAAAAATAAAAAACCTATATTATTGCTCGAATTACATGGTCAAGAGGCTTTTTTATCGTCAGGATTATTTTTAGAGAAATATAATTATGAAGCTGCTTATGTAGGTGATTTTCCAATTCCAAAACGGTGGTATAAAAATCAAATAGAATTAAATGAAATGGGTTTTATCCCACACATGATTTTTTGTCGAGCAAAAAATTAAAAATTATAATACCATTTACATCCGAGACTTAGATTTCGTAATAAATAGAATTAAGCAAGCTCCATTGCTAACATTAAATAATAAAAGTTTTTAATTGAACTGTTTTGTTATGCCATAAAATATTTAAAAAATGAATATTACGAAATATTTAAAAATCATATAATTTCAATTGAATTTAAACTTACGATTTACATTATCCTTCAAAAATCAATTTTAAATTACCCAAAACAAAATATTCTATAAATTAAGTTTTAAAACCATTAATAAATTAAAGATAAAAATGTCTAAAATTCCTTTTGAAACCATTCCTTCGCCTTGCTTTTTGTTAGACGAAAAATTGTTGAGAAAAAACCTAGAACTAATTCAATCGATTGCTCAAAAATCGGGTGCAAAAATAATTTTAGCACTCAAAGGATTTTCGATGTATAGCTCTTTTGGACTTGTAAAGCATTATGTGCCTGGCACTACGGCAAGTTCGCTCAACGAAGCTCGTTTAGGAGCATTGGAATTTGGTGGAGAAGTTCATGCCTATAATGTAGCTTATCTCGACAAAGAATTTGAAGAAATGATGCAACATTGTGGACATATTACATTTAATTCTATTGCTCAATGGAATAAATTTAAAGGTAAAATATCGCAAAATACCAAAAAAATATCTTGTGCCATTCGTATCAATCCTGAATATTCGGAAGTAGAAACTGATCTTTACAATCCGTGCATTCCTGGTTCGAGATTGGGTGTAACTATTCAACATTTTGACAAAAACTTACCTGAAGGAATTGAAGGTTTACACATGCATAATTTATGTGAAAAAGACAGTTATGCATTAGAAAGAACTTGGTTAGAAATTGAAAAAAACTTTTCGCATTTACTTACTCAAATATCGTGGTTCAATATGGGTGGCGGACATTTAATGACCAAAAAAGGCTACGATCACAATCATTTAATTGAGTTTATACAATCAGTTTATAAAAAGTATCCTAATATCAAAGAAATTATTTTAGAGCCAGGCTCAGCATTTGGCTGGCAAACGGGTTATTTGGTTTCCAAAGTTTTGGATGTAGTGGAAAGTGGCGGAAAAGAAGTTGCCATTTTGGATTGTTCAGTTTCAGCTCACATGCCCGATTGTATAGAAATGCCCTATACAGCAAAAATAACCGATGCAGAAAGTAATAATAAAGGAGAAAATGTGTATTTAATGGGTGGATTAACCTGCCTTGCTGGTGATTATATGGGACCATATTCATTCAAAAAACCTCTAAAAGAAGGCGATATCATCGTTTTTGAAGATATGATGCACTACACCATGGTAAAAACCACTACTTTTAATGGCGTAAATTTGCCAAATATTGGAATTTGGAAAGAAAATAATACTTTTGAACTTATCAAATCTTTTGGTTACGAGGAGTATAAAGCGAGGTTATAATGTTTTTAATAAAAAAACATATTTATTACTTTACTTCCCACTCTCTAGGTTTGAAAGTTTTTTTATTATTAGCTATTTTTATTGTTTCTCCGCTTGGTTTTAAGACAAAAAGTCCGTTTGATTCAGCATATTGATCAACGCCATTGCCCACAATCATACCTGCAACGCCTGCCAAAAGAATTTTTCCTTTTGAATCTGGAAACGGAATAGCTTGAATTTTTTTCATCCTTTCCAAATGTAAATCTACGTCATCTTTTTTTAATGTATTTTTGACTTCAATCGCAACAACATATTTTGAATTATAAATTAAAATATCAATTTCATAGGCAAAATTATTTTGCATATCTCTCTGTTCAAAATGGTTTGTAATTGAGTGAACAGGAATTCCCCAATTATCAAATCGATTTAAAATATCTGCTCGTACTTGCTCTTCTGCAAATCTACCAAGAGTATCTCCAAACTCAGATAGTTTTTTGCTGAGTTCACGATTTATTTTATCAATTTTTTTATCACTTTCTGCCATTTTCCTGCTAGTTTCAGCAAAAAGTTCTAATACACCCTCGTAAGTTAATTCAGCCATTATATTTTTTTACTTTCAAACTCAAATTTAATTATTTCTATTAAAAATAACAAACAATCATTCTACAAAACCACATTCACAATTTTATTAGGAACTACAATTACTTTTTTAGGAGCTTTTCCTTCGAGCCATTTGATGATTTCAGCACTCGCTAAAGCCTGATTTTCAACTTCTTTTAAGTCCATATTGGCAGGGAAATTCATTTTATGACGTACTTTTCCATTGATAGAAATTGGATATTCAAAACTAGATTCTACCAAATATTTTTCATCATATTTTGGGAATGTAGCATAAGAAATTCCGTTTTTGTTGCCCATCGCTTCCCACAATTCTTCGGCTATGTGTGGGGCATAAGGTGCTAGAATGATTAGAAAATCGCTCAAAATAGTTCTTTTGTGGCATTTCAAATCTGAAAGTTCGTTTACACATACCATAAAAGTACTCACCGAAGTATTAAATGAAAAACGCTCAATATCTTCTTCTACTTTTTTGATGGTTTTGTGTAATACTTTTAATTCCTTGTCGTTTGGAGCTTCATCGGTAAGCAAAAGTTTGCCACTTTCATCGTAAAACATTTTCCATACATTTCTTAAAAAGCGACTCACTCCGCTGATGCTAATTGTACTCCAAGGTTTTGAAAGTTCGAGTGGACCCAAAAACATTTCGTACATACGTAAAGTATCTGCTCCATATTTTGAAACTACATCATCGGGATTGACTACGTTATACAACGATTTAGACATTTTTTCGACTTGATGTCCGCAAATGTAAGCCCCACCCAAACCCTCCCCGAAGGAGAGGGCTTTACCTTCTTTATCTTCAAGAATAAACTGAGCATCTTTTAAGTCTTCTCTCCAGTTTTTGAATTTTTCAATATCAAGAATATCATTTTCTACAATATTTACATCAACATTAAATTCAGTTGTTTCATATTTAGCTTTTAAACCAAAAGAAACGAATTTATTCTCTCCATTAATACGATAAACTAAATTGCTTCTACCCTGAATCATCCCTTGATTAATCAGTTTCTTAGCATATTCTTTGGTTTTTACATACCCTAAATCGTATAAAAATTTATGCCAAAAACGAGAATAAAGCAAATGTCCTGTGGCATGTTCGCTTCCTCCCAAATACAAATCTACATCTTGCCAATAGTCTAAAGCATCCTTTGAAGCAAATTCAGATTCGTTTTTGGCATCCATATACCTTAAAAAATACCAAGAAGAACCTGCCCAACCTGGCATGGTGGAGGTTTCGAGGGGGTAGTTCCCCTCCCCTTGGGGAGGGGTTAGGGGTGGGATCTTTTGAGAATTTGCAAAAATTGGGTTCAATTTGGGCAACTCAGAAATTTTACTTCTGATCTTTTCTACAACACTATCAAGATCATTTTCTACTTCTTCATTTGTAAATCGAACTACCGTATATCCCAAATTCCGTAAAACTTCGGTACGATATTCATCATATTTTTTTACATCTGAATCGAGATGAATTCCTCCATCAACTTCTATGATTAATTTAGTATTCAAATTAACAAAATCTGCAATAAACACATCAATAACCTGCTGACGTCTGAACTTAACACCAAGTTGCTCACCTCTTAAAGCATACCACAAAGTCTGTTCGGCATCCGTTTGATTTTTTCGCAATTCCCTTGCTTTTTCTTTAATAGCTTTCCACTTAATAGCATCTGTGGTTTGCCAAGATGGTAAATTTGCGTTTTGTAATTGTGAATTTAACCCCACCCCTATCCCCTCCCCAAGGGGAGGGGAACTGGCTACCCAATTCTTCGCTCTAGCCAATGGAGGCTCTCCGTTCGCAGTTGGCTTATATTCATCTATTTTAGGTAATTCCAACGGAAGCTGCGACTCATCTAAAGTGTAAGGCAATCCATTTTTGAAATAGACCGGAATAGGTTCTCCCCAATAGCGTTGACGGCTAAAAATGCTATCTCTTATTTTAAAATTCACTTTTCCATATCCCACTCCAAGTTCCTCTACACGTTTGGTCATGGCTTCAAGAGCAGATTTCACATCCATTCCATTTAAGAAATCAGAATTTATCATTGTGCCCGCTTTGGGGTCAAAATCTTCTTTAGTAATGTCTGTTTTTTCTCCTTCTTGTACATTAATAATAGGAAGATTGAAATGTTTGGCAAAAGCATAATCTCTAGTATCAGAGCTTGGTACAGCCATTACAGCTCCTGTTCCATAGCCAGCCAACACATATTCGCCTATCCAAATAGGAATCAAAGCATTGTTCAAAGGATTGATGGCATAAGCACCTGTAAATTCTCCGGTTACAGTTTTCACATCGGCTTGTCTATCTAATTCGGATTTATTTTTAGCATAATGTACATAAGCATCTACCTTAGCTTTTTGCTCTGGCGTAGTGATTTTATCTACCAATTCATGCTCTGGAGCAAGCGTAAGATAGGTTACACCATATATCGTATCTACACGTGTGGTGAAAACACTAAGCCCCCCACCCCCCGAAGGGGGAGTTGCTGTCGCGTTTTTTAGACCTTCCAAATTTTTAAAACTTGAAAGATCTGCAATTTGAAAAGTAAGCATACATCCTTTTGACTTTCCAATCCAATAGCGTTGTTGTTCTTTGATAGAATCCGACCAATCTAAGCCGTCTAAATCACTCAACAAACGTTCGGCATAGGCAGTAATTCGCATACTCCATTGAGCCATTTCTTTACGTTCGACAGGAAATCCACCACGTTCGGAAACGCCATCTTTTACTTCTTCATTGGCAAGTACAGTACCTAAACCTGGACACCAATTCACAAAAGTATTAGAAAGATATGCTAATCTGTATTTAAGCGAGATTTCATGTTTTTGTTCTTCTGAATAGGCATTCCATTCTTGAGCTGTAAAGGATTTAATATCCTCATCACAAACGGCTTTTACTTTTGCATTTCCATTTTCAGCAAACTTTTGGTAAAGTATTTCGATAGGTTCGGCTTTGTCGCTTTCTTTATTGTACCAATAGTTGAATATTTTGACAAAAATCCATTGTGTCCATTTGTAAAAATCAGGATTTGAGGTTCTAACTTCTCGGCTCCAATCGTAACTGAATCCTATATTATCTAATTGCTCATGATAACGAGCAATATTATTTTCGGTAGTGATAGCAGGATGCTGCCCAGTTTGCACCGCATACTGTTCGGCAGGAAGACCGAAAGAATCGTATCCCATCGGATGAAGTACATTGTATCCTTTGAGTCTTTTATAACGAGCTACAATATCGGTAGCGATATATCCAAGCGGATGCCCCACATGCAAACCTGCACCTGAGGGATAGGGAAACATATCTAAAACATAATATTTAGGCTTTTTTGATGGAAATTCGGTTTTGAAAGTTTGGTTATCCTTCCATACTTTTTGCCATTTCTTCTCTATCTCTTGTGGTTTGTATTCGCTCATTATAAAATAATTTGGATGCTAAATTACATTTTTTTTTTTAGGATAGAAAATTGAATTAAAATTGATAAAAATGGAAATTTAAAAAGCAATAAACAAATAAATGTATAAAGTCTAATTAATAATTACAAGTTCCTTTATAACTTTTACCATTTGGGTAAATAAGAAGGGTCTTTCTTAAAATTTAATAGAAAATAATTATTGGACTCAATATAAAATAAACTTTTGAAGTCATTTTTTAAAACCCAATACCAGATAATGTAAGAAAAAATACTTTTGTAAAAATATCAAGAGCGAAATGAAAAATAATTATCCAATAATTAGTTCAGCAGAATTAAATTCTTTAGATATTTGCTACATAATGTTAATTTTTGTATAAAAACGAAACATTAAGTATAGGTGTTTATAATTTATACCTATATTTTTAAAAATTTACTATTCTTAGAGTTGTTATTAGAATAGTTTATTGTCGGACTCCAGTATAAAAATATAATAAATTAATCTATTTTTAATATTTTAATAATTAAAATACCAAAATGTGCGGATTCTCAGGTGTTTTCTCAATCGAACCCTTAAATTTTTCGTTTATTGAAAAGTCACTATCTGAAATTAAACACAGAGGTCCAGATGACCAAATATTAGTAGGAATTTCAGAAAACAACACACCTTTTTTTAGAACTACAGAGCTTTCATCTGCATTTTCCAAAAGTAAATATCCTGATCATCAACACAATCGAGAATCAAAAAATTGGATTGGATTTTCACGACTTTCAATCGTAGATGAATCAAATAATGGCATGCAACCATTTTATGACTCGCAAACCAATATACTATTTATGATGGTTGGAGAGATTTACAACTATAAATTATTAAAAGAAAAATACTTTTCTAAAAATGATTTGTTTGTATCGGAAACCGACACAGAATTAGGTTTTAAACTTTATCTAATTTTAGGAGATGACTTTATTAATCATTTAAAAGGTATGTTTTCGATTGTAGTTTTTGATATTTCAAATGGAAATATCAAATCATGGCGAGATGCAACAGGACAAAAGCCATTTTTCTATGCTATTTTAGGTAATAAATTCATTTTTTCATCAGAAATAAAAGGTTTATTTCCTCTCCAATCTGGTTTAGGAATATTAGATTCAAAAGCATTGGCATTTAGCATGTATTTAGGTACTTGTCCATCACCTTTAACCATTTATAAAAATATAAAAAGTTTAGAACCTGGACATAAACTTGATATTAATATTAGAAATTTTAAAACCCAAATAACACCTTTTTGGAATTGGAAATATGAAGCAAAAAAAGAACGATTAAATACCAGTAATTTTGAAAATATTATTTCAGAAACCATTCAATCGCACCTCACAGGTACACCTCAAAAAACACTCATGCTTAGCGGAGGTATTGACTCAGGATTATTGGCTTATTATTTACAAAAGTTTGATAATCAGATAATTGCCATTACTCTTGGCGATAAGAATGACAAAGAAAATGAATTAAATTCAGCATTTACCAATGCTATTTATGCAGGTTTAAAACTGGAAACCACTAATTTTGAAGATTTCGATTTGGAAACTTTACTCACTTATGAGGACCAACCAAATGAAGCTCCAGAACCCGCATATTTTTTATCAAAAAAAGCTTCTCAACTTCAATCAAAAGTAATATTTTCTGGTTTAGGATTAGATGAAATATTTGGCGGTTACGAATATTACAGCTCTGCACAAAATTATAAACTAGCATCTAAAATAACCCCTATTATTAGTAATTTTTCATTTTTATTTAATAAAAAAAATAAAATAAACGACTTTCATAAATTTGGATATTTAATAATTCCATTTTTGAAACGAAGTATGTACGATTGGGATGATTTAAAAAAGATTTTTGAAACTGAAAGTCAATCTTGGGAACACCCTTTTGAGTTTTTGATTGACAAATTAATGCAAATGATGCCAAATTTTAAACACTTACCTATTCTCAAACAATATAGTCTGTTTGATATTTACTATTATATTAGTTGTCATCATGCCTTACGAAACGATCATGCAAGTATGAAATTTTCGCAAGAAATGCGTTCTCCGTTCATTGAAGGACATTTTATGCAAGAATTATTCCATTTTGAAAGTATTTTTGATAGCATTTCATCCCAAACAAAACCTTATTTAAGGAATTTTGCAAAACAAAAATTAGCACCTGAAATTTTTGCGCTACCCAAAAAAGGATTGAATTCAAACTATATGTCAAAATTATTATATACAAAAGCTGATATTAAAATAAATAAAAAATTTGAATCTTTAAAAAATTTAAAAACAACTTTTAATTTAATGAGTATTACTAAAATGTATGAAAAATATGGTTAATAAAAGTACTTTCAAAACATTAGGAGGACTTTCATTAGCAAGTATTCTCGTACAATCCATATCTTTTTTAGCTACTTTTTATCTCGCTAAAATATATCATCCCGAAAATTTTGGTACATTTTCTTCGTTTTTAAGTTGGATTTCCATACTTTCAATTATTTCAACTTTGCATTTTGAGTACGCCATCGTTTTGGCAAAATCTAAAAATGAAAGCAAAGAAATTTTTCAAACTGTATTTACTTTAATAGTATTATTTTCAGTTATTTTACTTAGTTTTTGTGTTTTATCTCAAAAAACACATCTAATAATCTATCCTTTAGGTGTCATTATTTTTTCTTTCAATCAAATTTTTGAATATTATTTTATAAAAAATAACAAATATAAATGGGTAGTAATTGGGCGATTTATTTCTATTACTACTTTTATTTTACAATATATTTTTGGAATTTATGAAATCGAAAATGGACTTGTTATCGGCTATTTGCTTTCCTTGATTGCACAGTTTTTATGCCAAAGCTATTTTATAGAAAAAGATTATTTTAAACTTAATTTTAAAATAAAAAAAATGTATGAAAACTATAAATTATTATTTAGGTATGGTTTTCCGTCCACATTAATAGATGTTTTATCTTATAATTCAATCCCTATATTAATTTTAACTTACTTTTCAAGCTTTCAAACTGGCATTTATTTTATGGCTTCAAAACTCTTAGGAGCTGGAATTTTATTTATATCTAGCACTTTTAGTAAAGTTTATCATTTAAAAGCTGCCACTTTTTACAGCGAAAACAATTTTAACGATTTATTAAAATACTCAAACAAAAATCTTAAAGTAATTTCTTCAATATCCATACTTATTGGCATTTCAATATATATGTTTTCTGTTTTTGGACTACCATTAATAAGCTCTCAATGGTCTAAAGTACCTAATTATGTGCTGATTTTGATGCCCTATTTTATAATTCGTATGATTTACAATCCGTTTAGTTATTTGGTAGATATTTTAAAAATAAATAAGTTAGGTTTATTTTTTAATATTTTTCAACTATTTTGCACATCATTAGGAATTATCATTGGATATTTAACATCTAATTTGAAAATAGGACTGATAATAATTTCAGGAGCTAATACTTTGATAATTTCTGCATTTATATTTTACTTCTTTTATAAAATAAATAATCTTTCTTACCAAAAAATAACTATATCTATCCATGAAATTAATTAAAATTACACTATTTTTAACATTATATTCAATTATATCTATTGCTCAAATGAACGGAAAAGTTATTGAAAGCAAAGTACTTTCGAGTAAGATACTTGGAAAAAATGTAGGATATTCAATCTATTTACCGCCCGATTATGATATAAATAATTCAAGAAAATATCCCGTTTTATACCTACTTCACGGATATTCAGACGATGAAACCGCATGGGTTCAGTTTGGAAGTGTGAATAAAGCGGCAGATAATGCCATTAAAAACGGAGAAATTACACCCATGATTATTGTGATGCCAAATGGCGAATTAAATTGGTATGTAAATAGTTTTGATAATAAAGTTCGTTGGATGGATATGTTTACGCAAGAGTTTATGCCAACTGTTGAAAAAGAATTCAAAATTAGAGAAAAAAAAGAATTCAGAGCTATTTCAGGGCTATCTATGGGTGGTTACGGTGCTTTTATGATGTGCCTCAAAAATCCGAATTTATTTGGTTATTGTGCTGGTTTGAGTGCTGCCTTTTGGACAGACCAACAAGTTTTGAAAGAAAGAGGCGAAAATTACGAACAACCATTTTGGCCCAAAGGGAAAAAAAATGATTCAGAAATATTAGATTATTTTAAAAAATATAACGTCATATATCTAATGAAGACAATGCCAAGTGATACTTTAAATAAAGTTCGATGGTATTTTGATTGTGGCGATAAAGATTTTGTTACTCTAGGAAATGCTTATTTGCATATTGCACTCAACGAAAGAGAAATCCCACACGAATACAGAGTAAGAGATGGTTATCATAACTGGCAATATTGGAAAAGCCATATTTCAGACGTATTAAAATTCGTATCCAAAGGGTTTGAACGTCAATAAATACAACTAATTTCTTTATAATTGAACAAATAAAAATTTTAAAGAAATTTATTAAAATTTTCTTAAAAAAAATCAAAAATTCTTTTTCAAATAAAATTAAATTGATTGATACTATTCTAATTATGTTATATTTGATTGCAATTAAAATAAATTCACAAATTTAAAAATAGTTCTTCTAAAAACATCTTTAAATTTTAAATTAACGTACACAAATAAAAATAATAAACAAATTAATATATGTCTAACTCTAATTCAAAAATACAGTTAATAATTGACGATCCATGGTTAGAGCCTTATGAAGAGGATATTTTAAATCGCAAAAAAAGATATTTAGACAAGAAAAAAGAATTTGAAAATCATGCTGGAAGTTTAAGTCAATTTGCAGATGCATATAAATATTTTGGAATAAATTATGATGAAAATAAAAAAGGATTTTGGTATAGAGAATGGGCTTCAGGAGCTCATGCACTTTATTTAATCGGAGATTTTAATAATTGGAACCGAGAAACACATCCTTTGACAAAAAACGAGTCTGGTATTTGGGAAATATTTCTTTCAGATTCAGATTATTCATCAACCTTTAAACACGAAAGTCTTTTAAAAGTTCATATAAAATCGAGTAATGGAAACCATGATAGAATTCCAGCTTATATAAAAAGGGCTTTTCAAGATGAAAATACGAAAGTTTTCTCAGGACAACATTGGGCACCTAAAACTGAGTTTAAGTGGGAAGACAAAGAATTTGAAGTAAATCAAGGGAAAATGCCATTAATTTATGAAGCTCATATTGGAATGTCGCTTGAAAAAGAAAATGTTGGAACTTACAGTGAATTTGCCGATAAAGTTTTGCCAAGAATTCATAAACTTGGATACAATACCATACAATTGATGGCAATTGCCGAACACCCTTATTATGGTTCGTTTGGATACCATGTTTCAAATTATTTTGCTCCAAGCTCACGATTCGGAACTCCTGAAGACTTAAAATATTTAGTCAATCAAGCTCATAAATTAGGAATTGCAATTATAATGGATATAGTCCATTCTCATGCTGTAAAAAACTTTGATGAGGGATTAAATCAATTAGATGGTACCGAATATCAATATTTTCATGAAGGCGGAAAAGGTTACCACGACCAATGGGATTCAAGATTATTTAACTATGGAAAATGGGAAGTAACGCAATTTTTACTTTCTAACCTCAAATATTGGATAGAAGAATTTCATTTTGATGGATTTAGATTTGATGGCGTTACATCCATGCTTTATGAACATCACGGAATTTACGAAGCCTTCGATCATTATGATAAATATTTCAAATCTCAAGTCGATTGGGATGCAGTAACGTACCTAACTCTTGCCAATGATTTGGTACATTCACTTAAAAAAGGTGCTTTTACAGTAGGCGAGGATATGAGTGGAATGCCAGGAGGTTGCAGAACTCCAGATGATGGAGGACTTGGATTTGATTATAGATTAGGGATGGGAATACCTGACTTTTGGATAAAATTACTAAAACATACTCGTGATGAAGAGTGGAATATACATGAATTATACTCAACTTTAACGAACAGAAGGTGGAAAGAAAAGACAATTTGCTATGCAGAATCGCACGACCAAGCACTTGTAGGTGATAAAACACTCGCTTTTTGGCTCATGGACAAAGAAATGTATTGGCACATGGACGAAGAAGATAAAGACTATGTAATTGAAAGGGGCATGGCATTACACAAAATGATTCGTTTAATTACACTTTCATTAGGAGGTGAAGGTTACATGAATTTTATTGGAAATGAATTTGGGCATCCAGAATGGATAGATTTCCCAAGAGAAGGAAATAATTGGAGTTATAAATATGCACGCAGACAATGGAGCTTGGTTGATAATGAAAAATTAAAATATCGTTTTTTAAATAAATTTGATGCAGATATGATACATCTTTGTCAAAACAAAAAAATGATACAATCATTGCCTGCATCTCAATTAAACATGGATGAAAATAATAAAGTGATCATTTTTGAAAGAAATAACTTAATATTTGTTTTTAATTTTAATCCATTAAATTCTATATTTGATTATCGATTTAAAGTTCCACAAAGTGGCGTATATAAAATTATATTAAATTCAGATGCCGCAAATTTTGGCGGACAAAATAGAATTGATAATAAAATGGATTATATTACACAACTTCAGGGCGAAAATAATATTTTAAGTTTATACCTTACAAATAGAACAGCTTTAATTTTAGAATTAAAAAATAAAGTCTAAATATTTAATAAATTAACTATAAATAAGAAAATATTATATTTTTAAAAATATAACTCACAAGTAAACACATACTAAAATGAAAGAATATTTAATTCGACTTTTTAATTTCAATCATTGGGCAAATGAAAGCATAATAGAAGCAATTGAAAAGAATAAAATAACTGAAGCCAGTATAAATAAAAACATAAGTCATATTTTGAATGCTCAATACGTTTGGTTTGCTCGTTTTTATCCAAAAAAGAAATTTAATTACCAAATTTGGGATATTCACAACACATCAAAACTAAAAGAAATGAATGATGAAATTTCATCATTTTATATAGAATATATATCTAAAATCAAACCAAGAGATTTAACAGATAAAATAGAATATATTACTACAAATGAAGAAAAATACTTTAATACATTATTTGATATTTTTATTCATATTGCAAATCATTCAGCACATCACAGAGGACAAATAACTTACAAAATTAGTGACTTAAAATTAGAAGCTCCTAAAGTTGATTATATAAAATATTGTAGAACTTTTCCTGAATTTTGGTAAAAAATATTTTTAATAAAAAACCAGAAAATAAAGTATTTTATATTTTAATTAACATAAAAAAACAGATTATTTTAAAATAATCTGTTTTTTTATAACTATTCTTTATTTGAAATATCATCAGATGTTGGTTCAACAGCATCAGAAGTTTTAGCAGATGATTTTCGACTTCTTCTTGTTTTAGGTTTAGCATCCTCTTTAGAGTTACTATACAACAAATTGAAATCTACTAATTCCATAATACACATATCAGCATTATCACCTAAACGATTACCAAGTCTAATAATACGAGTATATCCACCAGGACGATTTGCTATCTTTTCAGCTACTGTATTATAAAGTTCTTTTATAGAATCTTTATTTTGTAGATATGAAAAAACAGTTCTGCGAGAATGCGTAGTATCATCTTTAGATTTAGTTAAAAGAGGTTCTACGTATTTTTTTAATTCTTTAGCCTTAGCAACAGTTGTTTCAATTCTTTTATGAATTATCAACGAGCTAGCCATATTTTTCAACAACGCTTGACGGTGTTGAGAAGTTCTACCTAAATGGTTGTCAGTTTTTCCGTGTCTCATAATTAATCTTCGTCTAATTTATATTTTACAGTATCCATTCCAAAGCGGAGATTTTTATCAGACATTAATTGCTCCAATTCAGCTAAAGATTTTTTTCCAAAGTTTCTAAATTTCATCATATCCGATACATCTAAAGAAGCCAAATCACCTAGTGATTTAACATCAGCCGCTTTTAAGCAATTATAAGCACGAACAGATAAATCTAAATCAGCTAAAGATGTTTTCAATAATTTACGCATATGTAAATACTCTTCATCAACAGTTTCAACTTCTTCAGCTTTAACACTTTCAAAAGTCATAGTTTTATCAGAAAACAACATGAAATGTTGAATAAGAATATAGGCTGCACCTTTTAGAGCTTCTTCAGGATGTATAGAACCATCAGTATCAATCTCTAATAGTAATTTCTCGTAATCTGTTTTTTGCTCTACACGAGTATTTTCAATAGTATATTTAACATTCTTGATAGGCGTAAAAATCGAATCAATAGGGATAACTCCTAGAACTTGATCTGTAAATTTATGCTCTTCTGAAGGAACATAACCTCTACCTTTTTCAACAGTTAATTCAATCTCAAACTTTGTAGATGGGGCAAAATTGCAAATTACAAAATCAGGATTTAATATTTGAAAACAAGAAGTAGAATCCTGAAGCATACCAGCAGTAAATACCTCTTTATTCTTACAAGATAATGACACCCGATTATCTAACATAACATCAGGTACTTTTTTAAACCTTACTTTTTTAAGATTTAAAATAATTTCACTAACATCCTCTTTTACGCCTTCGATTGTTGAAAATTCATGCAAAACACCACTTATTTTAATGGATGTAATTGCATAGCCTTCAAGAGAAGAAAGCAAAATTCGTCTTAAAGCGTTACCGATAGTTACACCAAAACCTCTTTCTAATGGCTTGAATTCGAAGAAACCTTTAAAGTCATCGGCTTTTTCCATGACAACTTTGTCAGGCATTTGAAATGCTAATATAGACATTTGTATATGGTTATAATTAATGTATTATTTAGAATATAATTCAACAATCAATTGTTCGTTGATATTTTCAGGAATTGATTGACGATCAGGATAGTTAATAATTTTCCCTGTCATCATAGTCGTATCCCACTCAAGCCAATTAAATCTTTTAGATGTTCTAGCTGATAATGAAGCAGTAATAGTTTCTAAAGATTTAGATTTTTCTCTCACAGCTATACTATCTCCAGCTTTCAAAATCATAGATGGAATGTTAACTAAACTTCCGTTAACTAAAATATGATTATGACCTACTAATTGACGAGCAGCTCTTCTAGTTGGAGCAATTCCCAATCTATAAACAGTATTATCTAATCTTGCTTCTAAGAATTTTAATAAATTCTCACCAGTTATACCATCCTTTCTTGCAGCTAATTCAAAAGTTTTTGCGAATTGTCTTTCAAGTAAACCGTAAGTATATTTAGCTTTTTGTTTTTCAGCTAATTGAACAGCATATTCAGATTTTTTTCCACGTTTACCTTTACCATGCATTCCAGGTGCATAATTCTTTTTTTGTAAAGCTTTGCTATGACCTAAAATAGGTTCTCCAAATCTTCTTGAAATTTTTGCCTTAGGGCCTGTATATCTTGCCATTTTAAATTTTTATTAAAGTATTATACTCTTCTCTTCTTTGGTGGACGACAACCATTATGAGGAATTGGAGTAATATCTTTTATTGTTGTAACTTCAATTCCAGTATTTTGAATAGTTCTAATGGCAGATTCTCTGCCAGAACCAGGACCTTTTACAAATACAACTGCTTTACGCATTCCTAATTCAAAAGCAACCTGAGCTGCACTTGATGCAGCTAATTGAGCCGCATAGGGTGTATTTTTTTTAGAACCTTTAAAACCCATTTTACCAGCAGAACCCCAAGAAATTACTTGACCATTAGAATTGGTAATAGATATTATTATATTATTAAAAGTTGCTTGTATATGCACTTCACCAATTGGCTCTACTACTACAACTCTTTTCTTAGATTTATCTTTTTTCTTTTGTGCCATTTTTTTGATAATTATATATTATTTAGTGGCTTTCTTTTTGTTAGCAACTGTTTTTCTCTTACCTTTTCTTGTACGAGAATTATTTTTAGTTCTTTGACCTCTAACAGGTAAACCTTTACGATGTCTTAAACCACGATAACAACCAATATCCATTAACCTTTTAATAGAAAGTTGAATTTCTGACTTTAATACACCTTCAGTTTTATGATCCGTTGAAATTATACCACGAATTGAATTCGCTTCTTCTTCAGACCAATCTTTAACTTTTTTATCAACAGAAACACCTGCCTTTGATAAAATTTGTTGAGAAGAACTCTTACCTATACCATAAATGTATGTAAGAGAAATTTCACCTCGTTTATTATCTGGTATATCTACACCTGCTATCCTTGCCATATCGATTTTTATTAACCTTGTCTTTGTTTGTAACGTGGATTCTTTTTATTAATTACAAATAATTTGCCTTTTCTGCGTATAATTTTGCAGTCGACACTTCTTTTTTTAATTGACGCTTTAACTTTCATAATAACTACTTATATCTTAATGTAATTCTTCCTTTTGATAAATCATAAGGAGACATTTGTACTTTAACTTTATCTCCTGGTAAAATCTTAATATAATTCATCCTCATCTTTCCAGAAATATGACAAATTACTTCATGACCATTTTGTAATTCAACTTTAAACATAGCATTTGATAATGCTTCTGTAATTAAACCGTCTTGTTCAATAGAACCTTGCTTAGCCATTTATACTTTTTGATGTTCTGATATATATTCAAATGTCGTTAATATTTCTGGATTTTTATCAGTAATTAAAACTGTATGTTCAAAATGAGCAGATAATTTTCCATCAACTGTATTCACTGTCCATCCATCGCTTTCTTGATAAACTTCTTTTCTTCCTAAATTAATCATTGGTTCTATCGCTAAAACCATACCTTTAATTAATTTATGTCCTTTACCTCTTTGACCAAAATTAGGAACCTCAGGTTCTTCGTGTAAAGATGCACCAACTCCATGACCAACCAACTCTCTTACTACAGAATAACCTAAGTTTTCGCAATAACTTTGAACTGTAAAACCAATATCTCCAACCCTTTGTCCTGATTTGGATACTGAAATACCCTTATACAAAGAATCATAAGTCGTTTTTAATAACCTTTTTGCATCCTCAGTAATATTACCTACTCTGTAAGTATATGCAGAGTCTGCATGAAAACCATTTTTTAATACACCACAATCAATTGATACAATATCTCCATCTTGTAAAACATAATTACTAGGAAGACCATGTACAACTGTATTATTAACAGAAACACACAATGTATTAGGAAAATCTCTATACTTTAGAAAACTAGGTTTAGATTTATTATCCATAATAAAATCATATGCTAAAGAATCTAATTTAATAGTTGTTAAACCTTCTTTTATTTCTTTAGATAATAATCCATGTACTCTTCCCAATATATCAGCACTCTCTCTTATAAGATTTACTTCTTCTATTGATTTATATGAAATTTTGGATCTTTCCCAAAACATAATTTTAATTAAATATTATCAACAGTTTCTACTCTACCCTTAACCCTACCAGATTTCATTAAACCATCGTATCTTTTCATTAATAAATAACTTTCTACTTGTTGAAGTGTATCTAAAACAACTCCCACCATAATTAACAATGAGGTGCCTCCAAAAAACTGAGAAAACTCACGTGTCAAGCCAAATAATGAAGCAAATGCAGGTAATATAGCAATAGCAACCAAAAATAATGCCCCAGGTAAAGTTATACGTGATATTACATTATCAATAAAATCGGACGTTGGAGAACCCGGTTTTATACCAGGAACAAAACCGTTGTTTCTTTTAATATCTTCAGCCATTTGTATTGGATTAACAGCAATAGCAGTGTAAAAAAATGTAAATAACAAAATCAAAACACCAAAAACTAAATTATATTGCCATGAGGTGTAATTTGAAAAAGTAGTACCAATACTATTAGCTAAATCACTTGAGTCAGACCAAATAGAAGCAACCATTGCAGGTAAAAACATGAGTGATTGAGCAAAAATTATAGGCATTACACCTGAAGTATTTAACTTTAAGGGAATATATTGGCGTTGTCCACCAACAGTTTGACCTCCAACAACTTGCTTAGCATATTGTACTGGTATTTTTCTTGTAGCTTGAGTAAGCATAATAACAGCCATAACAACAAAAAACAATGCTACTAGTTCAACCACAAAGAATAGAGCTCCAGACATACCTTTTGAAGCAGCTTCTTGATAAATAGCACCAGGAAAACGAGATATAATGCCAACCATTATCAACATTGAAATTCCATTACCTATACCTCTGTCGGTAATTCTTTCACCTAACCACATACAAAACATTGTACCTGAAATAAGAATTAAAATAGCAGAAGCTTTAAATAAAAAAGGATCGATTAATATAGCATCTTGAGGAATAGTTGCAGATACATAACCTATAGATTGAAAAAAAGTTACTATAATAGTAAGTATTCTCGTTATTTGGTTTATTTTTTTTCTTCCAGACTCACCTTCCTTTTGCATTTTCTGAAAGTATGGCACTGCAATTGTAAGAAGTTGTAAAACAATTGAAGCAGATATATAGGGCATAATACCTAAAGCAAAAACAGACGCATTACTAAAAGCACCTCCTAAGATAGTATCTAAAAGACCTAAAATACCACCAGTATTTTTAGTTAATTTAGTTGAATCTAATCCAGGTAAAACTACATAAGATCCTAACCTAAAGATAAGTAAAAATCCCAAAGTTGCTATTATACGGTTTTTTAGTTCTTCTATAGCAAAAATATTATTAAATGTATCTATTAGGCGTTTCATAATATTTATTTAACAATTTCAAAAGTTCCGCCTAGGCTTGTAATAGCATCAGAAGCAGTTTTTGAAAATGAATTTAACTTAACATTAATTTTTGATTTTAGCTCACCACGACCTAAAACTTTAACAACATCACTTTTTGAAACTAATCCGTTTGTATATAAAACATCAAAATCAATATCAAAGATATTTTTAGTATCAACTAAATTTTGTAAAACATCTAAATTTATAGCTTTACTATATATTTTATTAATATTTGTAAATCCGAATTTAGGAATACGTCTTTGAAGAGGCATTTGCCCACCTTCAAAACCCATTTTTATTTTATATCCTGTTCTAGACTGAGCTCCTTTATGACCTTTTGTAGAAGTACCACCTCTACCAGAACCTTGACCTCGTCCTATTCTTTTTGATGTTTTAACCGAACCTTCAGCAGGTCTTAAATTACTTAACTTCATATTATTATTACTTTACAGCAACTAAATGATTTACTTTTTTTACCATACCCAAAATCTGAGGAGTAGCCTCAACTTCAACTTTGCTATGTAACTTTCCTAGACCTAAAGCAACTAATGTACGCTTTTGATCAAAAGGTCTGTCAATTGTTCCTCTAACCTGAGTTATAACTATTTTTGCCATGATTATTGTTGACCTGTAAAAACTTTTTTCATTGAAATACCTCTGTGTTTAGCAACCGTGTAAGCATCTCTCATTCTAGAAAGTGCATCAAAAGTAGCTTTTACCACATTGTGTGGATTAGAAGAACCCTTTGATTTAGCTAAAACATCTTTAATACCAGCACTTTCCAAAACTGCACGCATTGCTCCACCTGCTATTACACCAGTTCCAGCAGCAGCTGGTTTTAACAAAACAAAACCGCCACTAAAGTTTCCTTCACTTTCATGAGGAACTGTTCCTTTAAGAACAGGAACTTTAATTAAATTCTTTTTTGCATCATCTATACCTTTCGTAATAGCATCCGTTATTTCGTTAGCTTTACCTAACCCATATCCAACAACTCCATTTCCATCTCCTACAACTACAATAGCAGAGAAACTAAATCTTCTACCACCTTTAACAACTTTAGCAACTCTATTAACAGCAACTAAACGATCTTTTAAATCTGAATCAGATGCTTTAGCTTTTGATATATTTCCTTGTAACATAACTTAAAATTTTAAACCTCCCTCTCTCGCACCTTCTGCTAAAGCTTTTACTCGACCATGATATAAATAACCAGCTCTATCAAAAACAACTTCAGTGATACCACTTTTTATAGCTGATTTAGCTAATTCTAAACCTACTGTTTTAGATTTTTCAAATTTAGAACCTTTTTCTAACTTTAAGTTTGAAGAAGATGAACTTAACAATGTTAAACCCTTAGAATCATCAATTAATTGAGCATAAATAGCAGTATTACTTCTAAAAACTGCTAAACGAGGTTTTGACGCAATACCTGAAATTTTACTACGAATTTTTGTTCGTATCTTTAATCTCCTTGTTTCTTTACTTACTGACATGATTATTATTTTTTTGCTGAAGTTTTACCAGCTTTTCTTCTTACAATTTCACCAACAAAACGAACACCTTTACCTTTATAAGGTTCAACTTTTCTAAAAGATCTTAATTTAGCTGAAACCTGTCCTATAAGCTGTTTATCAATTCCCTCTAAAACAATAGTAGGGTTTTTACCTTTTTCAGTAATAGTAGTCAATTTCAATTCAGATGGTAAATTAAAGAAAATAGCATGCGAAAAACCTAAACTTAATTCCAATAAATTACCTTGATTAGTAGCTTTGTAACCAACACCAACTAGTTCGATTTCTTTTTTGTATCCATTACTTACACCTTCAACCATGTTTGCAATTAAAGAACGATACAAACCATGTAAAGCTTTGTGTCTTTTTTGCTCTGTGGGACGGGTTAATGAAATATCCTTTCCTTCAATATTTACAGAAATATCTGCATCAACTTTTTGAAATAAAGTACCTTTTGGTCCTTTTACAGTAACCAAGTTACTTTTATCAAGCGTAACTTCCACTTTTTCAGGAAGCATTATCGATTTTTTACCAATTCTAGACATAATATCAAATTAATAAACATAACATAAAACCTCACCACCAATTTTTAATGTTCTAGCTTCTTTATCTGTCATCACGCCTTTAGATGTGGACATTACAGCAATTCCTAATCCGCTAAGTACACGAGGTAACTTTTCAAAATGAACATATTTTCTAAGACCAGGTTTAGAAATTCTTTCTAAAGAAGTTATAGAATTCTTTTTGTTAAAATTATTATACTTTAACGCAATTTTTATAGAAGGATGTTTAGAATCCTCTTCTTCAAATTTATAATTAAGAATATATCCTTTATCGAAAAGTACTTTAACTATTTCTTTTTTTAACTTAGAAGAAGGAACTTCTAACACTCTATGGCTTGCCATAGAAGCATTTCTAATTCTTGTGAGAAAATCTCCAATTGAATCCATTTTTTGTTATTTTTAAAAGGGTTGCAAATATAAACCCAAATTTTGATATTACCAACTCGCTTTAATTAATCCTGGAATTTTTCCTGCAGAAGCCATTTCTCGAAATTGATTTCTACATATTCCAAATTTTCTCATATATCCCTTAGGACGACCAGTCAACTTACATCTATTGTGAAGTCTTACAGGAGAAGCATTTTTAGGAAGTTTATCTAAAGCTAAATAATCTCCAGCTTCTTTAAGTGACTTTCTTTTTGCTGCATAACGAGCAACAGTTGCCTCTCTTTTTAATTGTCTTGCTTTTACTGATTCTTTAGCCATTATTTCTTTTGATTAGCAAATGGAAATCCAAATAATTTTAATAATTCTAAACTTTCCTCATCTGTTTTTGCAGACGTTACGAAAGTAATATCCATACCTGATATTTTTTGAATTTTATCAATACTGATTTCAGGAAAGATAATTTGTTCTTTAACTCCTAAAGTATAGTTACCTCTTCCGTCAAAACCTTTGTCATTAACTCCCTTAAAATCACGTACACGTGGTAATGAAATTGTAGTTAAACGGTCCATAAACTCGTACATGCGATCACCTCTTAAAGTAACTTTAGCACCAATTGGTAAGTCTTCTCGTAATTTAAAATTGGAAATAGCTTTTTTAGATTTTGTAGCTATTGCTTTTTGACCAGTAATTTGAGTTAACTCATCAACACCAATATCAACTAATTTTTTATCTGCAACAGCTGCACCTATACCTTTATTTAATACTATCTTAGATAGCTTTGGAATTTGCATTACTGATTTGTAGCCAAACTTTGTTTGCAAAGCAGGTACAACATTTTTTAAATATAAATCTTTAAATCTTGGAATAGCCATCTTAAATTACATTACCTGTATTAACACTATATCTTTCGGTTACACCGTTTTTATTTTCTCTTCTACCAATTCTAGTAGTATTACCTTTTTGATCTAGCAACATAACATTACTAATGTCAATAGGCATCTCTTTCTTTACAATTTCTCCATTAGGATTATTTGAGGTAGGCTTGTTATGCTTTGAAACTACTCCAACACCTTCTACAATAATCTTATTTTCATTAGGTAATACAGATGTAACTACTGATACTTTACCTCTACTATTTCCTGCAATAACTTTTACTTTATCGCCTTTTTTTATATTTAACTTAGACATTTTATTAAATTTAAAGAACTTCAGGTGCTAAAGATACAATTTTCATAAACTGCTTTTCTCTTAACTCACGTGCGACTGGACCGAAAATCCTTGTTCCACGAGGTTCGTCAGAAGCATTTAACAATACAGCAGCATTATCATCAAATCTAATGTATGTACCATCTTTTCTACGAATTTCTTTTTTAGTACGAACAATAACAGCTTTAGAAACTGTACCTTTTTTCATACTGCTTGACGATAATGAGGACTTAACAGTAACAACTATTTTATCTCCAATTGAAGCATATCTTTTTCTAGTACCACCCAATACTCTGATACATAGTACTTCTTTTGCTCCGCTATTATCAGCTACACTTAATCTAGATTCTTGTTGTATCATTATTATTTAGCTTTTTCTACTATTTGAATTAATCTCCAGCGTTTTGTCTTACTCAAAGGACGAGTTTCCATTACAGAAACAGTATCACCTATTCCACACTCATTATTTTCATCATGAGCAACTAATTTTTTTGTACGCTTAATAAATTTACCGTACTTTCCATGCTTTATTTTACGTTCAATAGAAACAACAACAGACTTTTCCATTTTGTTGCTTACTACTTTGCCAGTTCTTAATTTTCTCAGATTTCTGTCTTCCATGATATTATTTATTTAATCTCTTTGAAATTTCTGTACTTAACTGAGCAACTAATTTACGGGCTGAATATATCTTCATAGGATTTTCTATTGGTGAAATTGCATGTGCAAATTTCAATTTTGTTAATACCTCTTTTTCCTGTATCAATGAACTACCCAACTCTAAGTCAGATAATTTTTCTATATCATTATATTTCATGTTATTAAGCAACGAAATCGTACTTTGTAATAAATTTAACTTTTAATGGTAATTTTTGTGCTGCTAATTTCAAAGCACTATCAGCCAATTCCTTTGAAATACCACCAGCTTCAAAAATGATATTTCCAGGTTTTATAGGTGCTACCCAATATTCAGGAGCTCCTTTACCCTTTCCCATACGAACCTCTGCAGGTTTTTTTGTCATAGGTTTATCAGGAAATATTCTTATCCACATAGAACCCTCTCTTTTCATGCCTCTAGAAAGTGCAACACGAGCTGCTTCTAATTGCCTTGAAGTAATAAAACCTGGTTCAAGAGTTTTTAGAGCAAATTCTCCAAAATTAATTTCAGCACCACGAGTAGCGATTCCTTTAATTCTACCTTTTTGCTGTTTTCTAAATGTGGTTTTCTTTGGTTGTAACATGATAGTTATTCAATTATCTTTTATTTCTACGTTGATCAGAAGGTTTTTCGCTTCTTTGTTTTCTATCTCCACCTTTAACGTTTCCTCTTTCGTTTCGATCACCTCTATCTGATTTTGAATCTCTTCTTTGAGAATTTTGATTATCTGATGAACCAGTACTTGTCATTCCTGCATTTGGAGATAAATCTCTTTTTCCAAAAACTTCACCTTTGAATATCCAAACTTTAATACCAATTTTACCATAAACAGTAAGTGATTCGCTGATAGCATAATCAATATCTGCTCTTAAAGTATGTAATGGTACTCTTCCCTCTCTGTATGATTCAGATCTTGCCATTTCAGCTCCTGCTAAACGACCAGAAACTTTTATTTTTATTCCTTGCGAACCAACTCTCATTGCCGCAGAAATCGCTTGTTTCATGGCTCTTTTGTAAGAAACACGACCTTGAATTTGCTGAGCAATAGACTCGCCTACTAACTTAGCATCTAACTCAGGACGTTTAACTTCAAATATATTTATTTGAACATCCTTATCAGTTATTTTCTTTAATTCTTCTTTTACTTTATCAACTTCTCCACCACCTTTTCCGATTACTACGCCAGGTTTAGAAGTATTGATTGTTAAAATAATTCTTTTAATAGTACGTTCAACTATGATTTTTGAAATACCAGCTTTAGGTATACGAAGATTTATATAACTTCTAATTTTTTCGTCTTCAATTAACTTTTCTGCAAAAGTTTTTCCTCCATACCAATTAGAATCCCATCCTTTAACTACTCCTAATCTTATACCTACAGGGTTGGTTTTTGTTCCCATTTCTATATGTTAATTTTCTGATATATTATTTTCAACAACTGCTTTTACTTTGCTATCCACTACTAAAGTAATGTGATTTGATCTTTTTCTTACTCTGTAACCTCTTCCTTGTGGAGCTGGTCTCATTCTTTTTAACATACGACCACCATCTACAAAGACAGTTTTTATGTACAAATCAGCTTCTTCAATCCTTGATTCAGGATTTGCTTGTTGCCAATTTGAGGTTGCAGATAATAATAATTTATGAAGATAAGCTGCACCTACTTTTGACTGAAATTTTAATACTGCCAAAGAATAGTTTACACTTTTTCCTCTCACTAAATCTACTACTAACCTCATTTTCTGAGGTGATGTAGGAACATTTTTTAATATAGCTTTTGCTTCCATCTTTATTTCTTATCTATTTTTTCTTAGCAGCGTGACCTCTAAAATTTCTGGTAGGAGAAAACTCACCTAATTTATGACCAACCATATTTTCTGTACAAAATACTGGAATAAACTTATTACCATTATGTACTGCTATTGTATGACCTACAAAATCGGGCGAAATCATTGATCTACGAGACCAAGTTTTAACAACCGTTTTTTTGCCTGATTGAGACAATTTATCTACCTTATTCGATAATCTAAAATCAATATAAGGACCTTTTTTTAGTGAACGTGACATTATTTAGTTCTTCTGCTAATGATTAAATCTGACGAGTACTTATTTCTATTTCGAGTTTTCTTACCTTTAGCATACAATCCATTTCTCGAACGTGGATGACCTCCAGAAGCTCTACCTTCACCACCACCCATTGGATGATCAACAGGATTCATTACAACACCTCTATTTCTTGGTCGAATACCTAACCATCTATTTCTACCTGCTTTTCCAACTTTCAAATTGATATGTTCATCATTTGAAATCGAACCAACAGTTGCCATACAATTAGAGAGAATTAATCTCATTTCACCTGATGGCAATTTAACAGTAACATATCTTCCATCTTTAGCTAAAAGTTGAGCAGAAACGCCTGCACTTCTTACCAAAGCTCCACCTTTACCTGGTTTTAACTCTACATTGTGAATTTGAGAACCTAAAGGAATTTCAGATAATGTTAATGCATTACCTACTTCGGGAGGAGAACCAGTACCTGATAGTAATGATTGTCCAACTTTTAATCCTTTTGGAGCTAAAATATATCTTTTTTCTCCATCCGTATATTGCAATAAAGCTATTCTTGCCGTACGATTTGGGTCATATTCAATTGTTTTAACGGTAGCAGCAATTCCATGCTTATCTCTATTAAAATCAATAATACGATATTGTTTTTTGTGTCCACCACCTATATATCTTACAGTCATGTGACCTTGACTATTTCTACCTCCAGTTTTGGAAATAGGAATCATCAAAGATTTTTCAGGTTTTGAAGAAGTTATTTCATCAAAAACTGGTGCAATTCTATGTCTTTGACCTGGTGTAGTAGGTCTTAATTTTTTTACTGCCATAACTATATACCTGAATAGAAATCTATAACTTCGCCTTTAGCTACTTTTATAAATGCCTTTTTTATTTGTTTACTTTTACCTTGAGTAAATCCTTTTTTAGTGAATTTACTTTTTGACTTTGAAGAAGTAATTAGTGTATTTACTGATTCAACATTTACACTATACGTTTTCTCAATTGCTTTTTTTATTTCAACTTTATTGGCTGATTTATCAACTATAAAACTGTAAATACCTTTCTCTGTTGTGGCGTTAACTTTTTCAGTTACGAGTGGTTTTATTAAAATATCCATTTTATTTCTCGTTTAAAATTTTAATAGCCGATTCAGATACCAATACTACATCACTATTTATCAAATCATAAGTATTTACTGACAAAGCTGTAGTAACTTTCGCATTTGGTATATTTCTACCAGAGAGCGAAACATTTAAGTTAGCATTACCAAGTAAAAGCAATGATTTTTTATTTTCTAATTGAAAGGCTGTCAAAAAAGATGTATAACTTTTTGTTTTAGGAGCATCAAAAGAAAAATCTTCAACAACTTTCAAAAGATTATCTTTTAATTTGGAAGAAAGAACTGATTTTCTTGCTAATGATTTAACTTTTTTATTCAATGAAAATGAATAATCTCTTGGTTGTGGACCGAAAGTACGAGCACCACCTACAAAAATATTAGCTTTCCTACTTCCATGTCTTGCACCGCCTGTACCTTTTTGTTTCATCAACTTTTTAGTTGAATAAGAAACTTCCCATCGTTCTTTAGTTTTGTGTGTACCTTGACGTTGATTAGCCAAATACTGTTTAACATCTAAATAAACTGTATGTTCATTTGGTTGAATTGCAAATACATCATCAGAAAGTGTAACTTTCTTTCCTGTATCTTTACCTTGTAAATTATAAACGCTTAATTGCATATTATTTTTCTAAATAAACAATTGAATTATTAGAACCTGGAATTGAGCCACTTATCAAAACAATATTTTTGTCAGAAAATATTTTGACTATTTTCAAGTTTTGAACCTTAACTCTGTCTGAACCCATTCGACCACCCATTCTCATACCTGGGAAAACCCTAGATGGAAAAGAACAAGCTCCAATCGAACCTGGATGACGCAATCTGTTATGCTGACCGTGTGTTTGACCACCAACGCCACCAAAATTATATCTTTTAACAACTCCTTGAAAACCTTTACCTTTAGAAGTTCCAATAGCTTTGCATGAATCTCCCTCAACAAATACATCTGTAACAGATAATACTTGACCTAATTTGAAAGAACCATTTACATCTTTAAATTCTACTAATGTAGAAGAAGTTGCATCTGCTTTTTTCAAATGACCTTTAAGAGGAGCGGTCATGTTTTTTTCTTTAGCTTTACCGAAACCCATTTGAATTGCATTATAACCATCAGAATCTTTAGATTTGATTTGAGTTACTACACATGGTCCAGCTTCAACAACAGTACATGCTATTGACTTAGCATCCTCTGCGTTGTAAAAACTTGTCATTCCTATTTTTTTTCCTATTATACCTAACATCTTTTTGTGCTTTTAGCACGGTTTCTGAAAACGGATTGCAAAGGTACAAAGATTTTTAACATTCACAAATCTATTTACTAATCTTTTTAATAAATTTTAAAATAAAAATAAAAATGGGCTTAAAAGTTGGATTTAAGATGTTTTTTTTAAAAAATATTTTTAAAAAAAACATCTTTTTGAAAAAAACACACTTCAATACCATATTTTTCTTAAAGTGAATTTAAATAAAAGAACATTTAAAAACCCAATATTATTTTTAAAAGCCTAAAAAAATATAATTACTGTTTTCTATTTGACATATCACAAATCAATATTTTTATATTGAAATTTTTATATTGTTAAAAACCTTAAATTATTGAAAAAATAGAAAAAACAAAGATTTTAAAAATTTATTGTATTTTGAGTTACTATGTCTAAAATCTAAGTGGAAGGAGTTTATTAAAATTGAGGCTTAAAGAGTTCATAAATGAATCTTATGAATCTCAAATTCAACTTTCTATTATTGTAAATTAAAAATATGTTACGTTTAAAATATTTTCTATTTAGATTTTAGTGAACCTCTAAAAACCCCAATATTATTTTAAAAAACCCCACTCAAACAAATTTCTGTTACGAAACCGCAGAATCCAAGTGGGAGGGCTTCAATGGAATTGTTGTTTTTAGGAGTTCCTTTTATAAAATATTACTTTTTTGTAAAAAGTACAATAAATTGAACTGATTATCAAAAACTATATCTAAGTTGTGGCACACATGTTGATATTGAATAATTGACTGATTTGTTAGTTAAAAGAATTAGAAACTAAATTAGAAACTAAATTGGATACTTTAATGAAAGAAATAAAAAACCTTTGAGATAATTTGAAAAAATGGGATTATGATTTTTTAAAATTTGTATTAAAAAAATGACAATTATAATGCGATTTATTACTCATATTTTGAATTATTGAATAGCACATTTAATTACCAAATACTCAAAAAACACTTTTTTTTGAGTTCGTTTCCCCCTAAGAAAAGGTAGTATTGAGGTTATGAAATAAATATTTGTATATTACCTTTATATTGAGTCCATTAAATATTTACAATTAAATTTTTAGAAAACCCCTTTCTTATTTCCTCAATGGGGAAAAGTTTAAAAGGAATTTGTAATTATTTATTGTAATTTATATAATATGTATCTATGTAGGTTATTCTATTGAATTAATTGGTCATAACTTCAAAAATAGAAGCAATTTTGTTTATGAAAATAACAATCATTAACCTAAAAAATAAATATAGTATAATCTTTAGGTAACACCAAAAAGGGACAATTATATTTTTAAAAGCCACAAAAACTAATTTAATTTACTCTACTACAGAATACAAATAGATAGACTTTATTAGTATTGAGGTGTTATTTTGGTATCATTTTAATAAAACAAAGCTATTATTTTATACATTCTGTTATAATATAAAAAAACAAAACATTTATATTAAATCAAGTAATTAATATCACATTTTGAAAAACCTAATTTCAGTACGCCTGTTTTTTGCTCTAGCATCTATATCATCCTCGCCTTCTGGCGTAGTTTCCGAAAACAATGGTTTACTCTCTCCTACTCCAGTTGAAGAAACAATTCTTTGCCTTGGAATCCCGCTTTTATTGATATAATTAGCGATAAAATTAGCTCTTTTTTGAGATAATTCTTGATTATATGCTTCGCTACCAATTCCATCGGTATGTGTGGTTAAGGATAAAGCAATTTTAGGATTTTTAGTCATAATAGACACCAAACTATCCAAAGTAAGTTTATTTTTTCCTGTAAGCTCAATAGATTTATATTCAAAAGTAAGGTTGACAGTAAAATCAATTTCTTCAATTACCTTTTTCTTAGTTGTATCCTCTACATAAACATCCGTTCTTGGTTCGTTAATAATGGCATTTGTAAATTGCTCTTTCAAAGTTGATGCTATTTTAACAGTATCTTTTTTCTCAATTATTTCAGGTTGAGGCACAAACATTTTTCTATTACCACGAGTCAAAAGCATATTAACTTTTATAATATTAGCATTAATTTCACTTGATGCAGTTCCAATTTCGCTTTTAAAACTTTTTGGCATAGAAATACTATCTGTGTAAACCACCGATTTTGCATAATTATAGCCTTCTTTTATAACTGAAATATTTACTTTTTCTTTAGAACCTAAAATGTAATAATTTTCAAAATTTTCTTTTACGCCTATTACTTTGAGAAAATGTTTGTCATCAGAAATAGCCAATGTATCAAAATCTAAATTACCATCAGAATCCTTAGAACTGCTATCATTAAAAACCTCATATTTAGCAGATTGCAAAAGTAAAACATCCGAAATTTCAGCATTTGAAAGGCTGTCAATAGCATTTACAAGTAATATAGTTGGTTTTTTATAATTAAATTGCCAAATATCATCGCAACAATTTGGATGTAACAAACCATAACCACCTGTTCGGTTTGAAACTAAAAATCCTTCTAATTTATTTTCGGGCAGCAAAGTATAATAAGTTTCATCGAAATTTGAATTTACAGGTTTTTTAAGGTTTTCGGCAATTTTCCACTTTGTGTTCCAACCCTTACTTTTAAAAACATCAAAGCCACCAAAACCAGGATGGAAATTTGAACTAAAATACAGAAAACCTCCGTCCGTATCATAATAAGGCGTTATTTCATCTCTTATTGAATTAATATTTTTACCACAATTAACAGGTTCTCCTATCTCGCCTTCATTGCTGATAGTAGAATACCAAATATCTAACCCGCCCAAAGTTCCTTTTCTATCCGAAACAAAAAACAAAACTTCTTCTTTTGTTTCATTAGCTTTTGCCTTAGATTTATCATTTTTTTTAGATTTTATAAATTTAGTTCCAACTACAGGTTGCGTACTTGTAAAACCGTTTTCATTAATGCCACCAGTAAGTTTTTCTGGTTTTGAAAACGCACCTAAACTGTCTTGTTTAGTTACATATATTTTACATTCTACTTTATTATCGACTTTATTTTTACAAATATTAAAGTAAAATCTTTTTCTATCAGCCGAAAAACTTCCGTTTGCTGTGTGTCCATTTTTAGAATTTAAAGATTTTAAAGGTTTAGCATCGCCCCAAACCGTGCCGTCAAAATCACTTTCAAAAAGTTTTACGTGTTCCGTATGAGACTCTCCAAAAGGAATACTAACAACTGAATCGGTTTGTATAGAAGCAAATATAAGCGTGTTATCGTCTTTTAAAGTAGGAGCAAAATCAGTATAATTTGAATTTACATTATCTCCAAGATGCGAAAAATCAACTTCCACATCGCTGGTTTTGCCTTGAAGAGCGTATTCGCAAGATTTAACTTCATTTTTAGCTAATGCTTTGAGGTTAGAACCTTTTAATTCTCTAAAATTACTTGTTGAAAATTTCTCAAACTGTTCTCTTGCTTTTTCATATTTGGTATTATACTTCAAACATTCTGCATAATGAAACGATGCTACTGATACACTACCTTCTTTTCCATTTTTAGAAGGATTTTCTCCTAATTTTGGATATAATTCTTCAGCTTTCAAATAATTTCGTGATTTAAAATAGGCTTCGGCAAGTTTGAAAATATATTTTTTTGAATCAGGATTTTTTTTTAATAAATCTTCTAAAATTGGAATAGAATTATAAGGGCTATTCATTTCTAATAATTTATGAGCAACTTTATGCTTTTTTTCGTCAGAAAGTTTGGAAATATCTCTCAATTGAGCAAAAATGCTAACTGAAGAAGTAACAATAATAAGTATGGTTTTGCAATATTTATTCATTATATAATCTTAAAAAGTTCTACAAGGTACTGTTGTTTTGTCAGGAATGGCTCTATTTAGAAATCCTGAATAAAAAAGAGAAATCTCCCAAGCTCCATTACCAGTATTGCGTCCAAACTCGGGTGCTTTCCCAGTTGCTTTTGCCAAAGAAGACACTGTTAAGTCGTAAGAAAACCCTAATTGAAAATTATTGTATTTTCCGCCAACATAAACTATCATTGCATCTTGCAAACGATGCCAAACACCTACTGTAAAAGCCGCCTTTTTATTGGTTTTTACATCGTTAATAAAATAATAAGAAAAATTAGAGCCCATTATCAAATCTTTTGTAGAAGATTGGTTCATAAAATTTACAGCAGGCGAAATTTGAAATTTATTTTTAATCATATAATTCATTCCTAACTGAAATCCAAAACGAATTGGGGTATTGCTTTGGGTTTTAACAACAAAATTTTGTTTGGATGGAATTAAGTTATAAGCCGTTACACCTGCGGTAAAATCCAAATTTCGATTTAAAACTAATTGATAAATCAATCCGCCATTTGATTTTAATCCTGGATTGTTGTAAGAACCATTATTTGAGCTTGAAGTGGAGAATTGGTTAGTGGTTTGGTCAAAATCTGATGCGAATTTTGCTTCAGCCAAATTTAAGGTTGCAAAAGACATTCCAATTTGAATCCCGATAGAAAGTCTGTGTTTTTTTGCTTCGTCTAAACTATAATGAGCAGCACCTGAAAGCATAAAACCATTGTTTGAAATTTGTCCATTGCCTTGTTGATCATTAAAAACAAACAAACCAACGCCCATCATATCGGTTTTAAGTGGTGTATTATAAATATTCATATCCGCCATCAAAGCCGAATTAGTATAAGTACTAAAAGCACTTCTATGAATAAGTCCAATTCTAACGTCTTTATCCATACGCCCAGAATTGGCTGGATTTAAAATAATAGGAGTATTATAAAATTGCGAAAAGTTAAAATCTTGTGCTTTTGAAATCTGATAAAAAAACATCAAAATGAAACTATAATTTATAATTTTTTTGAAAGATGTATGCATTAATTATAATTTAATATTTTTAAAATCAAAATGATTAAGTAAGAAAGTTAACATAAAATAAATATATTTATAAATTTCATAATTTTAGGAAAACTCTAAAAAGCACTATATTATTTTTAAACCTAACCCTACCAAATATTAAGAATTGATCTGAATTGAGGTTTTTACATATTTCCTTTTGTTAATCAAAGGCAAATTTATCTATCTAAACGAATTTTAAAATTGAAGTAAAATAGTTATGATGAGTTAAAATGATTTGAGTATTCTTAATTAGAAAAGCCCACATAGCTACATTTTAAATTTAAAACACAAATATTTATTTCAAAACCACATCCCTAA
>REAG01000336.1 GCA_004294265.1 Cytophagales bacterium | reverse complement strand
TTTTAAAGGTATCGAAGCCATCATTAAATCGATGACCCCTTACGAACGAGAAAACCCCGATACCATTAACCATAGCCGTAGAAACCGTATTGCAAAAGGAAGTGGGAACGATATTGCCGAGGTAAACAAACTTATTAAACAGTTTGATGAGATGAAAAAAATGATGAAGCAGTTTTCGAACCCTGCCGCTATGCTTAAAATGCAAAAGATGATGAAGGGTGGTGCTATGCCTGGTGGTATGGGTAGGTAAAATTTTTAAAGTTTTTGGAGCAACTAAATCTTTATTGGCCGTGAGGCTAACACGACCTGGCAAACACACCATTGGATATAAAACGGTTGTAAACAACAAAAAGATGAAACATGTATTAATATTATTTTTTGCAACATTTGCATTGATTTGTTGTAACAATCAAAATAATAAAAGTATGGCGGCATTAGATAATAAAAAATTAGTAAAACAGTATTTTGAACATTTTAATAACCACGAATGGGTGAAAATGGCAAATATGTATTCGGAAATTTCGGAATTTAAAGACCCATCATTAGGACAAGGAATAGTAAAGCAAACAAGGCAACAGATTATAGATAAGTATTCGGAATTAAACAAGGTTTTCCCAAACCTTCACGACGAGGTTATTCAAATTTATCCTTCGGGCAATAGGCATATTATTGTAGAGTTTGTTTCAAGTGGAACAGCAACTGATAGTTCAAAATTTGAGTTACCTATTTGCACCATTTTTACAATTGAAAACGGAATTATAACAAAAGACTTTACTTATTTTGATAATTTTGATGAGCAGTAAAGTGAAAAATAATATTGATAGAAAATAGGTTCGAACCGCTAATAGCACCTGCAAAAAATGGGGGTTTAGGTAATTAAAGTTTCGGAGGTAAATAATGAGGTGTTTTTTTATCTTTTTTATTTAAGATGGTGCTTGCAAGCAGCTTTGTGTTCTTTGCGTTTTTCCTTTGCGTTCTTTGCGGTAAAAATATATCACAAAGAAAACAAAAATTTACGCAAAGCCTGTTGCGTATATATCCAGTTAATTTTATAAATATGCCGCACTATAAGTATATTTATGCGCTTTACTTCCTTCCGAAAGTTTAGGTAATTAAATGAAGTTTTTAGTTTCGAAATCTATTTTTTAGCCAAGTGCCAAACTGCTGCAAGGTAAACCCGCATAAATAGCACTAACCTAAGTTAATAAACCCGACAGTAGCGGATACCGGCCTTGCGCCTAACGCCTGAGGGCGTATAAGCGAATGGCGGGGACTAGCTTTGGTAAT
>REAG01000335.1 GCA_004294265.1 Cytophagales bacterium | reverse complement strand
TTTTGAAGATTTTTCAATCCTTTTTATTTTTTTATCTTGTTCTATCAAATATAAAGTTAATTCTTCAATCTTTTTCATTTGAAGTAATAATATTTTATTGAGTTGAAGTCCATTTTTAATAACTTCTTTTTCGGATGGAATTTCGGGCAAATGATGGAATTCTTTAATAAATTTTTCAACTTCTACTAAATCTTTCAATTTATAATCCGCATCAAAAACATAATCACAAAAAGCATTTGGCGTTACGCATACATCAGAAGTTTCAATCGTTCCGTGAATGCGAGCACTCGAAAATACTTCTAATTGAATGATGCTATTATTAGTAATATTTCCTGCTATTCCGCCACCAATTTTTACAGCTCTATTGTTTGTTTTTTGCAAACGAATATCTCCAATTGTATTTCCAGTACCGCCCATTGAATTATAAATTTCTAAATCAGTTTCAGTGGCATATATATAATTTTGTGTTCCTACATTTCCTAAAGTGTTGCTACCTAAAAATAAAGAGTTGGTTCCTAATTTTAAAACGCCTGGTATATTCACATTACCTTGATATGTATAATGGTTGTTGGCGGCATTATAACTCACATTTTGCCCAGCAGTGGTTTGAAAAGTACCGTCTGCAAATTGTAAAGATTTATGAATTTTAACCACATTGTCGTTGTTCCAGCTGAGGGCAACCTTAGTGCCGTTGGTTGTCCAGTTTTGATTTTGAGTGCTGCTGCCTAAAGCTCCTCCATTTTGCCCAAACACAACTGGTCCATCAAAACCTGAAGCACCACCAAAATTGTTACTCTGACGGATTCCATGATTAAAATCACCTGTCCAGCCTAGATAAAAAGCATTTTCATTCAAATAAGGAGAAGAGAAAAAATTAATTTCGCCAAACTGGCTAAGGCTCAAAACAGGCTTTCCGCCATTGTATTGAGCTTGCACGGGTGTAAAGAAATCAAGTTTAGCTCCTGTAAAAGTAATGGCATTAGCTTGATAAACCATACCAGCCATGGAAGTTATGCCGTTGAGCCATGTATTGCCCACTACATGCAATTTTGCAGCAGCGTTGGTTGTGCCGATTCCCACATTTCTGCTAACATTTTGGTTGTTTAAACTTACAGTATTGGTATTATTAGGTGTTTGCCATTGAGCAAAACTAAGGAAATGCGTAAAAAATAAGAAAGCGATAGAAACCACTTTCATGTTCAAGCTACGAAAGATGTGATGTGATGTGATGTGATGTGATGTGATGTGATGTGATGTGATGTGTCATAAATTTTTTGATTAAATTAGTT
>REAG01000334.1 GCA_004294265.1 Cytophagales bacterium | reverse complement strand
CCAAATAGCCACATAAAAAAAGCATCAATTAAGCCCGATTGTACTTTAAAATCTTGGGTAACTTCAATACCATTGCTGGTTTCTTTAAAGGTGTAATCAAAGGTGGGTTTAGCTACAAATGGTTTTTGTATATCGCATTGCATTCCTACAAAGGTAAAGGTATCAATCTTTACAATTTCTTGGTAACCTAAATCTTTGCCTTCGTTACCATCCCAGTGGTATTGTGCGCCAACGGCACCATCTGTTCCTTTTACTTCATACTTTTGAGTGGGGTCTTCTGCCAAAAAGGGTGACCATTTAGGAAAGTTTGCCAAATATTTTACCATATCAAAAACTTCTTGTTTGGAGCCTTTAATGGTAACTGTTTTTACGATTTGAATAGATTGCAAACCACTGGCTTTATATAAGCCAAATCCGATGAATGCTACAAGGGCAATTCCAATTATTGATAATATCATTTTCTTGTTCATTTTTAAGTTTAATTTATAGTTTGATTAATTCATTGGGATTAAGCTTCTCACTTCTACTGTACCACCCATAAACAGTATTGGGCATTTTTTGGCAAGTTCAGCAGCTACTTCCAATGAGTCTGCCCTTAGTACCATATTGCCACTTAATGTGTGTCCTTCGGCAATTTGAATGCCTTCTTTGGTTGTGTAGTCTGCCAAAATCTGCATTCCTTCAAATCCCAATTGATAAGTGCTTACCAATTTTCCTTGCATAGCAATATTCCCAATAAATTCTCCCCATTGCTTGTGCATTTCTTGCAATTGCGCTGGTGTTGGTTGCTGGTTAGTTGGTTCAAATCTGAAGAGCAACATAAATTCTTTTACTTGTATCATTTTTTTAAATTTTAAAGTGTTAATAATGATACAAAGATATGGCAACCCAAAAGAACAAATCTTGTCATATGGCAAGAAATGAAATTAACTTAAAATTTCTTTTCGTATCCGACTTAATGAGGTGTCTGTAATACCCAAAAATGTTGCAATATGTTTTAAAGAAACGTTTTGAATGATTTGTGGTTTTTCTTTAAGAAATCTTAAATAACGTACCTTAGCCTCATCCGCAATTAAGGATATGCTATGTTGTTTTAAGGCAAAATAGCTACCTACAAGTAAACTTCTTTGTTGTTCTCTGAAACTTGAAATAGAATTAAACATTTCTTGGAAATCTTCAAATGTGATTTCCCAACAAACACAATCTGTCAATGCTTGAATATTTTCCCTTGTAGGTGCAAAAAAGAATATTGATGGATAATCAATCACAACATCACCTGATGCATACAGATT
>REAG01000333.1 GCA_004294265.1 Cytophagales bacterium | reverse complement strand
ATTATTTATGTATCTAAGAGATTATCTCGATGATTATTTAAAACATTCTAACATCAATCTTTACATAGAAACAGAACCAAATATTTTGCCAGAAATAAAACTTCCTTCAAGTTATATACGAGAGATTTTACCTATTGTAAAAGAATCTATTACAAATATCATTAAACATGCACAAGCACAAACCATTTGGTTTAGGTTTAATATTACTTCCCAAGAATTACAAATTACAATTATGGATGATGGAATAGGAAAAATGGATGACTTAAATAAAAAAGGAAATGGGCTTAAAAACTCAACGTATAGAGCCAATAAAATAGAAGCTCAGTTTGAGATTTCTCAAAACAAACCACAAGGGATTGTGTGTACATTAATTTGTAAACTACCCGAATGAGGCAGCTTTATATTGTTAAAAATTTTCGTTATACCACATTTTCTAATATAAAATTATAGGATGCAAATACTAAACTATATTATCAATTACTTTATAAATCCAAAATTTTATACAGATACAAGTGTTTATCAAAAAGCACGAATTTCGGTCATTGTTTTTTTAATTGTTTATGTAATCACAATTATATATGTCTCTATTTATTTCGCACTTTCAAAAGGAATATATAATGATTTAAAATCTTTTTTAAACTATGCAGATTTTGCAGCAACTTCTATTGCACTTATAATAATTAAAAAAACAGGGAAAGTAGATTTTTCACTTGCTTTTATGGCATTTGCTTATTTTATTTTGATTTCTTTAAGCATCTACATTTCAGGTGGTATCAATTCGTATGATATTTTTTGGCTCATCGTATTGTGTGCAGCTGTTTTTATGTTTGTTTCCGAACAAATTGGCATAATTACAACTATATTATGTTTGGTTACTGTTACGCTCTTTTATTTAATGGATCAATTTAGATTTTATACATTTGAAACTACCGCAGCTGAAACTACTATTTCTTATAAATATTATAATTTTTTACTGATACTTTGTTTGTTAGTATTGATGATTTATGTACTTATTAGGGGAAATAAAAAGCTTTTAGCGATTACAAAATCAATAGAAGAAAAAAGACAAAGGGAAGAAACCGCCAGAGAATTTCACGATCAAATTGGGAATAAATTGGCATCTATTAGTAATCTAACTAAGCTTGTAAATCTAAAAAAAAACGATGCAGAAAAACAAAATGTGCTAGACCAAATAACGGCAAGTTCAAACGATTTGTATGATAATTTTAGAGATTTTTTATGGGCAAAAGACCCAAAAAGCGATTATTCGCACGAATTATTTATGTATCTAAGAGATTAT
>REAG01000283.1 GCA_004294265.1 Cytophagales bacterium | reverse complement strand
ATATATTTAAAAATATTATATTCACAAAAAAAAACAATTGAATAAAGTTGAGTTATTCAATTTTCATTTCATAAAGAACATAAACAATAAAAAAATTCCCAAATTAATAAAATTGCTTTTATTAACTTGAGAACTTATCAATAAACTTAATGAGCCTGATTTTTTTTTCGATAGAGTACTATCTTAACTTATAAAATGTACTCTTTTCATATTTTCTTAATAAATCACTTACAGTAAACAAACCGTTACCGAAATCCACCCCTGTTTCTAAATATCTAATTGTTCCGTGTGGGGCGTAGTGCATTGCTACGAGAAGATTAGTACGGTGCAACAAAATACCGTTATGGTATTTGAACTCGTACTTTTTGATGTTAAGCAATTCTTCATACATTTTTGCTAATTTTAACATCAGTTGATCTTGCTCATCACAAGTCATTGGGATTTTATACCCGTACTTTTGTACCAAATAAGGTGTAACTTGATAGCGACCATAAGTCGTGTTATAAGGATCCATTATTTGACATTGAAATTTACTCTCTTTTTCCGCTATTAAATATAACAATTTGTCATAATCATACTGCAAATCCATATTTAGGTTAAGCAGACTGTTGAGCATTAGGATAAAAAACATTACGCTAAATTTTGGTGAAACCATCTCCTTCGTAACTAAGGCATTCATTACTGAAATTTGTATTTTTTCTTGTTTTAGAGCATTTTATTGCATTTAATAAAGAATGTTACTTATGTCTTAAAAATAAATTTATAAGCAAAAAATATTAAAAATATTAGCAAATGCTATTTTTTTATTATAACCACAAAAAATAAAGCGTTCATTTCTAAACACTCAAAAATATAGGTTATATATAATTTTACTTTACTTTTTTTTTACTTTTTTTAGTACCCAGAGCCGGGCTCGAACCGGCATGAATTTGCATTCACTGGTGTTTGAGACCAGCGCGTCTACCGATTCCGCCATCTGGGCATTTATTGTTTCGGTATTTGTTTATTTCACGATGCAAAGATAAAGGTTATTTTTGTATATTTCCAAACTTTTTCTAAAAAATTTTCAAAAAAAAGTCAAAAATCTTGAAATAGTTATATTTTTTTCTTAAAAAGATTAAAAATTACCAAAAAAACACTTTTATTTTGAGGTGATTTTACTGTAAATAAGTACTTGCTCTTTGTAATCTATCATTGATTGCCAAGCCAATTTGATAAGTAGGTACTCCAAACGTGATAATAATTTTAATATTTTTTTTGTCTAATTCACGCATTGCACCAAATAATCTTTGGGCAGCTAATTGTATATTCCCATTTTCAGCCAAAATAATTTGATTTTCTTTTGGTATTTTTTCTAAATATTCATCAAAACCTAAAAAACCAACTTCATTTATATCAAATACATCAAAATTTTTGAGATGAATTGTATTGTTTTGTATTTCTATGTCATTTCTTTTGATAAAATACATTTTTTTTTCAGGAGCATAATGACTTTCTAACATTCCTGGTGCGGAGGGTTTTGAACTACTATTTTGAACCAAAATTTTGCCTGTTACTTTTTCAATTTCTTCTGTTTTCAAACCTCCCAATCTCAAAATATAAGGTTTATTTTCCTCATAAAATCCAATAATAGTGCTTTCAACACCAATATTGCAATCACCACCTTGTAAGATATACGGAATTTTTGATCCTAATTGAGCTTGCACATGCAAAGCAGTAGTAGGCGAAATATAACCAAAGGGATTGGCACTTGGTGCTGCTAAAGGAAAATCCAAGTTTCGTAATAATTCTAAAGTTAAATAATGTTTAGGAATTCTAAAAGCAACATTTGAAAGCCCAGAAGTTACCAAATCTGGAATTATATTTTTGCGAGGTAATAAAATCGTAATCGGACCTGGCGAAAACTTTTCAAATAAATCGTAAGCCATTGTTGGTAAGCGAGTTACATATTTTTCTATTTCTGAAATTTGATGCGTATGGCAAATAAGCGGATCAAAAGTAGGTCGATTTTTAACTTCAAAAATCTGAGTAATTGAAGTACTATTTAAGGCATTTCCTGCCAAACCATAAACGGTTTCGGTAGGAATTCCGACAACTTGATTATTATTTAAAAAACGTATTGCTTTTGAAATATCAACACCAATTTCAGCCATTTTATTTCTTGTTTTCAAATATTTTTCCAAGTTCGGTTGCCTCGCTTGGTTTCATTCTGCCTGCCAAAACAAGCCTCAATTCTCGCCTTTGAAGTGCGGTTTTGTAATATTTTTGTTCTAATTCAGTTTCTGGTATCAAAGCAGGAATTTCTTTTACTGGCAAACCCTTTTCATCAATAGCCACATAAGTATAAAATGCTTCGTGGGTTTTATTTTTAGTTCCTTTGGGTATATTTTCAGCAAAAACTTCAATATGTACTTCCATAGATGATTTAAAAGCTCGTGTTACTTTGGCTTCTAACGTAACAATATTCCCTAATTTAATCGGTTCTTGAAACGAAACATTATCTACAGAAGCCGTTACTACAACCCTATTACAATGTTTTTGAGCTGAAATAGCTCCACAAATATCTATCCAATGCAACATTCTGCCACCCATTAAATTATTTAGCGTGTTTGTATCATTAGGCAAAACCATTTCGGTCATTGTTGTATATGAAATTTGTGCTATTTTTTCAATAATCATACCAAAATTTACTAAATTAAAATTTAAAATAAAATAAATATTACTAAACTAGATAATCAAATAAAACGGCATTTTCTTTTAATCGAATAAAAGTAAAACCAAATTTGGTCATATTATTCATCAAAGGTTGGCAATCTTCGGATGCCTTAAATTCAATACCTATGAGTGCCGCACCAGTTTCTTTATTGGTTTTTTTGAGATATTCAAACCGAACAATATCATCATTTGGACCCAAAATATCATCTAAAAAAGTTCGTAATGCACCTGGTCTTTGAGGAAAATTAACTATATAATAATCTTTTAATCCTTCAAAAATCATTGAGCGTTCCTTTATTTCTTGCATTCTGTCAATGTCATTGTTACTTCCACTAACTACACAAACCACATTTTTGCCCTTAATTTGTTCTTTATAATAATCCAAAGCGGCTATTGATAAAGCTCCTGCTGGTTCAACAACAATGGCATCTGTGTTGTAAAGTTGTAAAATAGAAGTGCAAGTTTTGCCTTCAGGAACAAGCAACATATCATGTAATATTTCTTTGCAAATTTCAAAGTTAATATCCCCTACTCTTTTTACAGATGCCCCGTCAATAAATTTTTCAATTTTATCTAAAGTTATTACTTTTCCTTGATTTAAAGCCTCTTTCATTGAAGGAGCTCCTGAGGGTTCTACGCCAATAATTTTAGTATTTGGAGATTTATGTTTAAAATAAGAACCAACACCTGAAGCCAATCCCCCCCCCCCAATTGCCATAAAAACATAATCAATTTGCGTATTTTTGAGGTCTTCAATAATTTCTAGTCCAACTGTTCCTTGTCCTGCAATGGTATCTATATTATCGAAAGGATGAATAAAAGCCATGTTATTTTGAGTACAAAATTGAGTAGCAAAAGCGTAACTATCATCAAAAGTATCGCCCTCCAATCTTACTTCAATCATATCTTTCCCAAACATTTTAACTTGTTTTACTTTCTGTTTTGGGGTTGTAACAGGCATATAAACATAGCCTTTGATTTGTAATAATTGACAAGAAAGTGCAAAACCTTGGGCATGATTACCAGCACTTGCACATACAATGCCATTTTTAGTTTCCTCTTTGGTTCTATTTGTAATATTGTTATAGGCTCCCCTTATTTTGTACGAACGAACAACTTGTAAATCTTCTCTTTTTAAATAAATATTGGCATTATATTGAACAGAAAGTGTATTATTTAGCTCAACAGGAGTATGCTTTGCTACATTTTTTAAATTTTGGTATGCTTTTTCTATTTTATTGGCATCAACAATCATAAATATTTTAAAATATGAAACAAAATTATACTAATTTTATTAAAAAGTGATATTTTTAATAGTGAATATCTAATTACATTGAAATTAAAAATGATATAAGAAATATCTATTTAAAAAATGTTACTAAAATCCAGTATTAATTTCTATTTTTACATTTATAAATATTAGTAATAAAATGCCACTTACTTTAATTAAAAAAAAGAAAACTGAATTGGTAGATGAAGTATTGAAACTAAGGGTTTCTTTGGATAAATGCTATAATCAACTTCATATATTAAGCAAAGGACGTACAGATATTTTTTCTGATAATATTCAAAATCTTTATTATAGTATTGCAAATCTTACTTTAAAAAGCGTAAGTTTAGATCAACTTTACCAAGATATTCATTCTTTATTAAAAAAAGTTATAAACGTCAATAATTTCATAATTGCAGTTTATGATAACAAGTCTTCAGTAATAAATTTCCCATATTATATAGATGAAAATTTAGATGGTTTGGTACAATCTTTTAAAAGAAAAGCATCAAAAGGACTCACTGAATACAACTTATCAGTAGGTAAACCACTTTTTTTGTATGAAGAAGATATTCATAAATTGGTTGAAGAAAAAAAAGTTGTCTTACTATCCAAATGCCCAAAAATTTGGATGGGAGTTCCGCTTAAACATGGCGAAAAAATTATAGGATTAATTGGAATAAAAAGTTACAATCATCGTAATAAATACAACACCAAACATTTGGACATGCTCGATTTTATTTCGGGACAAATTGCTATTGCCATTGAAAGAAAACAAAATGAGGAAAAATTAAACTTTCAAAATGCTCGTATCAAAACTATTTTTGAAAGCAGTTCGCATTTAATGTGGTCGGTCAATAAATCATTAGCATTAACTACTTTTAATCATAATTATAGCGATGCGATTGCAATGTTGCACAAAACTATTCCTACATTAAATCAACCTCCCGATAGTTTAGATAAAATGCTTTCAAAAAATGATTATTTGAACTTTGTGTTAAGCAAATATCAACAAACATTTGAAGGAAATCCACAACACTTTGAAACAAGCAATATCTTACCCAATGGAAAAGAAATATGGTGGGAAATTTTTTTAAATCCTATTTATCAAACGGACGGAAATGTAGAAGAAGTATCGGGAATTGCACATGATATAACAGAGAAGAAAATTGCTGAAATGGCATTGCAAGAAAGTGAGGAAAAATTTAGAGATATTTTTGAATCTTTTCAAGATATTTATTACCGAACTAATCTTGATGGCGTAATATTAATGATAAGTCCATCAGTAAAAGAATTGTTAGGATATTCGCCATCGGAGGTTATTGGAAAAAAACTTTCAGACTTTTATGAGGTTTCTTTCCGAGAAAGAAATGTATCAGAAGAGTTACTTTTAATTGGCTATATTAAAAATTATGAAAGAAGTATTAAATCAAAGTATGGAACCATTATTCCAACCATTTCTAATGTAAGAATTGTATATAATCGAAAAAATATTCCTATCGCAATTGAAGGAGTTGCAAGAGATATTTCTTCAATAAAACAAACTTCTGAAGAGTTACGAAATGCCAAAGACCTGGCAGAAAAATCCCTGAAAGTCAAGCAGTTATTTCTTGCCAACATGAGCCATGAAATCCGAACACCTATGAACGGAATTATTGGTATGATAGATTTATTAAATAATTCGGATTTAAATTTAGAGCAAAAAGATTATGTTACAACTATTAAACGCTCAAGTGAAACTTTATTACATATTTTAAATGATATTTTAGATTTATCAAAACTTGAAGCTGGTAAAATGCAGTTGCGTCCAACGCCTATTTCTATTGACTCTACTATCGAAAAACTTTTTGCCTTATTTCAGAATTTAGCAAATTCAAAAAATATTACATTAGAATATGAATTAGATGAAAATGTTCCTCAATATATCAATGCAGATGAAACAAGATTTCTTCAAATTTTATCAAATCTTACTTCAAATGCTATTAAATTTACAGAAAAGGGAGGAGTAAGTATTATTGTAAAAAAAGCAGGAAAAAAACGTATAAAATTTATTGTAAAAGATACAGGAATTGGCATCACAAGAGAAAATGTAAAATCATTATTTAATTCATTTAGTCAGGTAGATGACTCTTCTTCAAAATCTTACGGAGGCACAGGTTTAGGACTTTCGATTTCAAAAGAAATGGCTAAGCTAATGGGCGGAACTATTGGAGTCAAATCAGAAATAGGCAAAGGTAGTACATTTTGGTTTACCATCGAAGGACAACCTGTAGATAAAATTGAATTACTAAAAAAAATAAACGAAGAAGAAGAAGATTATTTCAAAGGTTTTGGTAATATTATTCCTAAAGTATTATTAGTAGACGATAACCAAATTAATCAAAAAGTTGCTTCCGAAATTCTTAAAAAAGCTGGCTGTGAAGTTCATGTTGCTGGAAATGGAATGGAAGCAATTATTAAAGTTATTGAATATTCTTACGATGTTATGTTTATGGATATTCAAATGCCCGAAATGGATGGCATGACTGCAACAAAAAAAATTAAAGAATTAAGAATAAAGAAATTAGCACCAATTATCGCCATGACTGCCTATAGCATGGAAGACGATAAAGAAAGGTTTTTAAATGCAGGAATGGATGATTATTTACCCAAACCAATAAATTCGGAAAGTATTGTTAAAATGATACGAAAATGGGTGCTCAAAATAGATGAGAATGATAAAATAGAACCTGTAAAAAATAAATTTTCTGATAAAATAATAAATTTTGAAGTTGTAGAACAGCTCAAAATCCACCTAGATTCAGACATGATTTCGGAGGTTTATGATGAGTTTGAAACCGAAACCGAAGCACTATTAAATGCCTGTAAATCAACGGATTGGGATATTATAAAAAGCAATTTACATACACTTAAAGGCAATGCCTCCACACTCGGTATTGATCAAATAGCAAGCATCTCAACTTTGATTGAATTAAACATAAAGAAAAAAAATATTTCCAATTATGAAAAGGATTTGTTTAATTTGAGTGTTTCTTTTGATAATTACAAAAAAGCATACAAAGAACTTTTAAATTTAGAAAAAAATGTCAGTGCCTAAAAAAGTATTAATTGCCGAAGATAGTTCAGTAATTCAAAATTTAACTAAAAAAATATTACAGCAACAAGACTATGATATTAAATCAGTTAAAAATGGACAAGAATTACTTAAAATCATTGAAACAGAAAATTTTGATGTAATTTTATTAGATATTAATATGCCTATTGTAAACAGAATTGAGTGTGCAAAAGCCATTAGAGCCATG
>REAG01000282.1 GCA_004294265.1 Cytophagales bacterium | reverse complement strand
TCAATATTCAAAGAAAGTATATTTGACAACTTATTAAACAGAATGATGCTTGCTGAACCTTGTGCCAAAAACCAAATTAAATTTGTCTATTGTAACTAAGTGGGCTTTTCTATAGTATTTATATGGGCTTTTATATATTTAAAATATTTTAGTATGATAAATTAATTTTAATTTTTTAAATAAAAGTTTAAAAATTTATTCAATAATTAATTTCTTTGTTTTATTACCTATTTTTAATAAATATATTCCTTTTGATAGTTTGACTTTAACAAATGTAGTATTTGAAGCTGTTATTTGAGAATATACAACTAAACCTTGTGAATTATAAAGATACATTGTTAAACCAAATTCTGTGTTTTCAACTTTCCAATCGGTATTGAATACCGGGTTTGGTGCAATAAAAAAGGATTCTAAATTTTGAATATTTGAATAAATCTGAGTTGAAACATCAATAAAACGCATTGGATTTGAAACCGTAAATGGATGTGATTCGCAACTTTTTTGTTTATATACAAAATCGTATATTAAATCTGCTCCATTGATAGATAAAACATGCAAAGATTGGCTATTAGAGTTATTTGGTCTTACATATTTGTTTATTGGAGTAGCTATAAGGTCAGATACAACTGTTAAAACTGAATTGTTATAAACCCACTGGCTTTCGTAATTAAAATTTAAACCTCCCAAAGTAGGGATTATTACCGATGACGTTCCACCAATAGTTACATTTTCTGTCGATGGTATTACAATTCCAGTAATGCTGGGTTTTTCTAATAAGCTAACAACCGTAGATACAACCATACCACAAGCACCTGTTACAGTAACTTGATAATTATTTCCTAAAGTAGAGGTCATCATACTTGAAGTTGTACTTAAACCATTGCTCCAAATATAATTTAAACCTATTCCATCAACAGAAATTGTAAAAGTAGCAAAAGTATTTGGACATACAGTTTTTGAAATTGGTTGTGTCTTAATTGACATAGGTGCGTTAAAATCGCCAGTAATTGTCCAATTTCTATTGTTTATTCCCGTAGCTGTAAGCAAGTTTCTGTTGTTTAATGAAGCACAATATTTCAAACCATTCGCTCCCAAAGTTCTTCCAGTTACGGTTCCAGCTACAAATCCCTGCAAAGTTGCATCATAGTTTGCGACCGATAAAGCCGTATTATCCAACATTTTAAACATATCTACATTAGGGCTTAATTTTAAACCCCAACTATTAAATGATTGATTAAAATTAGCAGCTCTAAAAAACATTCTACTCATAGAAGTTACATTTGAAATATCCCAATTTTCTAAAGGTTGGTTAAAATCAGAAGCTAAAACAAACATGGTTGTCATATTAGTAACATTTGAGGTATTCCAACTATTTAATGGTTGATTAAATTTAAAAGCTTCTCCAAACATATTTTGCATATTAGTAACATTTGATGTATTCCACCCTCCAATAGATTGATTAAAAGAACTTGCTGAAGCAAACATTCCTGACATATTTAATACGTTAGAAGTATTCCAATTTCCAATAGGCTGGTTAAATTTTGAAGCATAAGCAAACATTGTACTCATATTTGAGCATGCTGATGTGTTCCAATTGCCAATAGGTCTGTCAAATGAACTACTATAATAAAACATATTGTTCATATCGGTAACTTTACTAGTGTTCCAACTTCCAATGGGTTGGTTAAATACTGTTGCACCAGCAAACATACTTGAAATATTGGAAGCATTTGAAATATCCCAATTCCCCAATGGTTGATTAAAAGAACTTGCAAAAGCAAAAGTTCCTATAAAACTACCTACTTTTGAAACATCCCAATTTTGAATATTTGACGGAGAATTCAAATTTTCACAAAATGAAAACATCCATGCCATACTACTTACATTGGAGAGATTAGGTAGGTCATTTGCAGAAATATTTAAGTTGATGCAACTTTCAAATGCTCTGTTCATAGAACTCCAAATTACATTTCCCCAACTTGAAATATTAACAAGTCGATTACGACTATCGCTATTAGTCATGAAAATTCTATTAAAATTTGAACCATCTATACTTAAAGAAATTTTTGCTCCGAGCGGAATACCTGTTATAGTAGCGTTAGTTCCAGAAAAACTCCCTGAACCAGATGCAGTAACTGTTGGTAGAGTTGTCCACCTATACTGTGCATTTCCATTTGTTTCTACTCCGAAAATAATTTTATCAATCAATTTTTCTCCTGTATTTGAAGATAAATCCCATTCTGTTACAAAAGGGTAAGGAAAAAAAGTATTATTTATTAACATACTCATAGTTTTTTTTGTAGAATTTACAACAGCGATGTCTTGTTTTTTATCATTGTTAAAATTCCCAATAATGGCAATGTATGGTTCATTTAAACCTTCAATGTCAGTTTTTGAAGTAAATCTACCGTTCCCTAAATTAGTAAAAATACTTAAATTATTATCCGCTTTATTAGCAACAACTAAATCAAGTTTTTCATCACCATTTAGGTCTTCGATAGCAACTGAATAGGGTTCCATATTAGTAATTAATTCAGTTAATAAACTGAAACTACCTCTTCCTGTACCAGTTAAAAGCATTAAATTATCATTATCTAAGCTTGTAACTGCTAAATCAAGTTTTCCGTCATCAGTAAAGTCTGCAACTGCAATTCCACGTGGTCTTCCTCCAGTTGAAATTTGAAAAGTACCAAAAGCACCCATTCCAGTTCCTGTTAGAATAGTAATATTTGAACCACCTGAATTTGTAATCGCAATATCTGTTATAAAATCTTGATTAAATTGTCCTATTGCAATACCAAAAGGAGCCAAACCTACGGTAATTGGATTCATAGCTACAAAACTATTTCCTGTATTTGTAAATACACTAATTGAATTGGACATTAAATTTGTTACAACAATGTCTAATAAATTATCGTTATTAATAAGACCCAATGCCAAATTTGAAGGACTTCCGTTTGTATTATAATCCGTTCTATTAAAAGTAAATGTATTTCCAACTTTTGTAAAAATGTTTAACTTTGAATTTAGAAAATCAACAGTTGCAAAATCTAAATTGCCATCGTTATTTAAATCTCCTACAACAACACTTTGAGGAGCAGACATATTACCAGTAGAATAGTCATATTTTAGAACAATATTGCCTGAAAAAGAACCTAACAAAAGACTAACTGTACTAAAACCTGAATTTACAACTACAAAATCCAGGTATCCATCTTTGTTAAAATCTCCCTTTGCAACGCTGTAGGGTCCGCTTCCAGTAGTGTAATTTTGCATTGATTCAAAAGAAATTTGAGCTTCAGAAAAAGTAATTCCTAAAGTAAAAAGAATTATTACTATTATTTTTATTGTAATATTTTTCATTAATTTTAGATTTTTTAAATTTTGATTTATTGGAAATTGAAATTATTTAATATTAAAAAAAAATACTCAAAAAGTTTCTGAAAACTAATTGGGTACAAAATTTAATTAAAAAAATTATTTTTTTGATGCTGCCAATCCTTTTAATTTAGTCATTTGAGATGGATCTAAAATTTTTCCTAAATCAGGCGTATAAGAACTTACCAATGCTTTGGCTTGCGCTTTAGGATCATTCAATTTAGTCATATCCATTTTAGAAACCAAACCTTTTACTTTATCAATTTGCGTTGGTTTTAAGTTTAATTTTTGAGTAAGCATGGTCATTACCATTTGCACTTTGGGGTCTGCCAAAGACGCAGTTGGTGCAGCCGCTTTTACTGCACTTTCAGCCGCAGGCATTCCTTCTTTTTTGAATTTATCCGCTTCTGATTGCATTTGTTCAGTTGTTGCAGGAACAGCTGCAGGTGCAGCTGGAATTGCTGGTGCTGAAGGTAAGTTTTGAGAAATTGAAACTATACTTGTAACTAAAGCAAAAGTCGAAATTAAAATTGATTTTTTCATTTGTTAAAATATTTATTTTAAATATTTTTATTTAATTTGTTACTAAAATTAGATCGAATTATTTACCGAAAAAACTTCCAATTAATCCACCCAATCCACCAGAATTTCCTGAGTTTTGTCCTTGACCTCCGCCTGTAAACTGACCAATTAAACTAGCAATATCGCCACCGCCTTTGCCTGTAAGCGAACCCACAATTCCATTCAAATCAAAACTATTATCGTTTGGATCATTGGTTTTATTTACAAATTTTTCCATAACCATAGGAATTAAAGAAGATGCAATTCCGTTGGCAATCGCAGGTGAAATGCCAAATTTTTGAGCATAATTGCTAGCCAAATTTGAAACTATGCCATTAACCATCGAATTTGAACCCGATGCAGCCTGACCTCCACCTTGGAACATACTGATCAAATTTCCAATGCCACCGCCTGAGGCTTGTCCTTTCAAAGCATCAAAAATGGAGCTTGATGCCATTTTGATAGCCTCGTCATTGTGCTCGTTAGGAATATTGGTGTTGTTTACTATCGCTTCGCCAGCGTGTTGTTTTACTAAATCTAATAAATTGTCAAACATGATTTTATATTTTAAGATAATTTTAATGCAATAACATTTTTTATTTTTTCAATAACAATTATTTTTTGTTAAATTTCTACAAAGAATAGACCAACACCCTCAAAATCAATATGAGTGATATTTTTCTTCACTATTTTTCTGAAAGTAACAGGTTTATTGTTTTTGTCTTTTACAGAAATATTTTTAATATTCGCAAATGAAATGGCATTTTTTCCTACGGCTTCTATCGTATATTTTTTGCCATTTAATGAAACTAATTTAACTGTCGATTCAATTAAAATTGGCATTTTATTTTCTATTTCTGAACCCAAAACTTCAATCGTATTTTTATCTTTCAAAATTCTATTTTCAGGAATTTGAAGACTTCCCAAAAGTGGTTTTCCATTGATCAAAATTGATTTTATTTTATCTCCATTTCCCAAAAAATTAAAATTTATAAGAGAATTTTTGTAGCTATAATTTTCAATATTTGATAAGTAAGTTGTTGCTCGCACCCCTACTCCATTTGCAGAACGCCTCACACCTAAATTGGAAATGGCTGCTAACATGGCTGTTATCGAAAAAGGCTGCGGACGCACATCATGATAGGTATTGCAATCATCAACATCCACAATTTCAGGAATTGTATAGGGCATGGGCAAACACTTTCCGGGTCTAATACATTGCGGAACAATATAATCTATGGCTTTTATCAACTTTTTCTCCCCATGAATATAAGAATCCATACCTGCAATATTTGAAAAATAGGACGATAAAAAATATTCGGCTGGTTTTCGCATTTGTCTTTCATAAAATCCTAATCTAATTTCTTGTAAATCCGCTTGGTTTGGCAAAAATGGAGGAACTGTTAATCCCCAAATATGATCTGTTTCATCAAAACCAATAGAATCTGTCATAATTTCTTTGCCTTTATTACTCAAAACCATGCCATAAGAAGGATAGGGCTTTATCATTTCATAATAATTCATACATTTATCTCCTAATTTTTTAGCCTTATTTAAGTAAGATTCTTTCAAAGGCGATTCGCTCATGGCTGACATCATTATATAATTTGCATAGCAAATCGAATTCATATATTGATCATAACCTTTTGAGATTGTATCTTTTCCCCAAAGCGTTAGATTATTACCGCCAGGTTTACCACAGGCATCATCAAAACCATCTCCAGGACTTTTATAATAGGGCGATTCGCAATAATGATACCTAAAAAACATTTCTCTTTTTGCATCATAAAAATTATTTTCCAACCATTTAATATTATCATGTAAAACATTCATATATTTTTCTGATAAAAACTTACGATTTCCTGTTTGTGTATAAAAAGTATGAGCCGACCAAATGGCATAAAATGGACCATCTTCTTCCTCTTTAGTAATTGGACTTACTAATTGACCAAAATAACGCTCCCCTTTTGCATTAATTGTAGGATTTTCAAGCAAATATTCTAACCATTTTTCGAGTGGAGCTGCCCAGCCTGTATAGGCATTATAACTAAAAACCATCCCTCCATCTCGAACCCAAATGAGATAATAAATATAGCGAAGTGCTGCTCTCATGGCTCCACTTTCGTCTTGCATGGATAAAATAATGCGTTTATTGACATCAATTATTTTTTGCAAATCAGGATTATTTCTTACTTTCAATATTCCTGTATTTAAACCAGTTTGAATTTTGTTTTCATTTTCTGAAAGCAATAAACTTTGAGGAATAACAGAAATTTCTGTGGCAATTTTTTCGATAGGTTCAGAGCTTTCATCAGCCGAAAAAACAAGCATTTGGTTTGCTGCAATAGAAATTCGACTGTAATGACTCCGCCCTAATTCTACAATTTTTTGATGCGTAAATGTTCCATTTCCTTTACCCAAAATGGCTGCAAATGTGAGCGTTTTGGCTCTTTCAGAATGCTCAGAAACCAATTTAGTTTCCGATTTGTTTTTTATAAAGTCTAATTTGTCGGTTTTTAAATCTATAGTTTCGTCTTTTTCAAACCAAATTACAACCGCTTGTTTATCGTACATCGAAACAATATGTAAAGTATTGGTTGAGTAATAAATAACTGAATGAAAAGCATCATAATCACATTTTAAAAACTTTTCGTAAGGCAAATTTGGGAATCCAATTCTATCAAAAATAGAGGTTTGATCATCACGATTTGAAAAATTACGGTCGTATGCTTTCAAAGATTTTCCAGCCAAAGGCGAAATCCATAATTCTAATTTTTGTCTATTTAGGTTTTGCTCAATTCTAATACCTTTTCGGTTGTGCATCAAAACTACACTTTGTCCGTTAATTCCTTCCTTTGAGGCATTATCAAACATAACCTTTGAAATTTCTTCTTCGTTTTTTTGAGCAAAAATTTGAAAAACAATCAAAAAAGTAAAAATTAGATATTTTTTTATCATAATAATATTTATTTGATGCAAAATAAAATAAAAATAATGATATTTTATAATTATATTGTTCATTTTTGAACACAGATTAAATGATTAAAAATCATTCAATCTGTGTAATTTATCTTTAAAAATAGTTTTTAAAAATGAAATAGAATTAAAAACATAAAATTAAAAAAAGTATGGAAAAAAAATTGAAAAAATATTCTTAAACAAATATATAATACCTTCAATAAATATTTAATTAAGAACATTAATTAATTGCATTAATTTAGAATTTCAAAAGCAATAGTTAATTTATTTCTTTTTAAAAATTTTATCAAAAATAGTAATATTTTCAAAAGAATTTAATATTTTCTTAAAAACATTGAAATACAAACAAAGACCCATTAATAAGGTTGTAAACCAA
>REAG01000332.1 GCA_004294265.1 Cytophagales bacterium | reverse complement strand
AAAAATTTCAATAACAGGATTATCCCATCCTATTTTTTTTAAACCGTTGATAAATGTATCTTTCATATCAAATATGGATACATTTGAACAATATTCATTGTCGATTCCTGGTATCATCGTAATTATCTTTTTTTAGGCATTTCGCCTTTATTAACTTGGTTTTCTATGGGCGCAAAAAATTTATTATTTTTATCAAGAGGTAATTTATAAATAGACCTTGATTCTGACTCAATTATTAGTGATTCTTCAGATATTTTCAGCCCAAAATAATACTCTTTTTTCTCACCAGTTATTCCAATTTTTTTTGCATGATTCTTTTGATCTATAACTTCGGGTGGTTTTTTTGTTACATAAATACCTGTGTTATGATTTTTATTTGTTGGGTTTGATGCTCTAAACTCCCATAGTTTATTATTTGCACCTATCCCATTGTATCCATCTTTATCAGTATAATGCCAAACTGTAACTAAATTATCTGTTGTTTTTGGAACATCTTCTACTATATCTTTGGGTTTACCACCTTTCTTTGCAGATTTCGCGCCTATTTTTTGAGAAACGACCATTTCTGTCGCAAGAGCTAAGGTAGAACCTACTATTTCTGCACCTTTTCCATCTTCAATTGCTTTTATAGTGGTTTCTCTTGTCTTTTCCCATTTTTCTGCATAACCATAAGGATCTATTATGGCACCAAAAAAACCGTCTTTCCAACCCTCTGTTGTAACCCAACTTTTGCCATAATTTTCCCAAGATTGACAAGTAAACCATCTATCGTGAACTGTATCAACGAAAGAATTTAAGACATCTTTGCTACCTTTACGTGTTTTTGTTGGTGGTGTTAAATCTTTAATTCTTTGTAAACTTTCTTGACTTTTTGTATCTTTTCTGTCTAATTTTTCTGCTCCCTCCAAGTCAATACATTGTATTACATCATTTTCAGCAAAAGCATAAACCGCATTCCAAGGAAACTCATCGTCCAAAGGATCGACACTCAAAAACTTCCCGATTTGATTATCATAAATCCTAAACCCATAATCCTGCACCCCCTCCCCAAAATCCTTATCATTTTCTTTGCCATTATAGCCTTGTCTATAAGCATCACCCTCACTCCAATTTCTGCTCACCATTTCCATACCAAAAGCATAATAATCGGTATAGGTTTTGATGTCAGCAGAGAAAACAAGCGTCTCAGATACAAATGATACACGCTTGCTATCACTGACCGTAACACGTACATTGCCTAAGTGGTCTTTGAGTTCATAACGTTTATAACTGCGGTTTAGTATATAAATATCACTATTTATATTTGTTT
>REAG01000147.1 GCA_004294265.1 Cytophagales bacterium | reverse complement strand
TAAAATTGAGTAAAAAAATATTTACAATTAAATTTTATAAAAATCCTTTCTTTTTACACAAAGTCAAAAAGCTAAATAGGAATTTGTAGTTATTTAATATTTTATTAAAATTATTTTTTCGTTTTTGATATTTTTTACAAAAATATCAAAATTTAACTCTGTTTGGTATTTTAATAAAATGTTTTCATTTAAAAATTGTATTTTATAATTAAAATACGCCTGTAAATATCAATCAAAACAAAAATTGATATAGCAATTACATATAGGTTTTGAATAATTAAAGGAATTTCAAAAATTGATTTTATAAATAAAAATGGTATTAAAAGTAATGAACCACAAAAAATACTAACAGCAAAATTTCCAAGATAATTTAGTATGATTTCTTTAGAAAATTTAAAAAGTAAAAACCCTTGCAAAATCAAAACAAAAATTTGTGAGAAAAAAATTTCTAAAACTGAAAATTGGTTTTTGAAATGATGAAAAATATAACTTGAAGTAAAAACTATAAAAATTATAAACAAAATTCTATACTTAAAGCTAAATTCAGGAATACATTGAAGTTTAATGTTTTTATTTATTTTTCCAGGAATAATTACTTTTCGGTTGTAAGATATAAAGGAATATAACTTTTTTAAAAAATATTTAACTGGTGTAATATTTCCTATTTTTTGCATCCATGGAAACGAAAATCCTAATACTGTTAGTAAGCTATCAATACCATAAATAACAGTTTTATTTTCGTTATCGACTAAAGCAATTTCATTAGACGCTCGTTGCACATCAATAAAACTTTCTTCTTCACTTGAGAGTTGGCAGTAAGGTTTTTTGCCATTTTCATCTAACATTCCCGATTTTATAAATCCAGATGTATAAACTTTACAAAGCGGACAGTCGTCATCATAAAGTAAGGTTTGATTTTTAAGTGTTTTCATTAGAGATAATAAATATTTAGCGTTTGAAAAAATGAAAGTTTGTCTTTTAAAATGGATTTTTAGTTTCTAAAACTACTTTACTTCATTTTTCAAAACTGCCCCATTTTCAAAATCTGTCATATTTTGTAAAGTTGTACGGCTTATTTCACTCAAAGCTTCATGTGTTAAAAAAGCTTGATGGCCCGTTATCAAAACATTTGGAAAAGATTTCAAAGAATGAAAAATATCATCCTCAATCTTAGTTTCAGACAAATCTTTAAAAAACAAATGTTGTTCATTTTCATATACATCTATTCCTAAATATCCTAATTTACCTGATTTTAAAGCCGAAATTGTTGCCAATGAGTCAATCACAGCTCCTCGGCTGGTGTTAATCAACATGACGCCATTTTTCATTTTTTCATAAGCGGTCGAATTTATTAAATAATGGGTTTGTGTTACTAAAGGGCAATGCAAAGAAATAATATCAGATAATTTATAGATTTCATCGAGCGTTTTATAAACAACGCCTTTTTTAATTAAATCCGAACTCTCAACCACGTCATAAGCAATAACTTGACAACCAAATCCAAGCATTATAGAACAAAAAGCTTGTCCAATTAGCCCAGTCCCTATCACACCTACTGTTTTTTTATACACATTAAAGCCTGTCAAATGATCCAAAGAAAAATTATTTTGAACTACTCTTTGGTATGATTTATGCGTTTTTCGATTCAAAGTCATTAATAATGCAACTGCATGTTCTGCAACAGATTGAGGCGAATAGGCAGGTACACGAACTATTTTAATATTATATTGTGCTGCTGCCTTTAAATCAATATTATTAAAACCTGCACATCTTAAAGCTATTAATTTAATGCCATTCGCAGCCATTTTTTTTACAATTACAGCATCGATTAAGTCATTCACAAATACACAAATTGCGTCAAATCCTTCAAAATTATTTTTAGATACTGATTCAGAAATCGAGTAATCAAAAAAAGTAAGGTGGTGTTCGAAGTTTTTGTTAAAAGCTAAAAAATATTCTTTATCATAGGACTTGGTACTAAAAAAGGCTACTTTCATATCTATTTTAATTTTTTATAATGTAGCTATTGTAAGTTACGGTTTTTTTATATAAAGTCTAATAAATAATTACAAATTCCTTGAAAATTTTTCCCCATTGGGGAAATAAGAAAGGGGTTTTATGAAAATTTAATTGTAAATATTTGTTAGATTCAATATAAGATAAATCAAATTAAAAAACTAAATATTTTATGAATAAAAAAAAATAAATTTTAATTTCTTAAAAATGAAAAAATAAAGTAATAAATCATAGCCCACGATTTTAAATAGTGGGCTTTTAAAATTGTGGGTAAAAACTTTTTTTTATCTTACAATCGTTAAGTCGCCTGTGAATGGTTTGCCATTTTTGACATCAATTACATAATAGTATGTTCCTGCAGGCAATCCATCACCATTAAATGGTTTGGTTTGAAGATCTTTACCTGTCATATAGAATACTTCTGCTCCGTATCGATTTAAGATTCTAATATCTGTGTTATCTGGCAAACGCAACATTTGAATATTCCAAAATGAATTTTCTAAACTAGATCCATTAGGTTCTAACGCATTGGGTATAAATGGATATTTAGCACATTTTCTAAGTCTTAAAATACTTGAATATACAGGAAGTCTATTCTTATCTAATTTACAATCTCCATTAGTAACTTGTGCTTTATAAATAAGAAAACTTTTAAAATCTGCGTTACTTTCAAATGGTTTAGAGGTGTGTATAATTCCATCCTGATTAGTTGGGATTGTTGAAACTGGTGAGTCGTAATTGTATTCAACTGTTAATCCATTATCTTTTTCGACCATATTTGCTTTAAAATACACATAATCCCATGTAAAGCTTGTTCCTCGGTAGCCTTCTAAAGTTAAGGGAGTTGACATTGGATTATAACACATTAAAGTATCAAAAGGATTGATTGCAATTGTTTTTCCGCCAATAGGTTCGTCAAATACTTTTAGTTTAAATTCTTTAGACATTGTGTTGCAAGCTCCGTTTGAAATATTAGCTTTAAGAATAACATCTCCTCCTTTTTCAAAAGTTCGATTAGTAATAAATGATTCCTTTTCTGGATACTCAACAAAGCTTGCTCCATTATCGGTGCTATAGCTCCAGTTGCAAAACCCTTCTGTGTAATTAGTTAATCTAAACACATTTCCAAAATTTCGGTTTCCTTCATTATAATAGGCACAAATAGATATAATATTTGGCTCATTTACTTCTATATCGCTAAAATTAGCTGTTGTTACTGTAATAGTTGCGAAACTTGACGGTGGTGTATCGCATTTACCAGCTGCTGTTGCACTATGAGTAATGGTATAAGTTTTAGGTAACATGTTTGATAGATTGATAGCTCCTGTAATTGGGTCTATATTTCCACCATTATTAATGCTAAACAAGCCGCCAGTATAGGTAAAATTAGACATTACAAACACACTTGTGAGCGTGTTATTACACAAAGAAACGCCATTATTTCCTTTGGCAACAGGCGAGATATTATAAGTTAATGGTATCAAATCGCTTAGTGGTTTGCTCAGTTTTGTAATAGTAATCGTTGTATTGCTATTTTCAACTGGGCAATTAATACCAGGGTAAGTATATGAATATAAAACATTTAATTTGGTTGTTCCAACTACAAAAGCACTATATGTAATGTTTCCATCAGTTGCATCTACAGCACCAGATATATTTGAACTAAATCTACCAAATGAGGTGGATGGTGAGGGAGTTGATGGACCAGAAGTAGGCACATTTGAACTTGCACATTGATCATCTCCAACATTATAATTTATGCTATAACCACCAAATGCAGCTCCATTTACAGATATTACTTTTGGAGTTGAAGGTACTTCACGGCAAGTGGCAGTTTCGCTAATCACATATTTTACTTGATATTCCTTAAAAGTATTGGTTATGTTATTAATGTCAAAAGCTCCACCTGTGGTAGTTGATATTTGCGAATTTCCATCAAATAATGCATAGTAACCAGCAGCACTATTTGTAATTGGGCTAGAAACTTGTGTATTTCCTATGCTACAATATATATCTGCGTTATCATATCTTGGTGCAAAAACTGTAGGGTTATCTCTGATAGTAAAACTTACACCATTACTTGTAGTTGCAGGGCAACCATTTGTAGGATTCAAAGCATAATAGACAACACCAATGGTATTTGGGGTGGAATTTGAGGTATTTATAATTCCATTATTATCAACTATTAAACCACTATTGTTTGAATAAAATATACCAGTTGTTGTGCCAATTTTAATTACATTTTCAGGCGAAACAAATCCATAATTTTGGCAGTAATTAGCTCCGTTTGGATAAGTAAATGTAGTTATAGGTTTTAAATCAATGTTTACATTTGCCCCAGGCATGGTAATATCGTTAGAAAAAACTTTTCCACCTGCAATAGTTACGGTTAATCTAACCGTTTTAGGACCAGAAACTGCATACGTTAAGATTGGCGGGTTTATACCATTAAAAGATGGAATTGAAGCTCCTAATCCAGGAAAGCTCCAAGTATAAGCTAAAATAGGAGCAAGAGAGGTTACGGCAGGACTTAATTCAAATCCTGTTACTGATGCAAAATCAGAACAAGAATGAGCAGGTAATCCTGTAAAACTCACTATGGCGGTGCAACCTGTGGCGGTTACTAAAACCGAACTACTTACTGTAACTGGCAAACAACCTGCACCATTTGTAACGATAGGTCTGTAATACTGACTTTCATCTAAATTTTCTAAAATTGTTACTACCGAACCAACATAACTTGTTGAAGACCAATTTATATTATCATCTGAGGTTTGCCAACCTGTAATGATTCCGTTTATGCCAGTGGCGGTAATTTTTGCATCTAAACCTAAACATTGAAACTCGGTTGGTAAGTTAAATCCAGAAACCGTTGCTTGGGTTCGTACATTTACTTCAAATCCTGATGTCGTTACCATTGGGCAAACACCATTTTTGGCGGTTGCAAAATAGGTATTATTTGCTAATAAACTACCTGTTCCAAGTATAGTTGAAGTTCCTAAAGCAACGCCAGAAATGGTGCTATACCAATTTAAATTACCTACGGAATTTGATAATTCAAGGTTTGTTGCATTATTGTAACATAAAGGCAAAGATACTGAAGATGCCATTGTGCCATTTTCGCTTAATGCATCAATTTGAACTGAATTTGAAGTACTATTTATTACATTTCCAGTTCCTAAAATTGTCAAACCAATGGTTTTAGGCCCAGAAGTAAGATATTTTACGTTGATATCATAATTAGTAGAATTAATTCCAACGGTGGTTGTTTGAGGACTTGCACCATCTCCAAAATCCCAAGTATAACCTAAAATTGTTCCTCCTGCAGTTGTTGAACGGTTTGTAAATGTAACGCCTGTGCTAGTAGCATCATTTAAACATTGTTGCAAAATACTGCGGTCAAAATCGGCTGTTAAACCGCAAACACTTGAATTTACAATTAAAATAGGTGATGATGTAACGGTTTGACAGCCATCTATAAATGAATATCCAACAAAACTGAAAGCATTACCTATAATTGTATTTGTAAATTCATAAGAGTTTCCTACAAAAACATTAAATCCTGCTCCAGTATTTACTGCAAAAACAAAAGTACTATTTACGCCCATTTCTGTTAATTGCACAGATTGAGATTTACAAGCAAAAGATTTATTAGAAGTAATTCCAGTAATAGTTGGATTAAGATTTATGGTAATATCAAACCCTGTACTTGTTACTGGTGCACAAACACCATTATTTATGATTGCAAAAAACGTATTTGTTCCTACCGTTGTTAATGCACTCGAATTATATGTATTAGAATTTGATCCTACATTAAACCCATTTTCTCTCCATTGAATAGTTGTGCCTGCAACTGTGCCGTTGGCAGTTAAAATATGTGAACTTTCGTAACATTGATTGCCGCTTACACCAGTAATAGATAATGGATTGGGAACACCAGTTAGAGTTATCAAAGTTGAACCCGAAACTGAAGCACAACCTGCAATGGCAGGTATATCGTATCGGATTTCAAAAAGTCCTTCGATATTGTTTTGTGGAATTGAAAGTGCTCCAGTTGTATTATTTAAAGTAAAAATACCAGATGCAGTAGTTTCGTAAGTTCCAAAAGCTGTTCCAGTACTTGAAAACAAAGGAATTAATGTTTGACTGCTGCAATAAGGCGAGGTATTATAACTTAAAACTGGTGTTGATGGCAAACTTGTTACTGTAATGCCTGTTGTGGTATAAATTTGAGTACCGCAACCTGCTATCGAATAGGTATAAAATGCCTTGAAAGTGCCTGCTGAACTAGTGCTTGTATTAATTGTTCCGTTTGCATCAATCGATAATCCATTTTCTGCAGTGTAAGTTCCGCCAGAAACTGTATTTAAAACTGTACTTGCATTGTGCGTTGTTTGTGTATTACAAACAGGTGAATTATAAACAATATTTACGCCAGGAATTGAATTAATAGTTAATGCACTTCCTAAAGTTGATGTAATATTTCCGCAACCTGGAACCGAAATAGTATAGGTAACATTATATGTTCCTGCATTTGATGTGGTCAAATTGACAGCTCCAGTAGATGTATTTACAAAAACTAAACCTAAAGGGTTTGAAGAAAAAATTCCTCCACTTCCACCAATAGTAGTGCTTGCCGTTGGATTTGAGCCATTTTTGCAAAATGGAGATGCAGCATATTCAAACAAAATACCTGGTAAACTATTAATTCTTAGACTTGTAGTGGTACTGATGGCTCCGCAACCTGGAATTGTATAATTATATCTTATTGTATAGGTACCTTGTGTACTTAAAGACGGATTTACAACACCAGTGGTAGTATTTAAACTTAAACCAACGCCAGAAACACTAAATACTCCCCCATTGACAGGATTAAATATATTTGGCGTTAATGAAGTAGCTTGATTACAAGAAGGGGTTCCGTAAGAAATAGTACTTCCTGTTAATGAATTAACATCGACTTGTTGCGTTGTAATGTTTGTTACGTTTCCGGTTCCGGTAACTGTTAATCTTATGGTTTTTGAACTTGCTGATGAGTAAGTTATAACATGTGGACCAGCTGTATTTACATTTCCTCCTGTTCCTCCACCAAAATCCCATTGATAACCAGTAATTGCTCCTCCGTTAGAAAAAGAATTATCTGTAATTGTTACTACACCCGAAGTTAAACATACAGGATTAGGATTAGTTGTAAAATCGGCTGTTAAACCACATAAGCTTGAATTTACTATAATAATAGGTGATGTTAAGGTTTGGCAATTTGGAAATAAAGCTATGCCAACAAAGCTAAACGCATTTCCTACAATAGTATTAGTAAATGTATAAGTATTTCCGCTAATAAAATTAAATCCTGCACCAGTATTGACAGCATAAGAAAAGTTTCCGACTGTGGATGCGTTTGCTAAAGTTACATCTTGAGAAGTACAAGCAAAAGTTTTATTGACATTAAATCCTGTTACAGTTGGGTTTGGATGAACATTTATAGTAAATCCTGCACTCGTAACTGGTGCACAAACATTATTATTAACGATGGCAACATAATTATAGCCTGTATTGGTTAGAGCTAAAGTTGTATAGGTAGTTAAACCAGTTCCTACATTTGCTCCGCCTTGTTTCCATTGTATGGTTGTGCCTGAAACTGAGCCGTTGGCAGTTAATGTAGGTGTATTTCCATAACATTGAGTACCAACTGGACCTGTAATTGTTAATGGATTTGGAACGCCTGCAAGTGTTACTACATTGTTTCCCGAAACAGCTGCACAACCTGCCGAGGCAGGAATATCATACCTAATCACAAAAACACCTGCTAATGTACTTTGTGAAATGGCTGTAATTTGCCCTGTGGTTGGATTCAATGTAAGTAATCCTGTGGCTGAAGTTAAAAACGAACCGCCAACAGTATTTGAACTTGAAGAAAGTGAAATTGGTACATTGCTACTACAAAATCTACTTGTTCCATAATTTAAAATTGGGGTAGATGGCAAACTCGTTACTGTAATTCCTGATGTGGTATAAATTTGAGTACCACAACCTGCAATCGAATAGGTATAAAATGCCTTGAAAGTACCTGCCGAACTAGTGCTTGGGTTAATTGTTCCGTTTAAGGCAATTGATAATCCAGCTTCGGCAGTGTAAGTTCCGCCAGAAACTGTGTTTAAAACTGTGCTTGCAGTGTGCGTAGTTTGTGTATTACAAACGGGCGAATTATAAGCAATATTTACGCCAGGAATTGAATTAATCGTAATTCCAACCGTAGTGCTAGACATTCCACATCCTAAAACCGAAACCGTGTAGTTTATTGTAAACGGACCTGTTGAACTTGTGCCTAATGTAATATTTCCTGTACTTCCATTGATAGATAAACCTCCCGATGAAGAGAAAGCACCTCCCGAAAGTGAGCTTGGTGTAATGGATGGTGTTATTGTTCCACCCGTTGTACAATAAGGACTAGAACCTGAATAAGATAAATTTGGAATATTTTTAGACCCCCTTTTAGTAATTATTACATCTTTAAAATCAGATGCACCACAATATCCTGTGGAAGTCCAACGAAGGGTGTAGGCTCCGTCTTCGGTTAAGCCAGAAACTATTGCCGAGCCAGAAGTAGTGCTAGAAAAAGTTACAGTTGCTAATGCTGGTTTAGAAATAACAGACCAAGTTCCTCCTACAAATGCTGTTGCAGTCATAGTAGAAGTAGAAAAAGTAACACCACAAACCGTTTTATTCATGCCTGCATCTAAGTCATCTGAAAGTACAGAATAAATTCCAGGTAAAGAAGATAAAGTTTGAGACGAAAAATTTGGAACAAAAGCAGGATTTGCCACCGTTGCTGCACCATTTGTGCCAACACAATCCCAACTGGTACCATTATTTCTTGACATCCTTGAAGAAGTAGCAGGTGCAAAGCCTGTAAGCGTTGCTGCATTATTCCATCCACCTTTCAACTCTGCTCTCAAACCAGCAACTGTGCTGTTGATTAACCAAACGGCACTTATAAATTGGTTAGAAATATTAGTTCCTGAAGAAGTAAAGTTTGTATAATCAACAAAAATACCCGAACGCATTTGAACTAAAACAGGTGCATTATTTGTAGTTGCATTTTGTGCAATAATAGGATAATAAGTACTTGATGTTCCCACAGGATAAGTTAATGGCGTAGTAGTATTAGACACATTTCTACGAACACCACCAACTGTACTCACTATTATGTATGAAGTATTTTTTCCTGTATGAGCCGTACCACTTCCGTTAAGTTGAATTGTATTTCCATTGGCATCAATTTTTCCAGAAGTAAAAACCGTTGATTTATCAAAAACAAATAATTTTTGATGATTAGAAACCGAAGAAATATAATTTAAAATAAGATTACCAGCAGTTAAAGCCGATTGCACAGTCCCTACGTTCAAAATAGGATTTGTGTTACAAACATCATTCACAGTAAAGTTTTGACCAGAAGCCGAATTTCCTATAAAAGTTAAACCGCCCGAAACCGTTAAATTTTGATGTATTCGCATCGTTAAGTGTCCTGAAATAGTCGTTGAACTTACATTTGAAGCCACTAAATTTATAGGACCAGCTGTACAAGATTGCTCTAATGTAATATTTCCCGAAAAAATATCACCTGGCATATTGGCATCGTATTCAGTAAAATCACCTATTACATTTGCCTGACAAGCCCCGCATATACCTATGCCACATACGGTTGATTGTGAAGTTGGTTTGCTAAAATCAATACTACCAGTTCCTGTATTTGTGATGTTTACATCTGATTTAAAGATATTTCCTCCAGATAAATAGTCATTTTGTGGACCAGTTTTTATCAAACTAAATGAATTAAGAAAAATATTATTTTCATACCCATTAGTGATTACATAAGTTGCGTTAGGATCACGCAAAGGTGAAATATTAAAACTTGGTGTTTTAAAAAATGTAGTTCCAGCAAAAGTATTTCCTGATAAATTCAAAACAGTAGATGAAGAGGGTGTTGAACTACAAACTCCACCAGGACAGGTAGTCATGTCAATATTAATAATCGAGTTAGTATTTGTTTGTTTAATATCTAAAATTTGAACAATCCCACTTTGAGGATTAGTTTCAGTTGGAACAATCCCTAAAACTCCATTTTTTAATTTTATCAATATCTGACCTGTTACGTTTGCTGTCCTCAACACACCACCACCTGTATTTGAAAAATAAAGATTACCGCCAATATCATATCCATGCCAACCTAATCTAAAAATTTTATTAGTTCGATTTACTAAAACTAGATTACCAACAATAGTATTAATATTTGTATTTAAAATATAATTTGAAGCATCTGGGAATGAGTAATCTCCATTATAATTGGGTCTAAATCCTTTAAAAACAAAACAAGGGTCTGCGGAAGCCATACCTGCGATTGTAAAATTTTTATCAAATTTTACAATTCTAAAACCTATTTCATCAGTATAACCATAAAAATTAAATGCAACATCGACATTTGAACTAAATTTGTCATCTGATTTTGCACCCGTTACAGTGCCATTAACAATAAATTGACTTGTTGCACATCCAGCACCACTACAAGATAATAAAAAATTAGCTTGAGCAGTAGATAAATAACCGCCAGGATTCCAAATTGGATGATAAGTTGATCCTGCATCACAATTCTCTAGAGTAAATACGCCAGTTGCTGAAGTTGGAGATTTTACCTGACCAACTGTCAAACTAAATCCATTCATATTAAGAATGACATTTTGTACAGATGAGCAACTTCCTGCTGAAATTTCATTATCAACTCTTAAGGCTGTTACCGTAGTATTTGCAACTAAAGTAGGAGATCTTGTGGTTTTTCCGATATCTACAAAATCATTAGCACCAGGAAAACCAGTAATAGAAGCTGGAGTTGGTGTCCAGTTTGCAGCCACATTCCAATTAGAACTAACACTTCCGTTCCATCTAAATGAATTCTGAGCCCAACCATCTTGAAAAAAAACTAAAATAAACAGTAAGGATATTGATTTAGTAAAGGTATTTCTATTAACACTAGATTTCAATAATGTTGTCATATTAAGAAGATATTTCGTAAATTTAAAATTATTTAAAATTTATACATTCAATCAAAGAATGATAAATTGTAATTATTACTACAAATTAGAATAAAAAAAAATATATTTCAAAATATTTTTACTTTAAATATGTCAAAAATTAAAAAAATAAAATAAAACCAAAAAAATCATCCAAAACAATATTTAAAAAAAAAATATCGTTAAAATTAAAAATAAAACCAAGAATTTTAAATAATCATACTTTTTTTAGTTCTAACAGTTTTTGTAAATCATATAAAGAGTATAAATTACAAACTATAAAATATGATTTAATGCTTTTGGATGATGAAACAATCATGGAAATCAATGAATTAGTAATCGAAACGGAACATCACATGTTTCTAAAAAAAACGAAAAATTATAGATAAAATCAGACTCTTACATTTTAGAATGTAATGTTCATTTTCTTACTGATTACAACTTATTATTACATGCAGGAAATGCAAGTTTAAATATTACGCAAAAGGGTCTTATCTTATATGACTTTTAGGGATGGAGAAAAAAATTCGTAGCGTTCTCAACTTAAAAGCCTAAGTCGTTCAACAGGGAACTCTTAACCAAATAGTGAATATTTTTTACTACTATGGATAACTTATCTTACTTTTTGTTTAAAAAGTAAAGACGTTTTTCTATTTACTCTTATTATTTTTGATAACTGTTCAGAAGAAATACTTTTAGCAGTATCAATCATCTTAAATACAAAATAAAATGCCTTCACAATTCCGAATTTCATGTTATGAAACAATTTGTTTCCAATTGCAGAAATTACTCTCTGACTTCTTTTGCAACTTTTAGCTTACATTTGATTTCAATTTGCTTCTTTTGTACAATTACAAAGTGGGCAAACAAAGCCTTTTTGCAATTTATGTCGAGCCAAATAACTTAAAACAGCTCTCATTTGTAGAGAAAGTTTTAAAAATTCTACTTCGTTCTGAACTTTAAATTGTTTGAACACTTACATGATTACCAAATTTTATATTACAAATATTGACATAATAAGTATGTTGGCTTTTTTATTGAAATAATTTAAAATTTTAATAGAATATTTATGTTTTTTTGATAATTTTGTGATTAAATTTTTATTCTCACATTAAATAAACATCAAAAATGGATTTATTAAAAAAAATAAATACACAAATAAAATTACTTTTTATACTAAGTTTTTTTGTACTTAGCTGTTCAAAAATAGAAAAAAAATCGACATCTTGGAATGTAGCTTCTCCTGATAGTACATTGAAAATAACAGCTTTTTTGCAAAATAATCAGCTTTTTTACACGGTTTTAAGAAACGCTGATACGATTATTTTTCCCTCTCAATTAGGCTTAGAATTAAATGATCGAAGTTTTAATGATTCTTTAGAATTTGTTTCCGCATTGCCAGAAGTAATAATAAACGAAAACTATACGATGTTGCTAGGTAAACAAAAAGAAAACTTAAATAACGCCAAAGAATTAACTATTACGCTTGAAAATGCACAAAAAAAGCAAATATCTATCGTTTTAAGAGCTTACAATGAAGGTGTTGCGTTTAAATATGTTTTGAACGATAATGAGGATACAAAAAAAATATTTTTAGCTGAAAATTCAACTTTTAAAATTGATACAACCTCGAATGCATGGTTACAAACACACGGACTTTCCACTGATTGGGGTCCAGCCTACGAGGATTTTTATGAAGCCAAAAAAGCAGGTTTAAACTCGCCTGATTCTAGCGGTTATAGCTTTCCTTTATTTTTTAAATCAAAAAATAATTGGATACTTATTACTGAATCAAATGTAAATGAAACTTTTTGTGCCACTCGAATTCAACAAAATTGCCAAAACGGAATTTATAAAACTAGATTTCCTGCAGCTAAAGATGGTTTAGGAACAGGAAATGTACTTCCTGAGTCAAATTTGCCTTGGACTTCGCCTTGGCGAGTGATAATAACTTCTTCAAATGTTGGTCAAATTGTTACTTCAAATTTGGTTCATCACCTAGCAGATGCTCAAATTGAAGGCGATTTTTCTTGGGTTAAACCAGGTCGAAGTTCTTGGAGCTGGTGGGGTGAACACGATAGTCCTAAAGATTTTAAAAGATTAAAAGCTTACGTTGATTTTTCTAAATTGATGGGTTGGGAATATTTTTTGGTAGATGCCAACTGGGATTTAATGAAAAATGGCGGAGATGTAAAAATGCTCTGTGATTATGCCAAAACACAAAATATTGGCATCCTTTTTTGGTATAATTCGGGCGGTATTCACAATAATGTAACGGAACGTCCACGTGAAATAATGCCTGCTGCTGAAAAAAGAAAAGAAGAGTTCAAAAAAATTGCCGCTTGGGGCGTGAAAGGCATAAAAGTAGATTTCTTTCAATCTGACAAGCAAAATATAATTAAACTATATTTAGATATATTAAAAGATGCAGCTGCAGCACAAATTATGGTGAATTTTCATGGTTGCACTTTGCCAAAAGGTTGGGCAAGAACTTACCCAAATTTGGTTTCGATGGAATCCGTTTTGGGTGCAGAGCAATATGGTTGGTCAAAAATATTTATGATAAAAGCGGCAGCTCACAACGTAAATTTGGCTTTTATTCGTAATGTGGTTGGTTCTATGGATTATACACCTGCAACATTTAGCGATTACAAAAACCAAGAGCATCAAACCACCAATACACACGAACTTGCTTTACCTGTCGTTTTTGAATCAGGCATTACACATTGGGCAGATAGAGAGTATGAATATCGTAAAATGGATAAAAATGTACTATCAGTCATGTCGAAAATTCCAACGGCTTGGGATGAAACGGTTTTTATAGAAGGCGAACCTCAAAAACATATTATTTTAGCACGTAGAAGTGGCAGCACATGGTTTATAGCAGGAATAAATGGCGATAGCACTAACAAAGATTTTAACATAAAATTACCTTTTATTAAATTAGATAGTGCAAAAGTAAGTCTTTTTGCAGACGGAAAATCAAGTAGAATAATAGATTTTAAAGAAAATAATTTGAATGCCGAAAAATCAATAACTGTTAAAATGACTCCTAAAGGTGGATTTGTAGCATGGATAAGAAAATAGGATAAAATATAAAGCCTCTAAAACTTAGAGGTTTTTTTAAGGAATATATTTTTATTATTTAAAGTCTAATAAATAATTACTAATCCTTGATAACTTTTCTCCATTTGGGAAATAAGTAAGAGGTTTTCTTAAAATTTTTTAATTGTAAATATTTATTAGACTCATTTTAAAGTCATTTCAAAACATCATTTTAAATTCTTTATTTTGCAATAGTTTGAATTAAACAAAAAATTAAAATATCTTAGTATAAATTATCACATTATTCCTACATGAAAAATATACTAAGTATTTCATTCTTACTTATTTTGCAAACGCAAAAAGTGTTTTGTCAAGGCTGTAGTGATGCCGGATTTTGTACTCTAGGTGCTTTAAGACCCAATCAAGTTTATTCAAAAAAAATAAATATTAAATTACGATCCGTAGAAATTTCAAATTATTTAGGAATTACGCAATCTTACATTACGATTTATAATATTTCTGCTGATTTAAATGTCAGTATTAGTAATAAAATATCGGCTCAAATTAAATTACCTTACCAATATGTGGCGGGAGGATTGGCAAAAACACACGGATTAGGCGATATTTCTTTGAGCGGAGCTTATAATATTTTTGCAAGCGATAAATTTCAAATTAACGCTTCCGTAGGAATGAAAATACCAACTAGCGATGCAAATACAAAAAAAACGATAACTGATAGATTTGGTAAAACCAAAGAATTAGCCCTGCCGATGTACTATCAAACCTCGCTCGGAACTTGGGATGTGCTGGGTGGAGTTTCTTTTATGACTCAAAATTGGCTTTTTGCCACTGGATTTCAACACGCTCTCACGCAAACTCCCAATACTTTTTTGTGGAAACCTTTCGATCCTACAGCTGATTCTTCCAAAGCCTATCACTACATGAAATCCAAACACCTCAAACGTGGAACCGATGTGATGTTGCGGGTAGAAAGAAATTTTAGATTTTCAAACTGGAATTTTTATGCAGGACTTTTAGGAATTTACAGACTAAACCTTGATTCGTTTGTGGATGGAGATAACAAAAGAAAAGCAATCGTAGGTAGCAATGGACTTGCACTCACTTTACTTGTGGGAGGTGGATATAGATTCAACACCCATTCAGGTCTAAAATGGATGTTTGGATTCAATTTAAAAGATAGAACCGCAACTCAATTGTTCAAAACCAAAGAAATAACCGAACATAAAAACCCTGATGGACTCTCCAGGCTTATGGTTTTTAGCTTGGGATATGAATATAGATTTTAAAAATAACAAATATTTATTACATTAGCTTTATTGTTAATTTACTACTTAAATTTAATTTAAAATTTATAATTAAATTAAATTAAAAAATTAATTTATAATTTAAAAACGACATTTGGTTTTTTTTACTACATTTATAACTACTTGAATATGATACAGTTATGTTAATAGGTGCAGTAGATATTGGCTCAAATGCCATGCGTTTTTTGGTTTCTTCAGCTAATAATTACGGAAATGGATGGGTTTTTCAACGATTGGAATACCTTCGCTATCCTATCAGGTTAGGAACGGATGTGTTTTCAGGGCAAGCAATAAGTGAAGTTAAGAAAGAAAAACTTACACAAATGCTTTCGGCTTTCAAAACCATGTTTGAAGTTTTTGAAGTAGAAAAATTTGAAGTTTGTGCCACTTCTGCCATGCGAGATGCAAATAACCGTTTGGATGTGGTGGATTACGTAGAAGAAAAAACTGGAATAGTTATAAATGTGCTTTCAGGACAACGAGAAGCCGACCTAACTGATAAATATATTATAAAATATCTAGACAATAAAGATTATCTACATATAGATGTAGGCGGAGGAAGTACAGAAGTAAACTTGATTTCACAAAATAAAAAAATTGCCTCAAAATCTTTTAATATCGGCACTTTGAGGGCTTTACAAAAAGGTGGAATTGAAAACGAAAAATGGAACGATTTGCATAATTGGATAGAAACTTATGTTAATCAATCTGTATATCAGCCAATTACAATAGGAACTGGCGGTAATATTAAAAAGTTGCATGAACTTTCGGGATTGCAAGCGGAATTACCCGTTTCTTACGACCAACTTATAAAACTTAAAGAAGATTTAAAATTAATGACTATCGAAGAAAGGATGCAAAAATTAAAATTAAATCAAGATAGAGCCGATGTAATTGTTCCTGCTTCCGAAATTTATCTAAATATAATGGAATGGGCAAATAGCAAAACTCTTTTTTCGCCAAACACAGGGCTTATTGATGGCATTATTTTAGATATTTTTGAAAAATTAAAAAAATAAAATGGTATTAAATCAATTTTTTTTTTGATTTAAAAATAAAAATTATTAAAATTGTAACCTAATACAAATCAAATGAAGAAATATATCGCTGCTGCAATCGTTTTGGCTTTAATCGCAAGTTGTGCTCCTCAAAAAACATGCCCAACTTATTTGAAAAATACCAAAAAAATTGAAAGTGCTGTAAAAGCATAATCAAATTTAAATATTTACTTTTTTGAATTTTAAATAATTCAACAAGCCTTAATGCAGTGTGAAAATAAATTTTCGCACTTTTTTTGTTTATACATTGCATAATCAGTACGATATGCCAAAAAAGATAATAATATCAGTAACATCAGATTTGGTTTACGACCAAAGAGTTCATAAAGTATCTCAAACTTTGCATGAAGCTGGATTTGAAGTAACTTTGGTGGGAAGACAAAAAAAAACAAGTTCAAAAATACTAATTCGAGATTATGAAACATATCGTTTTAAACTTATTTTTGAATCAGGTTTTTTGTTTTATATTACTTTTCAAATTCGTCTTTTTTTATATTTACTTTTTAAAAAATCAGACATAATATTAAGCAATGATTTAGATACTTTATTACCAAATTATTTTATTTCTAGAATTAAACGAAAAAAAATAATATATGATACACACGAATATTTTACAGGTGTTCCAGAACTTTTAGAAAGAAAGTTTGTTAGAAATGTTTGGAAAAAAATTGAAAACTATATTTTCCCAAAATTACCTTTGGTTTATACTGTTAATGAATCAATCGCAAAATTATATGCCAATGAATTTGGTAACGAAATAAAAATTGTGAGAAATTTACCCTTTTTAAACACTAATACTAAAGATATAGATAATATAAATTATTTATCTCATTATCAAGAGATTATTAAAATTAAAACGCCAATTATTCTTTATCAAGGAGCTGTAAATAAAGACCGAGGTTTAGAAGAAATGATAGATGCTATGCAACAAATTGAAGCAAAATTAGTAATCATTGGAGATGGAGATGTTTTTAGTTCGCTTAAGATTTTGGCAAGAAAAGTTAAAAATAAAGTATATTTTACTGGTTATATTCCATTTGAAATTTTACCGAATTTTACTAAATTAGCTACTTTAGGAATCTCGCTTGAAAAGCCAACCAATATTAATTACCAATTTGCTTCACCAAATAAAGTGGTAGATTACATGCAATCAGATGTACCAATTTTAGCAACAAATTTAATTGAAATTGACAAAATTATTACGCAATATGAAATCGGAAAATCCTTGAATTGGAAAAACAGTAATGATATTGCTTTAGCAATAAATGACATAATTTTTGATACCCACAAATTAGAATTTTGGAAAAAAAATTGCCAAAAAGCAAAAAAAGATTTATGCTGGGAAAACGAAAAACAAAAATTAATATCAATATTTGAATCAATATAATAATTTTTTAATATTTAATTTTAATTTTTAGCAAATTGCAATCTAAATGCTTTTAATTCGTTTTAGATAAAAGAAATACATGATAAAAATAAAAATCTTTTTCGCAATATTAATTCTACAACTTCCAGTTTTGGCTCAACAAAAAGTTTTGCTAACCGACCCCGAAATTCAGTTTAGTGTTACTGAAGATATCAATCAGATGTATAATTTTAATTTTTCAAGAGCCGATAGTCAGTTTCAGATTCTTAAAAAAAAATATCCAAAACATCCACTTCCTTACTTTTTATTAGGTTATAGTCAATATTGGAGGATTTTAACAAACGAAAATTTCAAAGGTTTTGACCCGCTTTTTCATGCTTACATGGACAGTGTAATAACTTTTTCAGATAAATTATACGATGAAGATTCTAAAAATTACGAAGCCATATTTTTTCTTACTGCCGCTCACGCTTTTAAAGGAAGACGTTATTCAGACTTAGAAAAATGGGTGCCCGCCACCAATTCTGGTCGTAAAGCACTCAAATATCTTAATAAAAGCAAGGAATACAATGATTTTTCGCCCGAGTTTTTGTTTGGAGAAGGTTTATACAATTATTTTAGACAATGGATTCCCGAAAATTTTAAAGCTTTTAAACCTGTAATGTGGTTTTTTGCCAAAGGCGACAAAGCAAAAGGGATTGCACAACTCAAACAATGTTCCGAAAATGCTTTTTACACCCGTGTTGAAGCACAACATTATTTGGCAAAAATATACTTATTTGAAGAAACAAGTTACAAAGAAGCACTTCCAATTGCAAAATACTTACATGATTTATATCCAGACAATCCAGTTTTTCACCGTTTGTATGCCAGAATTTTATTTCAAATGAACGATCATTATCAAGCTGAAAAAGTTTCTAAAACTATTTTAAATAGGGTTGAAAATAAAAAATATGGTTATTCGGTTATTGATGGTAGGTATTCTGCGTTTTTCATTGCTTGGAATCAAAATGCAAGAAACAAAGACACATCTAAATTGTATTTTGAAAAATCATTAAAATATTGCGTAGAAGCTGAAGCCCAAAAAATGAATTATTACCATTTTGCACTAGCCGAATTAGCTAAAATGGCTAACATAGCAAAAGATAAAAAATTAGCTATCTATTATTATAAAATTATTTTAGATAACGCTGACAAAAAATCTAATCTTTATAAAGAAGCAAAAACCTATATAAAAACAAATAATGAATAGTTACAGATTCTTAGATATAATACAAAAAAATCATATTTTAATACATTATAAAGAATTTATTTAATTTGTTAAATTATTACTATTTTATTCTGAATCATCCTTATTTTTAAGTTTATAATCAAGTTTATTACATCAAAACAATATTTTAAGTTTATTTTACAGCTTTAAATATAGATTTATTACATTATTTTAGTTTTAAGCAGATTAAATTTGGGGTTACTTACTTGTACAAAGCTAGATTTATTATGAACAACTAAAATTATATTTTTTATGATAGCAAAACCCAAAATTTTAATTATTGAAGATGATCCAATAAATATGTTGATAATCACCGAAATGCTTAAGAATGAGTTTACTTTATTTCATGCTCTTAGTTATGAAGTTGCATTAGAACTAATTCATAATATAAAGTTTAATCATTTAATAGTAGATTATTATTTGGGAAATAACGAAAAAAACGGCATCGATATTTTAAAATTACTTTTAAAAACACAACCTGACTGCAAACCAAATATAGGTATTTCTTCATCTATTCGAAATGATGATAAGACAAATATGATTCAAAATGGCTTTGATTATTTTTTTCAAAAACCATTAGACAAATCAAAAATTTTATCGGCTTTAAAATGAATTTTATATTGAGTTAAATAAAGAAAAATTAAAATTTTAATCTAAAAAAAGTTGTATTTACGGGTTTAATTTTGTGAAAAATAAAAGTTTAGAAGTTCCTTAAATTGAATTAAAAAAGCTTTAAAAAGCCGAAAATTCATAAAAATAAAGTATTTAAGACTTAAAAATCATAGATCAATTTTGGAAAATCTTTAAAAAACATCTAATTTTGAAGTTAAATTTTTAAAAAACAAAAATGCAAATAAATCAAAATACAAAAGCATTAATTTTTGATCTAGATGGTACACTTGCCGATACCATGCCAACCCATTATATTGCATGGAAAAGTACTTTATCGGCTTACGGCATTGATTTTCCTGAAAATTTATTTTACAGTTGGGCAGGACGATCGAGCAAGAAAATAGTTGAAATGTTAAACGAAATGCATGGAACAAATATGATTCCAGAAAAAGTTGATCACGATAAAGAACAAGCATTTTTAAGTTACATTCATACGATGAAACCTATTGAAAATGTATTAAATATTGCAAAAAAATATCATGGAATATTACCAATGGCTATAGGAACGGGAGGAATACCAGAAGTAGTAAATCTGACTTTAAAAACCATTGGTGCCGACTATTTATTTGATATTATAGTTACTGCACGTGATGTTCAAAACCACAAACCAGCACCTGATACATTTTTGCTTGGAGCAAAAAAAATGGGAGTTGAACCTCAATTTTGCCAGGTTTTTGAAGATGCAAACTTAGGAGTTGAAGCCGCAAAAGCTGCTGGCATGATGGTTACAGATATAAGAGATTATTTATAAATTAGATTATAGAAA
>REAG01000331.1 GCA_004294265.1 Cytophagales bacterium | reverse complement strand
AATTGGTAAAAATTCACCAAAAGTTTCAGGAACTCTTTTAATAATCACTGACCAACCTGCGTGTGCTACATAGTTAAAGGACAAAAAGAAAACACCAATTAAAGCAATACCATTAAAGAAAGTTGCATTGAGCCAAAGATTTGCAATTACTCTTTTGAACCAATGATAGTGGTGATGCCCATGTTCAGCAGAATGCTTTGCAGCATCTTTACCATGTTCTGCCGCATGATGTGCTTCGCCAATACCTAAACTTAATAAAATGATACCTAAAATTAACATCACCACGCCAATTCCCAAAGTCATCATGAGACGGCTTTTTAATTTGGCGGTAAATTCATACTGCATTTTTTCATCAGCTAAAGAGATAGTTTTATGCGCTCCCATCGTTAAAAAAATTATAAGATTTTGAGTTTAAAATTTACTTTTTAGCTGTTTCAGTTTTATTGTCAGATTTAGCATCTTTTGATTGTGCTTTATCGTCTTTCTTGTCAGCCTTATCGTCTTTTTTATCAGACTTTTCACTTTTTTCTTTACCAAGATTTTTAGGATCTTGCCCTTGTAATGTATGTACATAGTAAACAACTTTCCAACGTTCATCAGGATTAAGTTGTGAAGCATGTGACCACATACGCCCTTTTCCATGTGTAATCACATGAAAAATATGTCCACTATTAAGATTTTTTAAAGCACCTGAAGCACCAATATTAGCAACCCCTTTGTATAAACCAGCTACTTTTCCTTTTCCGCCGCCATCTTCTCCATGACAAGGTGTACAATAACGAAGATATAAGGTTTTACCATCTTCCAACACTTTATCATCTGCTTCAAAAGGAGGATTTAATGCCTTTTCTGCTTCTAATAGCCCTGCATCACCTTTTGCAATAGTATAATACATTAAATCACCTTGGTAAGTTGATTCACCTGTAACAATATTAGAAAAACGACGTGGAATCGTATTCTGTGCAGGCAGACGCATATTCATTCCATACGGATTAATTTTATTTTTTTCCGTTTGAGAATAAGGTTCATATCCCTTTGAAAGATACATTTGCGGCGCAAATTCTGTACCAGGGTCGTTAGGACTGCGATGACAAGAAGTAGTCAATAAAAAACCACCCACTAAAAGTGCCAACGCTGAAATTTTATATAATATTTTCATATTTTTATACTTCTTTGGTTTTAGGTTGTTCTGAAACTCCATTGTCTAACAACATTTTTTCTATTTCTTCTTTGGTAAATTTTGAGTTTTTACCTAAGTCAATAGCCATTACATATTTATCATCAGTACTACGTGGGTCAAACATCAATGCTTTTTTACCTGGTCCT
>REAG01000146.1 GCA_004294265.1 Cytophagales bacterium | reverse complement strand
TATTTCTTTCAAAACTTCATTAATTATCTTTTCTCAAGGGCAAAAGAAGTCAAAAAACGTAGTTTTTTGTGTATTTGGTAATTAAATGGGCTGTTCCAAAATATTAATAATATGTTTTGATATTTTTAGCTAAGTTTTATTTTGAGTCTAATAAATATTTACTATAAAATTTTTATAAGGCTCAAAATATAAATTATAAAAGTCATCTTAAAATACATTTTACTTTTATTTTTGGGTTTTCAAGTCAAATAAAACAAAATAAAACTAGAAAAACCGCCTGCAACATATCCAATAATTAACTCTTTTATTGAATGTTTATTCAAATAAAGCCTCGACCAACCTACAATTCCGCAAATAAAAATTAATAAAAGTAAGTAATTTAATAAATAAAAATTAGTCGATTTATAAATTGCCAATAAAAACCAAACCGTTGGAAAAGTTATTCCAAAAGTATGTAAACTAAATTTATAAAAATAATTAATAATACTAACTAAAATAAGAATTAAAACTTGAAAAAATAATATTAAAATTAAAGATTTGCTTAACGGAAATTTTAATATTAAAGTTAAAGAAGAAATAATCCAAAAAACACAAATTAAAATCGAAACTTTGGTTCTATCTATTTTGGAATCTATTGAAAAAGTTTGAATATTTCCTGTAAATTTTAAAACTAAAATTCCTAAAGACGGTAAAATGTAAGTAGAAAATAAAATAAGATAAAAAAAAGGTAAGAAATATTCATTCAAAAAAGGCAATAAAAGGTTTGGAAAAGTACTTTGAATGATTAAATAAGTAAGAGTTACAGCCAAAGTTGGCTGAAAAACGAGCGAAATTATTTGTGCTATTATTTTCATTTTGTGAAATTATTGTACTTTATTAACATTTTATTAACATTTAATATACTAATTTTGCAACCCGAATAAAAAAAGATTAAAATATGACCTCAATAAGCAGTAAGGAAGAAAAAACATTAGATAAAAGTATATATATAAGTAGAGATTTAAGTTGGATTAAGTTTAATTATCGTGTATTAGATCAAGCCCGAAACAAAAGCAGGTCGGTTTTAGATAGGTTGAAATTTTTAAGTATTTGTAGTTCTAATTTAGATGAATTTTTCATGATTAGAATTGGTTCTTTGTATAATTATATAGATTTTAATAGAGATAGAATTGATTATTCAGGTTTAAATGCCGAACAGTTTCGTAAGAAATTGTTAATTGATATTCATGGATTTGTGAAAGAGCAAAACGAATGTTTTAGCAAAGAATTGTCTTCTGAGTTTCAGAATTGTGGCTTTTCGATTGCTAGCATTAATGATATAAAAGACGAAGATAGGGAAAAGGTTTACAAATATTTCACTAAAACTATTTTTCCGATGCTTACACCCATGCTTTATGATAACACGCATACATTTCCAATTCTTACGAATAAAGTTTTGTGTTTTGCAGTTTTTACAAAAGGCGAAACCGTGAAAGAAAAGGAAGCCAAAAGGATGACATTTGTGCAAGTTCCACAAAATTTACCTCGATTTTATGAAATTCAAAATGGGGATAAAATTCAGTTTTTGCCTATAGAAGAAATCATTCGATGGCAAATGCAAAAAATGTTTAGAAATGTTGATATTCAGTCGGTTACGCTTTTTAGAATCACTAGAAATGGTGACTTTACGGAAGATATAGACGAAACCGATACTAACTTTTTGGACGAAATGAAGAAAAAAATCAACACCCGCAAAACTGGTCGTGTGGTGAGGATTGAAATGGAACCAAATGCTCCCAAAAGTGTGCATAAAACTTTACTTAACAAGTTTGAAATTGATGAGTTTAATATTTTCGAAATCAATGGTTTAGTGGACTACACGGGTTTGATGCAATTTATGAAACACCCCGAATTGAGAGCAACAATTCCAGCTCCACATAGGCAAGTAAACCCAATAAGTTATGCAAATCCTGCTCATGAAAATCTCTTTGAGTATTTAAAACACAAAGATTTATTGATGCACCATCCTTATAATAGCATGGAACCTGTGATTCATTTGTTAGAAATGGCAGCTTGCGACCCAGGAGTTTTAGCCATAAAAATTACTATTTATCGTCTTGCAAAAGATTCAAGAATTTCTAATGCCTTACTAAAAGCAGCAAATAATGGTAAGAATGTATCGGTTTTATTCGAAGTAAAAGCCCGTTTTGACGAGGAACATAATATGCAAGAAGCCGAAAAATTACAAAAAGCAGGTTGTTTTGTGATTTATGGCGTTGGTAAATTCAAAACACATACCAAACTTATGCTTATTGTAAGACAAGAAATAGATTCAAGTATCACAAGATATGTGCATATTTCAAGCGGAAACTACAATGAAATTACTTCTAAGTTTTATACCGATTTAGGACTTTTGACTACCAACGAGGGATATGCAAACGATGTTTCTGAGTTTTTTAATGTAATTACAGGACATTCGCAACCTGAAAATTATCAATATTTAATAACGGCTCCGCACAATATGCGTAAACAATTAACGCAATTAATACGAAATGAAGCCGAAAATGCCAAAAAAGGATTGCCTAGCGGCATAGTTTGGAAATGTAATTCTTTGCAAGATAAAGATATTATTGACGAATTTTATGCCGCTTCGCAAGCGGGAGTTCCCATAAAATTAATTGTGAGAGGTATTTGTAGCGTGCGTCCACAACGAAAAGATTTAAGTGAAAATATTCAAGTATATTCTCTCGTTGGCGATTATTTAGAACACGCTCGAGTTTTTTATTTTCATAACCACGGACATTCTATGGTTTTTAGTGGAAGTGCAGATGCTATGGTAAGAAGTTTTGATAGAAGAATTGAATCTTTATACTTAATTGTAGATGAAAAACTAAAAAAAGAAGTTGTAAACATACTTGCATATAATCTTAAAGATAATGTTAATTCTTATGAAATGAGCGAAGATGGTTCTTATACCAAAATTGAAACCAACGGTAAAAAACCTTTCGATGTTCACAAAGAATTTTTTAATGTTTCAGAAAAAGATTATCACGATGTAACAGAATTTATTTTAAAAAAACCTCAAAATGCAAAAAATAAATTGGTTGATGCCTAGTTTTTAAAATTTAAAATGGCAACTCTTAACGAATTAAAAAAAGAATTACAAAACAAAAATCCATCTGAATTGGCAACTCTATGTTTGCGTTTGGCAAAATACAAACGTGAAAACAAAGAGTTGCTTGATTATTTATTAAATTTTTCTCAAAATGAAAACTCATTTATAGAAAAAGTGAAAGATGAAATTTTTTTAATGTTGGTTGATATTTCTTTGCAAAATCATAATAATGCTTATAAAATTGTAAAAAAAACATTACGATTTACTCAAAAAAATATTAAATTTTCGGGTATAAAACAAACCGAAATCGAATTGCTTTCTCATTTTTGTTTGACTCTAAAAAATTCTAATTTGAAAATAAAATATTACACTCCTTCTCAAAATTTATATGACAGGCAGCTTTTGAAAATTAGAGAACTAATTGAAAAATTACACCCTGATTTGCAATTTGACTATGAAAATATTCTTCAAGATTTGTAAAAAATCAAATATTGTGTTGTATAAAAGTTTTATATTTAAGTTGTCAATCATTTTTTAATAAATTTATTTGTAATTAATAGTATATTTGCTCAAATTTCTACTAAATGTTTAATTTTATTATCACACCAGTTGTTAAGGCACTTTTAATCATTAATTTTGCTGCTTATATTGTTAGCGGCTATCTTTTTCCGCCTTTAGCCGATTATTTTAGCTTGAAATATATTTTTGCTAAAGATTTTTATCCGTTTCAATTTTTTACTTATATGTTTTTGCATGGCGATTTTTCGCATGTATTTTTTAATATGTTGAGCTTATTTTTTATTGGTCCAATGCTAGAAATGTATTGGGGAAGTAAGAAATTTATGTATTTTTATTTTATTGTAGGAATTGGAGCCGCAGTAATTTTTAGTATGATTTCTTATATGAAAATGTACGGACTTAACTTAGAAATTGAAGCCTATATCCAAAACCCAACGCCTGAAGCATTTTTAGAATTCATGAAACTGCATGCTAACAAAAGCATAGATTTAATTCAAGTATTTTTACACGAATATTCCAAAATGCCGCTTAATGAAGCCTACAGAGAGCAAAGTATTAAATATGCATACGATATTTTTCAAGCAAAATCAATGTCATCTTTGGTTGGTGCTTCAGGTGCGACTTATGGTTTATTGATGGCTTATGGTTTACTTTTTCCCAAACGAGAAATGCTAATTTTCCCATTTCCGTTTCCAATAAAGGCTTGGGTTTTTATAATATGTATTGGTTGTTTGGAATTATTTTTAGGAATTATTGATATAAACGGAGATATTGTAGCTCACTTTGCTCACGTTAGCGGTATGGCTTTTGCTTTTATTATGATAAAACTTTGGAAAGAAAAAGCAAATGATTTTTAGGATATTTATAAAATAAATCACAAATTATTAATCAAAATAATTACTAATTTGTGATTTAAAATACTTAACATTTTTTCAAAACTTATTTATTATTTATTTACTCCAAATTCTAGAATTGAATCTATAAAATCGTAAGGTTTATATCCATTTAATGCACATTGATGAAAAATGCAAGTAGCTGGAGTCATTCCTGGTAAAGAATTTATTTCTATTATAATGGTTTCTATTTTTCCATTTTCAAATATTCTTACAAAAGCATCTATTCTACAATACCCCAAAACATTTAGAGTTTTTGCAACATTTTCTAAAGTATTTCTTACTTGAGTTGAGATTTCTTCTTGCCTATTTTTATCTTTTGAAAATCGAGATGGTGTAATGTTTTGACCTTCGCCAGCCAAAAATTTTTCTTCTAAAGAAAGAACTTCACCGTTGGCAAGTGTTTCGGATGGTTCAAATGTTTCATAAATATAATTTCCTTTGTGAATGGCTTTTGTAATCATTCCACCTGTTATTTCCAAAAAGTGCTTTGCTCCGTTGGCAGAAATTAATTCTTCTATCAAAAAGCTACTCTTTTGAGGAAATTCCTCGTTTGCTTTTAAACTTAAAATTTCTGATTCTTTAGTAAGAAATTTGCTTTCTTCTCTAAAAATCATATTTCCATAAGCCTCTAGTTGGGCTTTATTTTTTATTTTTTTAACAGCCGAACTACAACCATCATCATGTGGTTTGGCAATTATTGGATAAGTAAATTCTTTTTCAATTTCGATTAAGTAATTTTCTTTATTATTTTTCCATTTTTCAAAAGTAATTAATTGGTGTTTTGCTACCAAAAAACCTGACTTCATCAATTTTTCATTCGTTTCATATTTATTTATTGTTAAAGCCGAAGATTCAACTCCCGAACCGTTGTAGGGTATAGCAAATTCTTCTAACTTTTTTTGAAAACTTCCGTCTTCGCCTGGTCTTCCATGCAAAGCAATAAATACTCTTTTTACTTTTTTTGAAAGCGATTCAATATCAGTTTTTATGGATTCAAACGACTGATAATCTGTGAATTTATCAAAAATTATTTTCAATTTATTTCTAGTTTCTATTACAAAAGGATGCGTTAATTTAGGATTTAATATTTTATCTTTAATATCATCTGCATTATCTTTTAGCATTATATTAATTGGAATTTCATATAATTCATATTTTTGATCATTTCCAATTAAAAAGTAAGGTTTGGGTAAATATTTAGTAGAAGATGATAGTTTTTCAAAAATATTTCTTCCACTTTCTACTGAGATATGCCGTTCGGTAGAATAGCCACCCATCACAACCGCCACAGGAATTTTAGATGATATATTTGCTTTATTGTTTTCAATTAAAAGCAATAAAGCATCTTTTAATTGAATAGGTTTTTGTGGGTTTTTACAAGATTTTGACCTTTCAACTAATGATTGATAAATAATATAAGTAAGAAATTGAGAAGGTGTAAGTCCAATTTCGGCAGCTTGATGAAAGAAAAATGAACTTGGCATCATGCCTGAAGTTGTATTTGGGTCGTTGAGTAAAATTTCGCCTTTTTCTGTGAAAAACCCATCAATTCTTGCATATACATTGCAATTTAAAACCGAAAATAATCTTTCAGTTTCTTTTGCAATTCTATTAATATCGTTTTCGGGCAAATCAATTGGCGTTATTTTTCGGCTCATTCCTGGTAAATATTTGGAACGATAATCAAATAAATCTTGATTTTTTACTATTTGAGTAGGAGGGAGAGCCATCGGATTTCCATTCTCGTCTTGAACCACAATAGTAGAAAATTCTTTACCTCCTACAAATTTTTCTATCAATATAAAAGCCTCATTATTAACACTTTGAATATAAATATTTTGAGAATTAGCATCGAAATAATTAGTAATATAATTAATTAATTCGCTTGGAGAGTAAATAGTTTTATTTTGAATTTCTATGGGCAATCCTATTCCCGAACGAATATCAGATAAATCTCTTGCAAAAATTTGCTTTTCTTTTTCATTTTTTGAAATCCATTCATTTTTTTGAATTTCTACGATAAAAAAACTTTTATTTAATGCCTCTTGAAATTGACTTAAACTATTTTCAGAAACGATTGAAACGCCAATAGAAGACCCTTGATTAGGTGATTTTATTACTAAAGGTAATCCTAGTTTATTTTTTAATTTCTCAAATAATGTTTTTAAATTATCTTTTTTATTTTCGGAATTAAATTCTTTTTTTTCTATAATTTCATACTCTGGGATTTGAAAATTATTGGCAAACATGATTTGTTTTTGAATAATTTTATTTATTCCAATCGCAGATGGAAAAATTCCTGAGCCTGTGTAAGGAATATTATACCATTCCATCAATCCTTGGATGCTTCCATCTTCGCCATGCGGTCCGTGAAGTACCAAAAATGCAACATCAAAAATTGATTCAAATTCATTTGGAAGTATTTTTTTTCCAACTTTTGAGATTATTTTTTGAATTTCTGAGTCAGATAATTTACCCAAACATTCAATATATAATTGAAAATTTTTATCATTTTCTGGATAAAACTCTGCGGAAGGATAAAAATCTCTTATAGTTCCTTTGTAAATAAATTGCCAATCTAATTGAATAAAATTACCTAAACTATCAACAAAAACTGGAATTGGTTCAAAAAAATCTTTGTTTAAATTATCATAAACCGTTCTTCCGCCTGCAAAAGAAATCTCTCGCTCTCGGCTTTGACCGCCAAAGAAAATACCAATTTTAATCATTTTTTTTATTTAATTTACTAATTTTGAGCTACTTACAAATTTAATAAAATGAATGTTTTATATATCAACATAAAGAAAATTTGTAAATTTATTAAAAATAATTTTTAGAAAGATTTTTTTTGCTATATTTGCATCCCATTTGAAATGGCGGGGTAGCTCAGATGGTTAGAGCGTAGGATTCATAACCCTAAGGTCGGCAGTTCGATCCTGCTCCCCGCTACAAGGCTAATATTTTGACTATCAAGATATTAGCTTTTTTATTTTCTTAAAATTCTTTTTCTTAAAATTCTACTTTTTTAATCTACATTTTATTCATCATCAACAAAACACCAAAAAATACCATCATAGATAAAACGGTTAGTGTAAAAATAAAAACAGGATTTTTTTTCATCCTTTCTCTTGCTCTAAAACTTTCTATTAATCCAATTAAAACTGCAAATATTACTTGAACAAGTATAAATATTGAAATTTGAGTTAATAAATTCATGGTACTATCTGTAAATAAATTACAAATTAAAAGTCCATACATTCCAAATTTAAGGGATGAAGTAAACATAATTATACCTAAATCAAATCCACTATTATCTAAAATCATAACTTCATGAACCATTGTTAATTCAAGATGCGTTTTTGGATCATCTACTGGTAATCGACTATTTTCTATCATGGCTATCATTATTAAAATATAGGCAGCAATAATGATTAAAAAAGCGGTTGTAGGATTTTGAAAGTCTATAAAGTTATAAAAAATATCTTGAAAAGAGGTTTTTCCTGTATACATGGCAAATGAACCCATCAAAATAAAAAATGCTGGCTCAACCAACATCGAATAAAGTGATTCACGGTTTGCACCCATACCTTCAAAAGGGCTTCCTGTATCTAATGCTGATAAAATCATAAAAAACTTACCTAAAGCAAGTAAATAAGCAAACATAATAAAATCTCCATCAAAGGAAATTAATGCCTTTTGACTTTGAAATGGAACAAGCAATAATGCACACAAAACGCTGCAAAAATAGATGCTTGGAGCAATTTTGAAAATATAAGAAGTTGTGGAACTATATACAGAACCTTTTTTGAAAAGACGTGTAATATCTTTCAAAGGTTGAAAAACTCCCGGACCTTTTCGTCCTTGAGTAATACTTTTAGTAAATGCGATGATTCCTAAGAAAAAAAAACTGCTTACAATGGTTAGTAATATTCCTATCATATTTTTTATTAAATAATTTCTGAAAATGTAAGAATAAATAAAATTAATAAAAATAAAAAAGCATACCAAACATAAGTCTGAGTATTACCTGATTTGAAAATTGAAAATAGCTTTAGATTTTTTTGAATATAATGAATGGGTGGATCTAAAAAGTTTTCATCTAAAATATCATTATTTGCTTTCGTGTACGCTCTTGATGTTGGAAAAATTTCTAATTTATCAATTGGTTTAAATTTTATGTTTGTATTCAATAATTGTCCTGTAATATTTTCAAAACTTTCTGAAAATGAAGAGGGGGTGTATTGCATTTTAGAAGTTTCTCCTGTATAACCGCAACCCCAAGTAGGACCAAATTCTATAATTTTAGATTTACTAAAGTAATGTTTGATAAAACTAACTATCATTATTGATAAAATTAAAATTCCAATAACAATTAATATTTGAGGTTGTGGAGCCATTGCTTCTGACGGAATGACATGATATTTTGGTAGAAATTGATGAATAACTAAATGAACATATTCTATATAATATGTAGAAAATATTACTATTGAAAGTATTATTAATACAAGGAATATTTGTGGAATATACATCCAAGGTGAGACTTCTTTTATTTCTGAATTGGATAGATTCATTCTTCTTTTCCCTAAAAATGTCATTCCAAACATACGAGTGAAATTAATTATTGACATACCACCAATAATAGAAATTCCAAAAAGTGAAACCAATAATAACACATCTATTGAAACATTTCCTTTGTTAAATTCACCAATGATGCCATCATAAATTAAAAATTCAGACACAAAACCATTAAAAGGGGGTAAACCACAAATAGCTAGCGAAGCGATTAAAAAAATAGTTCCACTCACTTTTGCTTTGTTTAAAATACCGCCCAAAAGGCTCATATTGGTTGTTCCGGTTTGAATATAGATATTTCCTGCTCCCAAAAAAAGTAAAGACTTGAACATAGCATGGTTAAAAATATGTAAAATTGAACCTGCTAATCCTAAAAATGCTAAACTATAATTTTCGACTGCAATCCCTATAAATCCTAATCCTAATCCTAATCCAATGATTCCAATATTTTCGATGCTACTAAAAGCTAGTGATTTTTTTATATCTGTTTGAACAATGGCATTTATAATTCCAAATAAGCCTGTAATTAAACTTATTATTACTAAAAACATTCCAATTTCGTATTGTTGAGTTTTTATATGAATCAAAATTCTTAAAATACCATATATTCCTAATTTTATGGTTGCTCCCGACATAATGGCAGCCACAGAATTGGGTGCTGCTGGGTCGGCTTTTGGTAACCAAGTATGCAATGGAACAAAACCTGCTTTCATGCCAAAACCGATAAAAAACAATAGAAATAAAAAGAAATTATTGTGTGTTTCAAAGTAAGTTTTACAACTTTCAAATGTGTAAATACCTGTAGTTGAAATTAAAATAAAAGCACCTATTAACAAAAAAAGCATGCAAACGTGCATTTGAACCAAATAATTAATAGCTATTTTTATAATTTCTTTACTTTTTGATTCATACAAAATTAATAAAAAGGAACTTACCGCTACAATTTCCCAAAATATTAAAAATGGAATAAAACTTTGACAAACTAATACGCCTAACATAGAAAAATGAAGAATTGAAATGCAAGCATAGTGTAAATTCAGCTTACCAATATTAGATTGATTTTTATTATATCCAATATTATAAATACTTGAAATTATTACTACAATATTTATAATTATAATAAAAAATGCAGATAAGTAATCAATTCCAATTTCGGTTTTTATTACATTTGTATCATCCAAAAGGTAATTAATTGGAGAATTTAGCATTACATATACGGCAAAAAAAGAGCTAACTATTCCTAATAAAAGTGATATTATTACACTTACAAAAGATTTGGAATTTATAGGAACAATAAAAAGTATTAAAAATGCTACGAAGAGAATTAAAAAAAAAGATAAAATCATGTATTTTTATTGAATTTTTAACCCAAATATAACCCTAATTTTAATAATAGATAACAAATTTTAAAAATGAATGCAATATTTTATTCATTAAAAAGTTTTATCAATAATTAATCCTTCACTATCCTTTTTTAAGGAAGAAACATTAATCATCTCGCCAATAAATCCAGCCAAAAAAAACTGTATTCCCATAATTAAAGCCACTAAAGCTAGGAAAAATAAAGGTTGATCGGTTGCATTTCTTACTTTTAATCCATTAAAAATGCAATATTGTTTTTCAATTAATACCCATAAAGTTACAAAGAATCCCATTAAAAACGATAAAGTACCTAAAGAACCAAAAAAGTGCATTGGTTTACGTTTAAATCTTGATACAAAAGAAATAGAAAGTAAATCTAAAAATCCATTTACAAATCTTTCAAGTCCAAATTTTGTTGTGCCATATTTTCTGGCTCTATGTTCAACTATTTTTTCTCCAATTTTTGTAAAACCATTCCATTTGGCAATGACAGGTATATAACGATGCATTTCACCATAAACATCAATATTTTTTACAACTTGAGATTTATAGGCTTTCAATCCACAATTAAAATCGTGCAACTGAATTCCTGATAAATATCGAGTAGCGGCATTAAATAATTTAGTGGGAATTGTTTTTGAAATAGGATCAAATCTTTTGGCTTTCCACCCTGAAACTAGATCAAATTTTTGTTCCAAAATCATTTTGTATAATTCAGGAATTTCATCTGGACTGTCTTGCAAATCTGCGTCCATTGTAATGATAACATCGCCTTTGCAGAGTTGAAATCCTGTGTTTAGAGCAGCAGATTTTCCAAAATTTCGTTTGTATTTTATACCTTTTATGTTTTTGTTTTTAGTATTTATTTCTTGTATTATTTCCCAAGAATTATCTGTGCTTCCGTCATCAATAAGTAAAACTTCGTAACTGAAATCATGTTTTATCATCACATTTTCAATCCAAGTGCATAACTCTGGCAAAGATTCTGCCTCATTTAGAAGTGGTATTATTACAGATATATTCAAAACCTTTTTTTTGCAAAAATAAATATAAAAATTAAATAAAGTATATAATATTCACAATGAAAAGTTGTTTATTTAAATTAACAGTTTTTTTAATTTTTAATTATTTTATTTTTTTTACAATCTTCCTTATTTTCAACAAAATCACTATCATTTTTTACATAATCTGTCGAAAGAATCTTTTTGAACAATATAATATTAAAAAAATCCCAGTTCTTATAAATACGTTTGGCATAGTGTTTTGTATTATTTATATAACAAATAGTACGTTTTTAAAATGAAAAAAACTTTCTATAGAGATTAATTTTTGCTATAATTATTTACTAAAAAAATAAAAACCCCTTTCAGAATCAACTAAATGAGGTTTTTGTGATTGCTCTCCCTCTTGGGCTCGAACCAAGGACCCCTTGATTAACAGTCAAGTGCTCTAACCAGCTGAGCTAAGGAAGAATGTTTATTCTTAAACGGGATGCAATATTAGGTATTAATTTTTAAACTACAAAATTTTTATTAAAAAAAATGTAGTTTTTTTTATTTTGAAAATAAAAGTTATTTTTTTTGCTATTATATATATATATGTATATTTTTAAAAAATAATTTCAAAATAATTCATATTTATGAAAATACTGGCGGTTTTAGTTACTTTTATTATTTGGAGCTTAGGTTCAACTTATTGGTATATTTGTAAAATAAAATATTTGTGTGACGAAACGATTGCGGAAACCACTGTTAATCAGGTAGATATAGCCAATATTAGTTCTGCACCAACTCTCGATTCAAGTTTGGTAATTTCATCAAACTTCTGTCAAGTTGATTCTACCAATATTTTACCTAACATTTCAACCACGGAAAAAATAACTTATAACAAATCTTTCAATATTGTTTTTAAATATAAAAGCACAGATTATATCAATAATGAAGAACTTGAAAAAAGTTTAAAAGAATTAGCGAATTTTTCAAAAGCTAATCCTAATGCTAAGATTTTAATTATTGGACATACAGATAATGTTGGTTCAGCACCTACAAATATGGTTTTGGGGCAGGGTAGAGCTGAGTCAGTAATGAAATCACTTTATAAATATGGGGCAAGTTCAAATAGCATAACGCCAACCTCTAAAGGTGAAACCGAACCGATAGCAGATAATTCTACTAAAGAAGGTCAAATTCTAAATCGAAGAGTTCAAATAATAGTCAATAATTAATCAATTAAATCAAAATATATTATGTACGAAAATATTAATCCCATGAACAAATCAACTGCAATTTTTGAAATCTTAATTCTATTAATTGGTGCTGCAATTTTAGGTTTTATTTTAGCTTGGCTTTTATTTAGAAATAAAACCGAACATGCCTATACACCACCTGTTGATTCGGAAGAAATCGAAAAATTAAAAAAGAAAAATAATGATTTAATGATAGAATTGGGCAATGTTAAACGCTCAAATACCGACTTATCTATTAAATTAGATGATTGCAACAAAAGAGGAATTTCTTCTCCTAAAGCCTCCGTTTCTTCTAAAGTTGAGTCAGTTGATTTGAATTTATCTGTTCCAAATTTTGCAGCAAAGCCAAAACCAGATGATTTAAAAATAATCGAAGGAATTGGTCCTAAAATAGAAGAACTATTAAATAATGGTAAGATATTTACTTTCTCTGATTTAGCAAATGCTAATTTTGAAACTTTAAAAACAATTCTCGTTAATGCTGGTTCACGATTTCAAATGCATGACCCAACTACTTGGCCTCAACAATCAGCTTTGGCAAGAGATGGTAAATTTGAAGAACTGAAAAAGTTACAAGACGAATTAAATGCAGGAAAGGCTTAATTTTTCTTTTATAAAAATTAAATTATTATATCTATAATCAGTTTGATAAATATATATAAATAAAATAAAATACCTTAAAACAAACTAAAATAAACAATAAACAATAAACAATAAAATATAAAATGAAAATAGCATTAATAACAGGTTCGGCAGGATTAATTGGAAGTGAATCTGTACAATTTTTTTCAGAAAAATTTGACAAAATAATCGGGGTCGATAATAATTTACGTGAATATTTCTTTGGAAAAGAGGCTTCAACGGTTTGGAATAACGATAGATTGAAAGATAAATATTCAAATTATACTTCAAGAAATGCAGATATTAGAAATGTAGATGATTTAGAAAAAATATTTAAGGAATTTGGTTCTGATATTAAATTAATTGTTCATACTGCAGCTCAACCTAGCCATGATTGGGCTGCTAAAGAGCCTTTCACTGATTTTTCAGTCAATGCTACTGGTACTTTAAATATGTTGGAAATGACTCGTTTACATTGCCCAGAAGCAGTTTTTATATTTACTTCAACGAATAAAGTATATGGTGATAATCCAAATTACTTACCTTTGGTTGAGTTAGATAAACGATGGGAAATAGACACTAAACATGAGTTTTTTGCTAATGGAATTCCAGAAACATTTAGTATAGATCATACCAAACATTCTTTATTTGGTGCTTCAAAAGTTGCAGCCGATGTATTAGTTCAAGAATATGGCAAATATTTTGGAATGAAAACTGGTATTTTCCGAGGTGGTTGCCTTACAGGTCCTAATCATTCAGGAGCTAAACTGCATGGATTTTTATCCTATTTAATGAAATGTGCTATTACAGGCGAACATTATACAGTTTTTGGATATAAAGGAAAGCAAGTTAGAGACAATATTCATAGTTGGGATTTAGTAAATATGTTTTGGCATTTTTATCAAAACCCAAAACAAGGCGAAGTGTATAATGCTGGTGGAGGTCGATTTTCAAATTGTTCGATGGCAGAAGCCATTGAAAAAGCAGAAATTATTACTGGTAAAAAAATGAACTATTCGTACCTTGAAGCCAATAGAATTGGTGACCATATTTGGTGGATTAGTGATTTATCAAAATTCAAAAAAGATTATCCTCTTTGGAATTGGAAATATGGCATTGAAGATATTTTAAGTCAAATTTTCGAAGCTACAAACGGAAGAGTGAATCATTAAATATAAATTTATAAGGTCTATTGTTTTTAATAAATTTTAATTGCAATAGACCTTTTTTATTGTTTTTTTTAAAATTCTATTTTTTTCAAGAATTATAAATCCATTTTTTTAATATCGGATATAATAAAAATAATATTATTGATCCTGCAAATGCACAATAAAAAGGAATCATAAAGAAACTACCTAGGTTCATTTCTCCTATCATACTTGCCATAACGCCACTTAAAAAGTTGCCCACAGCAAATGAACAAAGCCAAGCTCCTACAATTATCGAACCTAAATGTTTAGGAGAAAGACTACTCACAAGTGAAAGACCAATAGGATAAAAGAAAAGCTCAGAAATAGTTTGTAAAAATATGGCTCCAATCCAAAAAAACATTGAAACTTTTGCTACTTCAGCACCTAAAGGAATATCTTTAGCTCCAAAATACAAAACAATGAAACTGCTGCTTAATATTCCTAAACCAATGGCAAGTTTAAGAATTGAATTAGGATTTTTATTACCTAAATAAGTCCAAAGCCAGGCAAACAAAGGGGCAAAAGTAAAAACAAAAAGTGGATTTAAAGATTGAAACCAACTACTTGGAACTTCAAATCCTCCAATAAATCTGTCCGTATATTTTTTTGCAAAAATACTCATCGATGATCCACCTTGCTCATAAGTCATCCAAAAAATAATTGAAAATAGAGCTAAAACAGCCAATGCTTTTAATTTTGAAGTTTCAGTTGAAGTAAGTTTTTTTTCAAAAATACCCATTTCATTTGTGGCTTTGGGTTTGAATAAACCAATTTCTCCTAAATTATTTTGACCAAAATAAAAGACTAGTAATCCTAAAGCCATTGCTACACCTGCCGTTCCAAAACCTAAATGCCAACCATAATTTTCACCCAAAAATCCGCATAATAAAACACCAAAAAACGAGCCGAGGTTAATTCCGATATGAAAAATAATATAAGCACTATCTTTTAAAGGGCTGCCATCAGGATATAATTGCCCTACCATTGAAGTTGCATTTGGTTTAAAAAATCCATTACCAATGATTAAAAGTCCCAAACCTATATAAAAAGCAATCATAGAATTGAAAACAAGTGCAAAATGACCTAGCATCATAATAAAACCGCCAATAAGTATTGCTTTTCTATTTCCAAAATACCTATCTGCTAAATAACCGCCAATAATCGGAGTTAAATAAAGAAGACCCGTATAAGTTCCCCATAAATTTCCTGCTTGAGCATCAGTCCAACCCAAACCGCCCTCGGTTATTTTAGAAATTACAAAAATAACAAGCAAAGCTTTCATGCCGTAATAACTAAAACGCTCCCACATTTCAGTTACAAAAAGTAAATATAATCCTTTGGGGTGTTTGTTCATTTTAGTAATTTTTATATATAAATATTTAAAAATAAGTTTATTGTTTTCTATTCATTTTCAAACAAATCTGCTGGGTATAACTTAAATTGTAACATTTGGGCTGATTTTCGACCATTATCTCCGCCTTTTCGTTGCATACCAATTTTACCTATTTTTAAATTACCTTTTTTTGTAATTGAAATTTCTCCGTTTCCAAAATGATTTAAGCAATAATTCATGGGTTTTAAAAATCATTTTCAATGGGTCTCTCATCCCAAAACACTTCTTCCCCAGTTTCAAAATCCTCAACTCTAAAGTCATCTCCACAATCATCACAATGAAAATAAATTACATTTTTATTTCCATAATGATTGTCATATTGAACTATAATTTCCTCCCAAGATTCTTCATCGCAATTACATAGTTTATGTTTTATCATATTGTTGCTCTAAAGTTAGTTTGAATAATTTCACTTTTAATTTCTTTAAAAGCTAACCTCGAATTTAATGGATCAAAAACAATATCATGTTGCGGTTTTTCTTTAAAATTTTTAACTATAAACAAACAGTAATTTTCTTTCATATTTTGAGCCATATAAAACTCTTTTTCAGTAAGTAAAATTGACCCTTTTAGTTCGTTTAATCCTTTAACCTCAATGCAATAGAAGTTAGTTTCCAAAGATAATTTAAAGTCAAATCCACAACCCATATTTGTTGTATCGGTTAGTTCAAGTGGACTAAATATTTGAATTTTTTTATACTCACTTTTAAAATACTCTTCAGCGGCTTTACCTGTAAATAATCGTTTTGCAACAGTTTCAGAAAAATCTTTACGTTCTATTTTTTTTAAAAATTTCTCAATTTCGTAATTTTCTATCAAAAACGATTTAACTAAACTCGAAAATTCTTCAAAGTTTAAATTACTATACTGGTCGAAGTAAACTTTACAATAACTTCTTATTGGTCTTTTATGCCATCCTTTTCGGTTATTTGGAAATAAAGAATCAAATTCGTCTCTATAATTTTTTATGGATGCAGGTTTTGTTCCTAAAGAATATCCCAAAACATTGAAAGATTCTTGAAAGGTTTTAAAACCTAAATCAATTAGTGCATTTTGATCATGTTGCGATAAAAATAATCCCGTAATTATAGATTTATCTAAGCGATTCACTTTTTAGAAAAAAATAAATATTTACCACCTAATTTGCACTTTCAAACTTTGCAAATTCGCTTTGTAAATTACTTACATTTGTAGTAGCAATTAAAATATTATGAGGTACAACTTGTTCAAAATTTATTTCTACATTATTTCCATCACTAGCTCCTAATTTTACTTTAGCTTTGTAAAACTTCATCACTTTTGAAGTATCTTTATTGCTTGTGTAAAATACATAACTTTGTTCTGCCTCGTCAAAAATTGATGTCAAAGGTACTGTTTTGGAATTTTTGCCTGCATTTATTCCTAAAATTTTAGCTGTAATTGCCATTTCAGGCATTATTAAAAATCCTTTTGGAGCTTTAAAAACACTATGAATAACAATAGACCGTGTATCTTTATCTACTGTACGTGAAATTCTAAAAATCTTTCCTTTTGTTGATGGAATGTTTTTATTCACAAATATTATTTCCACTTGTTGATTTTCGCCTACTAGAGCTAAATCTTTTTCATAACAATAAATATCTGCATGCAATTCTGTCAAATCTATAATTTCAGCTAATGTAGTTATGGGATCTACACTCATTCCGATTTTGGCAGTTAGTTTATTTATAAATCCCTCCAAAGGTGCAAAAACAATTTTTTCGCTTACAATTTTTGCAGTTGTGGGGTTAGTAAGGTTTTCCACATTTAAGCCTAGTAATTTTACTTTTTGTTCTAATGATTTTTTCATTGAAATAGCTGCTAAAAATTTACTTTCAGCTAATTGAAAATCAGAAGTTGAACCTATATTATTTTTTTTCAACTCCGTTTGTCTTTCAAAATCTCTTTGAAATAATTGCACATTCACGCAAGCATTCATAAAATCTTGTTGAATTAAAATCAATTCTGGGCTGCTGATAGAAAACATGGCGTCCCCTTTTTTTACATAATTTCCTTCAAGAATAAATATTTTATCTAACATTCCTGATATTCGTGGCGTAACCACAGCTTCGTGGTTAGGTTTAGGTTTTACAACACCATTTGCCATAATAGATGGATAAATTAGTTTTTCTTCCAAAGTTTTAAGTTTAATTTCCATTAATGCTATTTGTTCTTTAGATATAGGCAAAGAAATGGCTAATTTTTCAGTTTCAGATACCTTAACTTCAGTGTGAGTTTCTTCAGTACAAGCATTAAAAATCAAAAGAATTGAAAGGAAATAAATTGAAATTTTCATATTTTTTAGTTAGTTATTTTTAAATTTAGTAATCTTTTTAAAATCTTAAGTTTATTTTTCTGTCGTTAAATACAATATAAAGAATTGGTAAAACAACAAGAGTGAGAATTGTTGAAGTTATCAATCCACCAATTACCACTGTTGCAAGTGGTTTTTGAATTTCTGCACCTGCTCCATGTGATAATGCCATTGGCAAAAATCCTAAAGCTGCAGTGGCTGAAGTCATTAATACTTGCCTAAACCGTTCTTTAATTCCAATTTCTACTCTTTCGTAAATATCATCAATTCCTCTTCGTCCTGCCAAGGTTTTAAAATGCCCAATAAGTAATATTCCATTTAAAACTGCAATTCCAAAAAGCGAAATAAAACCAATTCCTGCAGAAATACTAAACGCCATTCCCGACATTGAAAGTGCAATAATTCCTCCAACTGCCGAAAGTGGAATTCCACTAAAAACCAATAAACTGTCTCCAAATGTACCAAAAGTAGCATACAATAAAAAGAAAATAATAACTAATGATAAAGGTAAAACAACTGATAATCTTGATTTAGCTCGTAATAAATTCTCAAAAGCACCGCCATAATCTAATCTAAATCCATTTGGTAAAGTTATTTGTTTATCTATTGCTAATTGTGCTTCTGAAACTATACTTTCAATATCTCTACCTCGAACATTAAAACCAACATTTAATTTTCTTTGCCCATTTTCTCTCGATATTTCAGAAGCTCCTTTTTCAATTTTGATTTCAGCAACTTCTCTTAAAGGTATTGTTATTCCTTTATTGGTATTGATTTGCAAATTCATTAAATCCTCAATTCCATTTCTATTTTCATTATCTAATCTTACTGATAGATCAAATCTGTTTTCGCCTTCATATATTTTTCCAGTTTTGGATCCTGCAAAACCTACTTGAATTAAATTGTTTATTTCTGAAATTTGTATGCCATAGTAAGCAATTAATCTTCTATCATATTTTACCATTATTTGAGGTAATCCACCCAATTTTTGCACTTGCACATCGGCAGAACCATTTAATTTTCTTAAAATTCCTGATATTTGATTTCCAATTTTGGTTAGCTTATCTAAATCATCTCCAAAAACTTTTATTACTACATCTGTTTTTGCACCCGAAATCATATCATTGAATCTACTTTCTATGGGCTGAGAAAAGGAAATTGTCAAACCAGGAAACTTAGTAAGTTCTTTGGATAATAATTCAGTAAACTCATCTTTTGTTTTTGCTACTTTCCATAAAGATTTATCTTTCATTGTAATCATTAAATCCATGGATTCAAAAGGAACAGGGTCAGTTGGAATTTCAGAAGTACCTATTTTTGCTACCAATGTTTCTATTTCGTTGGGAAATTTTCTTTGTAAAATTTTTGAAATAGTGTTTGATAATTCAATAGTTTTCGTCAAGGAAACACCGACTGGATTACGTACCTCGATATTGTAATCTCCCTCATCTAATTTTGGAATAAATTCACCTCCCATATTACTAAACACTAGCCAAGCTACATACAACATAGCAAATGAAAAACATATAATTGTATATTTAAATCTAAATGAAAAATGCAAAATCGGTTCATACCCACGGTGCATGGCATTAACCATATTATCGGCAAAGTTTTTATGTTCGGGGTCGTGTGGTTTTAAAACCAAAGCACTCATCATTGGTACATAAGTTAAAGCCAAAATAATTGCTCCAATAATAGCAAAACTTACTGCCAATGCCATCGGAGTAAACATTTTTCCTTCAATGCCACTTAAAGTCATAATTGGAAAATACACAATTAATATTATGAGTCCACCATAAACAACAGACCTTTTTATTTCAAATGTAGCATTTCTTACTATTAAATCTTTGGCATCTTGAATCAAATGTGGTTTTACATTTTTAAGTCCCATTGCCAATGAAACCACAACGCTTTCAACTACAATAATTGCTGGATCAACCGTTAAGCCAAAATCTATCGCACCCAATGACATTAAATTTCCGCCAACATGAAAGTAATTCATCAAAATTATCATTGTAAATAATGATAAAGGAATCACGGATGCCACCAATAAACTTGCTCTAAAGTCTCCTAAAAATATAAAAACTACAAAAACCACAATTAAAAAAGCTTCAAAAAGATTTTTTACAACCGTTTTAATAGCTCTGTTTACCAAATTTTCTCTGTCAATAAAAACTTTAATTTTTAAATCGTCAGGTAGCATTTTTTCTATTTCAGTTACTCTTTTTTTGATATTTGCCACCACTTTTGAAGCATTTTCGCCTTTTCGCATCAACACAACTGCCCCCACAACTTCTCCGTTCCCGCCCATTGTCATTCCGCCATATCTTACACTATACCCAAACTCTACATTGGCAACATCTTTGACATATACAGGAACTGTTCCATTTGATTTAATTAAAATATTATTAATATCTTCAATATTTTGAGCTAATCCAATTCCTCGAATAAGATAGGCAATACCTTCTTTTTCAATATAAGCACCTCCAGTATTACTGTTTCCATTTTCTAAGGCAGAAAATAATTCTTGAATCGTT
>REAG01000330.1 GCA_004294265.1 Cytophagales bacterium | reverse complement strand
CCACATAGCCTTTCATTTTTATGCCCGTTTTGTCGTAAATTCGTTCGTAAAATGACTTAAAAATGGGTTCAAATTTTACTACATTTAAAGCTGGCATGTTCATAATTCTACGAATATGAGAATTACCTTTCTTACTAATTCGAGTTTTACCCGTGCGTGCTCCCGATTGATTTTCGACCACATCATAACCCGCATAACTGGTTAATTGTCGGACATTATTAAAATTAGCAAAACCATCCGTTTCTGCCACCAAAACGGCAAATGAAATCAATCCAACGCCTTTTATTTTTGAAATCATCTCATATTTTTTGTTTAATTCCACATCATTTGTAATCAAATTTTTGATTTTTTGCTCCACTAATTCTTTTTGTTTTTCCATCTGCGTTAGTATTTTTTTGACACTTTTTATGGTATCTTTTAATTCGTGCATCGCATAATCATAGGCATGAAGCCGGTTACTAAAACCCGTATGTTGCACCGAAATATCTTCGTGCAATCGAGTAAGACTTCTGAGTTCATAAATCTTTTTGCTAATCGGTTTCCAGCAATCAATTGCCTGACTGGCACACATATTTGACAATCCTTGGGCATCAATTTTGTCATTCTTACTTTTCAATCCCAAACTTTGCAAATACTTTTTAGCTTTGTTTGGCAGCACTATGATAACCTTGAAATCAAGATTAAATAGCTTCCAAGCTAAATTTTCGTGGTAAATACCCGTTGCTTCCATCAAATGAAAAAATGGAATTTCGGATTCTTTATGATTTTTTCTTACCCAATCGACATACTCTAAAATGCCATTTTGCGTGTTTGCAAACGTGCGACTTGCCTTTATTTTAATAGATTGATCTTCTGAAATAACAGAGATACAGGCTTTAAAATCGCTTTTGGATACATCAATGCCTGAGGCATATTTGAGATTTTTCATGGGATAAAAAACATAAAATATTTAGTAATAAAGTAATTTAAAATAACATCTTCATCTTATCGGTTTTACTCATATTTTATGCTAGATTGCAAAGCTAGTTTTGCATCTTTAAGTACTGTTCAAACTCAGATAGAAGAAAACAAAAAGGGTTTTTCCTACGGATCAGCATTGAAAAATCATGCTAAGTGTTCGCTATATTTACCCTTTTTGGTGTTTATTTAATTGCGTCAAAAATTGTACTCTTTTTTGATATTGCAAAGATATGAGAAGTTGCGGCTGCTATACTTCCAAACTTTTCGAGGGTTGAAAAAACCGCTCGAAAAGAGTGTTCCTATAAATCGACAGCAACGCAGACAGGGTTTTGAACCCTGTCTGCGTTTTTTTAAATTATCGAAATGAAC
>REAG01000281.1 GCA_004294265.1 Cytophagales bacterium | reverse complement strand
TCATTAAAGCCGCTTTGATGGCTTGGTAGCTAACTGTCAATAAAGTAATGACCAAAGCCCCAACACCAGCGACCACAAAAATCCACCAGCTTATTTCTGTTCGGTACGTGTATTTTTGCAACCATTCACTCATAAAATAATAAGCAATTGGTGCTGCGATTAGGCATGAAATAATGACCAAAACCACAAAGTCTTTACTCAACAATTGCCATAAATTGGCGACAGTAGCTCCAAGCACTTTACGGATGCCGATTTCTTTGGTGCGTTGCTCGGCTACAAAACTGGCTAATCCGAATAAGCCCAAACATGATATAAAAATGGCCAAAATGGCGAAAAATGTAGTCAATTTGCCAACTCGCTCAATTGATGCAAACTTTTTGGCAAACTCTTCATCAGCAAATTTGAATTCAAAGGGCATACTTGGTGCATATTTTTTGAAAACACTTTCTATTTTTAATAGAGCCTCGTTTGTGCTTATACTTGGTTTAATTTTAATAGAAACAGTAGCTTTATTCCAAGGTCCTAAAAAGAACATCGTTGGTGATACTGGTTCAAAAGGATTTTCCATTAATACATCTTTTATCACGCCCACAATCGTGTATTTTTTAATGTCGCCTCTTTGAATCGTTTCCCCAATTGGATTTTTTAAACCCATAAATTTTACTGCAAATTCATTTACAACCACTGAATTGGAGTCATTAAAAGTTTTTGAAAAATCACGCCCTCTTACAAACTTCCAACCGACGGTATTTCCAAATTCATGACTAACACCTATTGTGCCAAAAGCCGTTTGTAGTGGTTCGTTTGGGTTTTTTCCTTTCCAAGAAATATCGGTATTATTTGACCAAAGTTCGTTTATAGTTCCATCCGATTCAGCCATGTTTTCTACAACTCCCGTCTTCATTAATTCATCATGAAAAACCTGATGGTGCTTATGTATATCGTCAGTTTTCATGTCAAAGTATATCAAACCATCGCTTTCAAAGCCAATGGGGCGGTTTTGAGAAAATTGGATTTGCCGAAAAACCACAATTGTACCAATAATGAGAACTATTGAAACCGAAAATTGGGTAACAACCAATACTTTCCTCGGTATGGCTGAAAACCTACCGACTTGGATAGCACCTTTCAAAACTTTTACAGGCTTAAAAGCTGATAAATAGAAGGCTGGATATAAACCAGATAGCACTGAAACTATAATTGTAAATCCTATACTTGCTAACCAAAATAGTATATTCGAAAAAGGGAATGAAATTTCTTTTTCGGCAATATTATTGAACCAAGGCAAGAGAAGAATAACTATGACTATCGAAGCCAAAAGAGCCAAAATTGCTGTTAAAAATGCTTCACTCAAAAACTGAGTAATTAATTGACCACGAACGGAGCCAACAGTTTTCCTAATGCCTACTTCTTTGGCTCTTTTTTCAGACCTTGCGGTGCTTAAATTGATGAAATTTATACAAGCCAATAACAATACAAAAATTCCAATTATTCCAAAATATTTAATGGATTGAAGTTTTTCGCTTGTGCCAACCCCATTTTCAAACTTGGAATATAAGTTCCACTTTTTCATTGGATAGATGAACACTTCTGGCTTTCGATTGGAAGCATATTCAGCATCCATATTGTCTCGTTTCAAATTTTTTATCTTAAACGAAGCTTGTTCAAAACTCACATTTTCGGCAAGTTGAACGTATATGTGCAGGAAGTTACTATTCCATTGGGTTAGCGAATAATCATACCATTCTTTTCCTCTTGAAAACATTAATAAATCCCATGGGAGTATATAATTTAAGTCATTAAACTCAGAATTACTTGGTAAATCTGAATATACTCCGACCACTTGTACATCAACATTATTATCAATTCTTACTATCCTATTCAATGGAGGGGCATCTCCAAAAATCATTTTTGCAAATGAACTTGAAAGCAAAATAGAATTTAAATCTTTCAAGCCTTTTGAACTTCCTGATTCTATATTTAAAGTGAGCATTTCTGGTGCATTGGCTTGCATATACCTACCTTTTCCATTGAAGTTTTTAATTCCTTCAGACACAATATGCTCCTGAGAATTACTTGCCATTACTATATGTTTGAAATCTCTTCCATAACTGGAATTAAGTGCCAAACCTATTGGTAACGACATGGTTTTGTTTACATGTATTTCGCCATTATCTATTGATTTTATGAGTACTTGACCAATCTTATCATAATTTTTATGGTATTTATTAAAACTCAATTCATCATAAATCCAAAGCCCAATGAGCATGGCCACCGACATACCCATGGCAAGGCCACCAATATTGATAAAAGAGTAAACCTTGTTCTTAACGAGGTTTCTGAGGGCGATTTTGAGGTAGTTTCTGAGCATTTTCTTGAAAATTATTTATTTTTGTGAAAAGCGATATTGATTATGGAAACTGTTGAAATTGAAATGAATGATTCTGTTGCCAAAAAATGGCGAAATTCTCCATTGGCGATAAGGAAAAGTCTTGAGAAAAAATTTGAAGAACAAATTGAAATGGTTGATCGCCAAATTCATTTTCAAAAATTGGAAACTATTTTGGAAGAAATTGGCAAGCAAGCACAACAAAATGGACTCACTGAGGAAATTCTTAAAGACCTTTTGAAGGATGAGTAAAGTTTTTGTTTTTGATACAAATACACTTGTTAGTGCGTTTATGTTTCCAAACTCTAACCCTAAAAAGGCATATAATTTAGCAAAAACTACGGGGCTTATTTTTGTAAGCGATATTACATTCAGTGAGCTGGAAACTGTTTTTTTAAGGCCAAAATTTGATAAATATGTACAACTAACTGATAGAAAAAGGGCTATTGAAGAATACAGAAGTGCGGTAAAATTTGTCAGCCACACCGAAACCATCACAGACTGCCGTGACTCCAAAGACAACAAATTCCTTGAGCTTGCCATAACAGCAAATGCCGACTGCCTCATCACAGGTGATGAAGATTTGCTAATATTAAATCCGTTTCGAAATATCCCCATTTTAAATGCTTTTGATTTTTTAAATCAATTTTAGTTTCTTGTTAAAGGTTAAAAGCCTGAGGAAAAGGTACTTTATTGGCTTTTCCTCAGGCTTTTAACCTTTTTACTCCGTTTTCAAACTCTTCACAGGATTCATCAAAGCAGCTTTAATGGCTTGGTAACTTACGGTGAGTAGGGCAATTGCAATAGCCATTATTCCAGCTAAAGCAAAAAACCACCACTGGATTTTGATATGATAGGCAAATTCTTGTAGCCATTTGTCGGTTGCCCACCATGCAATCGGGAAAGCAATGCCGTTAGAAATCAAAACCAACTTCAAGAAATCTTTTGAGAGCAAAGTAGCTAAATTTACTACACTTGCTCCCAACACTTTTCTTACACCGATTTCTTTTATTCGCTGTTCGGCGGCGTAGGTTGCCAATCCAAAAAGCCCCAGACACGCAATCAGAATTGTTGCCAAAGCTGCCCAAATGAGCATAGATTGACGGCGAGCATCTTCGGCATAAAAAAGTGCCAATTGTTGGTCGAGGAAATGATATTCAAACAAATTTTCGGGGTCGATTTTAGTTAAAATTTGTTCCATTTTCTTTAACGTTGTTTCTATATCTTTGGCTTCGATTCTTGAAGTATAATAGTCAATATTATGAATAGGATTTCGCTGATACCCCATTACCATTGGAGCAATTTTCTCTCTTAAAGTCTGAAAATGAAAGTCTTTTACGATTCCCATTACCCTTGCTCTAAATACTTGATCGTCACGTAATGGCCTAAAACTTCCGCCCATTGATCTCTCTGGAATTTCGAGTATTTGGTCAGACGGTTCTGTGATATTCAAAATTTTGGCTGCAGTTTCGTTGATAACAACCGAGGCTGAATCGGCCATTCCAGTAAAGGCTTTTCCTTTCAATAATTCAATTTCAAAGGTTTTTGAGAAGTTTTCATCAACTCCCAGAAAGTATGAAACTTTGTGTTCATCGACACTTCCTATTTGTTTAACTTTTATGGTAGGAATATTTTTCCACTCGCCTGGCACTCGTGAAGTCGTTGATACATTTTTTACGTTCGGAATCTTTGAAAACTCCGAAATAATGACAGGGGCTGACTCACGTATTTTTCCACTATTAATATCAACCACCAACAAAAATTCTTTATTGAAGCCCAAATCTTTGTTATTCAGGAATTTTACTTGAAAAAATAATACGATGGTAGCAACTATCATCACCACCGAAATTGTAAACTGAAAAATAACCAAGCCTTTTCGTAACGAAAAATCAGACCTATTCGGGATTTTTAGGCTTTTCAATAATAATATCGGACTAAAACGAGAAAGCATAAATGCGGGATAAGTGCCTGATAAAAAACCTGTTATAAAGACAACAGTAATTGTGGCCAACCAAATTTGATAATTGGTCGAAAGTCCAAGGGAGAGTTCTTTGTTGACAAAATCATTAAAAAAAGGCAATGTCAGATTGACCAAAACAACCGATAAAATAAAAGAAATGAAGGTTACCAAAATCGATTCAGTTAGAAACTGCGTAATCAACTGACTTCTAATTGCCCCAATGGCCTTTTTTATACCGATTTCTTTGCTTCGGTTTGAAGCCTTTGCGGTCGTTAGATTCATGTAGTTGATACACGCAATGAGCAATACAAAAAGGGCAATAATTGCGAAGATTTTGATATAAAACATTGAACCCGCATTTGAAGATGTTGCATTCGAATTTGATATTCTATTGATGATATTTTCGGAATGTAAGTGTATATCTTTCAAGGATTGGAGCGAGTAAGTCATAGAAGTACCTGCCTCTGACTTGAAATTGGCATCAAGTAAGTTCTTTAATTTGGGTGAAACTGTTGCTGAACTGGCATTTTTCTTCAACAGTGCAAAAACTATGAATCCGTTAGATGACCAATCTCGGCCATTGTCATTTACATAACTTGTATCAGATGAATATGTACTTTCAGAATAAACAGAACTAAAACTAAAACTTGAATTTCGAGGGTGGTTTTTAATTACTGCTGTTATCGTAAATGGTTGTTCGTAGCCATCCCATTTTACGCTTTTTCCTACAACTTTCGCATCGCCAAAGAGTCGTTTTGCTAAATCTTCCACAATGACAATCGAATTAGGTTCTTTTAATGCCGTTTTTGGATTTCCATCAACTGCCTCAAAGTCAAACACTTCCATCAAGCCATTATTGGCAACCGTTATGTCTTCCAGAAATTTCTTCTGACCAAGTGTATTTCCAAGATTATCTCTTCCAAACTGAGTCATGCGAGCAATATTTTCGATTTCGCCAATACTTTTTGGCGATTCTTCCGATAATTTATAGCTTACAGCCGCTATATTCTTATTTTCTATCGGTGTTTTTCGGTGTTCAATCACACGAAAAATGCGGTCGGCGTTATTATGTTGCTGGTCGAAAGTAAGTTCATCGAACAAATAAAGTCCAATCAGTAAAAAGCAACTTAGTCCAAATGTCAGACCCAGCACATTTAGTGTTGTGTAAAGTTTGTTTCGCAGTAAATTACGAAAAGCGATTTTAAAGTAATTGCGTATCATAGTTTTGTTTGTTTATTGCCATTAATGCACTAATAATTCGTGCCGCTTCGGCGTACCGATTAGTGGCCTATTATTTATTCCGTCTTCAAACTCTTCACAGGATTCATCAAAGCAGCTTTAATGGCTTGGTAACTTACTGTTAGTAAGGCGATAAAGACCATTACTAACCCTGTAAGTCCAAATGACCACCAACTGATATGAATTCTAAATTCAAAGTTTTGCAACCATTGATTCATAGCCCACCAAGCGATGGGTGTAGCAATAATAAAAGCGATTAGCATCAATTTCAGAAAGTCTTTTGATAGCAAAAAAATAATACTATTTACCGAAGCTCCCAATACTTTTCGTACACCTATTTCCTTAGTTCTTTGTTCCGCAGTAAATGTTGCCAGCCCAAATAAACCAAAACAAGCAATCATAATAGCAATGAAAGTTGAGGTTTCGATAAGTTGTGACATACGAATTTCAGATTGATAAGCTTTTTCTAATTCATCCTCAAAGAATTTGTATTCGAATACTTGATTGGGGAAAGCTGTTTTCCAAGCTTTTTGAATATGTGCTATCGAGGATTGAAGATTATCAGTACTTAAATCAGTGTTAACAAGTTTGATTCCAGCTTGATAAAAATGTTGTGGCACAACTTGCAGCAAAGTAGGGTCTATTTTTTGGTGCAGCGAATTGACATTAAAGTTTTTGACAACTCCAATAATATTTACAGATTCTGTGCCATTTCCAAAATACACTTTTTGCCCTATAGCATCTTCGGCACGGCTAATACCCATTCTGTTAAGATAAACTTCATTGACAACTGCTTTTGTCAATGTGTCTCCTTCATTAAAGAATTGTCCTGCTAATAATTTTATTCCATAAGTAGTAAGATAATGAGGATCAACCATCTTCATTTGAGTTTTAATATCAATAGATTTAGCTCCTACTCGGGTTTGCGTTCTTTGCATCCAATTGCTTTCTGAAGAAGCACTATTTAAGGAAAAACTAACATCTTTTATTTGTGGAGATGCCAACAATTGATTACGAAATGTTTGAAGTTTTGCCCCCTTATTGTCTGGTAAAGCCACCGTAATTATAGCATTCTTATTGAAACCAAGGTCAGCTTTTTTGAAGAAAGAAAGTTGCTGATTCATAAGAAAAGTACAGCTAAAAAGAATAAGGGAAATTGTAAACTGAGTTACTACAAGGCTTTGGCGTATGGAAAACCATTTTTGTCCCTTTTTTAAGCTATTACTATTTAAAGCCTTAATAGGAGCCATACCCGATAATCTTAAAGCAGGATATATACCAGCTAATATAGTTGTTAACAATAGCAGTCCTATTACAAACAAACTATTTTGCCAAGTTAGTAAGTCAGAAATTTTTATAGAAACATTTAAAATAGAGGTGATAAATGGCAATGTGATCTGACTAATTAAAATTGCAATCAGAGCAGCTATCCCTGTGATTAATCCAGCCTCAATTAAAAATTGATAAATGAGTGACAAACGACTACTACCTATGACTTTACGAACCCCTACTTCTTTCGCACGTTTGAACGCTTGTGCTGTACTTAAATTTATAAAATTGAAGCAGGAAATCAACAAAATAAGTAATCCTATTGAGAATAAAGTTTTAAGATGCTTAATATTTGCCATTCTTCCACTTAAATTGCTCGTATAATGAATTTCTGATAAGGGATTAAGTACAAATCGTTTGTCAACGGAAAGTGGGTTATTGTCAATGTATTTTCTTACAATTGCCGAAAATCGCTGAGTTAATTGATCTGGCCTAATCCCATTTTTTAGTAAAATAAAGATTTGATAATTGTCACTCCAGCCATTCCAAGCATTTAAATCA
>REAG01000280.1 GCA_004294265.1 Cytophagales bacterium | reverse complement strand
CGGATTTAGGGGTTATGCTTAAAAAAAAATTTTAGCCATAGGTGCAGCTTGTGCCATGGTAGCTTGTAGCAGTAAGGGAGATTTTACATGCGAATGTAAACCTGATGTTTCAACTTTTACACCTGCTGGTGGAACAGCTAGTCCAGCTTCATATAATGATAGAGAATCTTATGTGATGACTCAAGTGAATAAAGATTTTGCTCAGGCAAATTGTCTTTCGTATGAAGAAACTAGAACTAACACAAATAGTGGTGTAGTAACCTCTACAAACACTAGAAAAAAATCTTGTACTTTAACTGAAAAATAATCTTTAAACTAACGAAAAAATGTTAAAAAATATCATAACAATCGCTGCATTATCTGCCACCATGATGGCTTGTAGCAGCAAAGGAAATTTTACTTGCGAGTGTACTTCAACATCATCAAGAATTAATGATGGTGTTGCTTCTCCAGCAAGTACCTAATCAACAACTACCAAAAAAGTTTACGTTGAACAATACAAAAAAGCTGCAGAAAATGACTGTGCAACTTATTCTAGAACAAGAACTGACGTAAATGGTACTACAGGAGTTGATGATGCCCCAGTTGATTCAGATACAAACGGTCAGACATATAAATTAACTACAAATTAATATTTATTAATTGTTAAATGATAAAAATCCTTTATTTTTAGAGGATTTTTTTTTTCTTATTTATTAAAAATTTCAATTCACCATGCTTCAAATTCAAACTTTTACTTTTAATGCCCTTTCTGAAAACACCTATGTTTTGTTTGATGAAACCAAAGAATGTGTCATCATTGATCCTGGGTGTATAGAAAAAGAAGAAAGAATAGAATTAATGCAATTCATAGCTTTAAATGAACTTAAACCTAAATATTTACTCAATACACATTGTCATATCGACCATGTGTTGGGTAATAAATTCATAAAAGATACGTATAAACTTAAACTTCATATTCATCCTATTGAGCAAGAGGTTTTAAGGTCTGTCAAACTATATGCAGCCATGTACGGCTATCCAAATTATGATGAAACGGAAGCCGATATTTTTATTTCAGAAGGCGAAAAAATTACTTTTGGAAACACCGTTTTAGATATTCTTTTTTTACCAGGACATTCGCCCGGGCATATTGTTTTTATAGATGAAGTTTCTAAAAATATCATTGCCGGAGACGTTCTTTTTCATAGAAGCATCGGTAGAACCGATTTGCCAGGAGGAAACCACAAAACACTGATTGAAAGTATTAAAAATAAGATTTTTAAATTGGCAGACAACTATATTTTACATCCTGGACACGGACCAACCACAACAATCGGAGATGAAAAAAAGTATAATCCTTACCTAAAATAAAATTTTATAGAATAAAAAATATTATTATTCTTCAAAACCCCAATCAACACCCGTTTTCATATCTTTTATTACTAATCCACGAGATTTAAACATCGTTCTGATAACATCAACTTTATCGTATTGTTTTTCATCTTTTGCCATTTTGTAAATTTGTAAAATATCGGTAGCCAAGCCTGAAAATGCCAAATCTGATTCATTTTTTAATCCTAAAATTGTAGTAAAAAGTAATTCATAATTGGTTTTTAAATTATCAAAAGTTTGCTTAGAAATCGTGTTTACATCCGCCTGTCGGTTATAAAAGGCGTTGATAGATTTAGAAACATTAAAAAGATGGGAAATAGTAATTCCTGTATTAAAATCATCGTTCAAGCCCTCAAAAGCCTTTTCTATAAATGAATTTATTTCTAAATCTAATTTCTCATTCAAAATTCCTAATTCAGATTGCGTAAGTTTTTGAAGAATAATAGAAGTATTAAGTAACTTATTATATCCTTTTGCTGAAGCCAAAAGTGCTTCGTTTGATAAATCCATCGTGCTTCTATAATGTGTTTGGAGCATCATAAAACGCAAAACCATAGGGCTATATGGTCTAGTCAATAAAGTATGATTTCCAGAAAATAATTCGGCTGGTAAAATAGAATTTCCTTTTGATTTTCCCATTCTTGCTCCGTTAATGGTCAGCATATTGGTATGAAACCAATATTTTACAGGAGATTTGTCAAAAGTAGCGGTTGATTGGGCAATTTCACATTCGTGGTGCGGAAATTTTAAATCCATGCCTCCGCAATGAATGTCAAATTGTTCACCCAAATATTTACTACTCATTACCGAACATTCAATATGCCAACCCGGAAAACCATCTCCCCAAGGCGAAGTCCAACGCATGATATGTTCGGGCATGGCTTTTTTCCAAAGAGCAAAATCAAGGCTATTTCGCTTTTCATTTTGTCCATCCAAATCTCTTGTGTTGGCATATAAATCCTCCAAAACTCTACCCGAAAGTTTGCCATAATCGCCTTTTATTTCATTATATTTTAAAACATCAAAATAAACTGAACCATTGGTTTCGTAAGCTAAACCTTTTGTAATCAATGATTTAACCATAGCAATTTGTTCTATAATATGCCCAGTAGCGGTGGGTTCTATGGAAGGCGTAAGGTTATTTAATTGTTTCATCACATCATGAAAGCCATTGGTATATCGTTGAACAACCTCCATAGGTTCAAGATTTTCGAGCTTTGCTTTTTTTGCAATTTTGTCTTCTCCTGCATCTGCATCATCCACCAAATGCCCAACATCAGTAATATTTCTTATATATCTAACTTTATAACCTAAAAATAATAAATAACGATATATTACATCAAAAGAAGTAAAAGTACGACAATTACCCAAATGAACATCGCTATAAACAGTCGGACCGCACACATACATTCCTACAAAAGGCGAGTTGAGTGGTTCAAATTTTTCTTTTTTATCAGTGAGCGTATTGTAAACTTGAATTTCGTACTTAATTGACATTTTTAAAATTTAAGAGACTACAAATGTACTATTTTAGGTTGAAAAGTAAAAAATGGATGAAAGAAAATCGTTTAATAAAAAAGTATTATAAAAATTAATTTAATTTTATTACTTTTAATGACTATTTTGTTTACTAGAAAACTTACCAATAATTATTGCCATTACGATAGTTGAATACAAATGACCGCAAACACACAATAAAATTGCCAGCGTTTTGGAGGCTGGATGAATGGGTAACATATCGCCATAACCTACAGTTGTGATAGTAACAAAACTATAATAAATAAAATTTTCAAAATTATGAAAATAAACGTTTTCAGGAAGTTTATATGCTTCTGGCAAAGCTAATTCGAGCATAGATGCCATAGTTGCTCCGCACAAACCAAGCATGAAAAAACCTGCAATAGAAGCATAAATTAAATTAGGCGATATTTGATTACTTATTACGATTCTAGAAATTAATTCAACAGTAAAATAAAGAAAATAAGCTGCATAAGCACCTTGAGTAATAAAATCGAGCGTAATATTATTTGTAATAAAATAATCAAGCCAAGTTAAAATTATGGCAAAAAAACCTAATATAGTTTCGATATAATCTATCCTTTTGAGTTCAAAATCAGCATATAAACCAGATAATAAAACAACAGAAATCAACAAAGAAAAAAACAAACGAGCGGTTGTTGTTTCTTGAAAAAAAGGTGAAACTACAAGCAAACAAATGATAGAAAAAAGTAATAATAAATACTTATTTTCTTTAGGCGAAATCTTATGAAAAAAGTGTAATCGTACTAATGTTTCTTTTACAGTATTCAAAATTAGAGAATTTATATGATTTAAAAATTTATTAAAAATAATAGCTAAAGTGTTGATTTCAAAATTAAAAAAAAGTAAATAAAATAATCCTTATTAAACATGGTATTTAAAAAGGAATTATACTTATTTAATTAAGCTTAAAATGCTAAATATGTCGTAAAATAATTAATTGGTAAATTCTTTCTTAAAATTAAAACTAAAATATTTATTAAAGTGGATAACTAAATGATTTTTATTTGATTATTTGCAAATAAGTCAATATAAAATATGTCAGACCTGCTAAATCCTAAACCAACTTACAACGAAGATAGTATAAAATCGCTTGATTGGAAAGAACATATTCGGCTCCGACCGGGAATGTATATTGGAAAATTAGGCGATGGATCAGCTGCCGATGATGGGATATATATTCTTGTAAAAGAAATTGTAGATAATTCCATAGATGAGCACGTGATGGGAAATGGAAAACAAATTGACATAAAAATTACGGAACATAATGTGGAGGTCCGTGATTATGGACGTGGAATTCCGCTTGGAAAAGTGATTGATTGCGTTTCAAAAATTAATACAGGAGGCAAATATGATTCAGGTGCTTTTCAGAAATCTGTGGGTTTAAATGGCGTTGGTACAAAAGCTGTAAATGCACTTTCTAACTACTTTAAGGTTCAATCATTTAGAGAAGGTAAAACAAAAATTGCGGAATTTTCAAAAGGAAATCTTACTAAAGATCATCCAGAGGGCGAAACTTCTGCCAAAAACGGAACTCATATTCAGTTTCAACCTGATGATTCAATTTTCAAACATTACAGATTTATTCCTGAATTTTTGGAAAATCAAATGTGGAATTATGCCTACTTAAATGCAGGACTTACAGTAAGTTTTAATGGAAAAAAATATCATTCTGAAAACGGACTTTTAGATTTATTACGTTCCAAAACGGATGAAGAACAGCTCCGTTATCCTATTATTCACCTCAAAGGATCGGATATAGAAATATCGCTTACGCATAATGATTCGTACGGAGAAGAACTTTACAGCTATGTAAATGGGCAATTTACTACGCAAGGAGGCACCCATTTGGCAGCATTTAGAGAGTCTTTGGTAAAAACCATTCGAGAATTTTACAAAAAAGATTTTGATGCTTCCGATATAAGAATGTCGGTTGTGGGCGCCATTTCGGTTCGGGTTCAAGAACCCGTTTTTGAAAGCCAAACAAAAACAAAATTAGGATCACAAAATGTATCGATTGATGGGCAAACGATGCGTTCTTTTGTAAATGATTTTTTAGGAAAAGCATTGGATGACTATTTGCATAAAAATCCAAAAACTGCTGATGCTTTGTTAAAAAGAATTACACAATCAGAGAGGGAAAGAAAGGACATTGCAGGAATCAAAAAACTTGCTAACGATAGAGCAAAAAAGGCGGCAGTTCATAATAAAAAATTAAGAGATTGTAGGGTTCATTTTACGGACGAAAAAAACGATAATAAATATAATTCTACCCTTTTTATTACTGAAGGAGATAGTGCAAGTGGTTCTATCACTAAGGCAAGAGATGTGCAAACGCAGGCGGTTTTTAGTTTGAGAGGAAAACCCTTAAATTGCTTTGGCTTAACAAAAAAAATTGTATATGAAAACGAAGAATTTAATCTTTTGCAACATGCTTTGAATATAGAAGACGGCATTGAGGAATTACGTTATAATAAAGTAGTAATTGCAACAGATGCAGATGTAGATGGCATGCACATACGATTATTAATTATGACTTTTTTCTTGCAATTCTTTCCAGACTTAGTAAGAAATGGACACGTTTATGTACTTGATACACCGCTTTTTAGAGTAAGAAATAAAAAAGAAACTATTTATTGTTACACAGACGATGAGCGAAAAAATGCCATTGCCAAACTCGGAATTAAACCCGAAATAACTCGTTTTAAAGGATTAGGAGAAATCTCACCTGATGAGTTTGCTGGTTTCATTGGCGAGAATATTCGATTAGATCCTGTAATTTTGCAAAAAGACAATTCAATTCCTAAGCTTTTGAGTTATTTTATGGGCAAAAACACACCTGAAAGGCAAATTTTCATTATAGATAATTTGCGGATTGAAAAAGATGATGCAGAATTGGTGGCTTCCTAAAAGTCTTTAAAAATGTCTATACAATTTATCAAAAATCAAAACATAGATAAAAAAAAATGGGATTTTTGCGTATTAAATTCCGAAAATCCTAAAATTTATGCCCTTTCATGGTATTTGGATGTGCTTTCAGAAAATTGGGATGGATTAATAGAAAATGATTACGAAAGTGTTTTTCCTTTATGCTGGAAAAAAAAATATTTGATCAAATATCTATATCAGCCTATTTTTTGCCAACAAATTGGTGTTTTTACAAGTAATAAAACTACTTCTAAACTTTCAAATATATTAATCAATAAATTAAAAAAAAAATACTTACTTATAAATATTCATCTTACAAAAGAAAGTGGATTAGAAAAATGGACTTTTAAAAAAAACAATCTCATTCTAAAACTTAATGAAGAATATGAAATTTTAAAAGAAAAATTCTCAAAAAATCATAAAAAAAATATAATCAAAGCCACACAATTTAATTTAGCATTAATAGAAAAAGAAATAAATTCAGATAATATACACACATTACTAACTATTTTTAAGGAAACTTATGGCAAACATTATCAAGGATTAAAAGATAGTGATTATAATAAATTATTACCATTAGCTTTGCAAGCAAATAAGTATGAAAGAGCAATTATTTATGAAGTCATTGATAATGATAAAACAATATTAGCAAGTTCTTTATTTTTCATTTTTAATAAAAGAATATATTACTTAATTGCCGCTCCAACTAATTTGGGTAGAAGTAAAAATGTTATTTATTTTTTAATCAATGAAATCATTAAAAAGTATGCTAATAAAGGATATATTTTAGATTTTGAAGGTTCAGAAATCGAAAATGTAGCTTACTTTTACAACGGGTTTGGAGCAATTGTAGAAGAGTATTGGTTTTTTGAGACCCATATTTTTAAAAATTAATTGCATAGTATAATTTTAATACATGTTGATAAGTATGTGTATAATTGTCTTATATCTTACAGATTTGTAACACTACTTTTGTGTAAATAAAAGTATAATGCCTAGAAATAACTGCCTTAATATCAGCCGATTAACTAAATATAATTTTAAATTTATTTCTCTCGAAGAAGTTATTGTATTGGAATATTTGTTACATTATTATCAAAGAAATAATTTAGATATTGTAGTTTTAAATCGAATTGAACTCGAAACTGGATTAAAACGCTCTCGGCTAACAAGTGTAATTCAAGATTTGAAAGAAAAAGAATTTATAGACTCAAAAATTGAAAAATCAAAGACAACTTTTATAGTAAATATTGATAAAATTACGAATAGTTTGGATAAAATATTTGTAAATATGACTAAAATCGGTTATCAATATTACTTATATGTTCAAAATCCTGCTTCTTTCAAAAAAACAAAAGTAAAAAAAGGTAACTATTCAGCCCTTAATTTAGCTATTAAATTAAGATTTTCCAAAATCGGTTTTCCGTTTTTGATAGAAGTATCAATTACAGACCTTAGGACGGCAAAAATATTGGCATTTTCTAACGACTTAAACTGACCCGAAACCTTAGTTTTCACTTTTACATTCCTAATTCCACGTTCACTTCCGTTGTTATCGGGCGGAACATCGTTGTAATCTAAAAAAT
>REAG01000279.1 GCA_004294265.1 Cytophagales bacterium | reverse complement strand
GTTAAAACCTCAAAAAGTGCATTTACCACATCCTTTGATTCACATAACCCCCTATATATTAGGGCGTTATATTAAAAGTGATTGACGGCTATGCCCCTTGGGGAGGGATTTAGGGTGGGGCTTTTAATCTAGTAATTTTAAATGCGAATTCCCTAAAATAATGGAGAAGTTTTCTAAAAATTTAATTGCAAATATTTACTAGCTTAGATTTAAAATAATATTATATAAAAAATATTTTTTTTGTTTCTCTATTTTGATTAATTTTTTAGTATGTTTGTTCAATAATTTAAAACTTCAGAAAATTAACATATTTCATCATCTATTTAGATTTTTAAGCATTCTTTATTTGCTAACAAACCAGTTTATATTTGCTCAAAATAAAGATTCTTTGTTAAATATTGCCAAGGAAAATGCTATAAACACTTATAATTCTTCAATTTCGCATAATTCCTCAATTTACAATGGAAAAGAAGACAGGCAAACTGACTCTAAAAGTAAAGGACATCCCTATTTTGGAAATCAAGCATGGCTTTTAGGGGACGTAATATATAATGAAAATGTATATCAAAATATATATTTAAAATATAACACAGTTTCACAGCAACTTATTCTACAACATTGGGGTGGCTTCTTAAAAATTGAACTTGTCAAATCTAAAATTAAATCTTTTACTATTTTAGGACAAGCTTTTCTAAATATAAATTCAGATAGTACTTCAAAAATTGAATCTGGATTTTATAAACAACTTTATTCAGAAAATTTATTATTTCTTTCTAAAATTAATAAAATAAAAAGTGAATCAGTGATTGAATCGGAAATAATAACTGAATTTAAAGAAACTAAAGATTATTTTTTATTAAAAGAAAATAATACTTTCAAAATTAAATCCTTATCTTCTTTTGAAAGTGTTTTTCCAAATAAAGATATTAAAAAAATATGCAATGATTTGAAACTAGATTTCAAAAAAGATGAAGAAAATAGTTATGTTAAATTACTAAAGTTTTGTACGATTGAAAATTAAAATTACTTTATATAAATTTTTACTTTTATTGTTATTTTTAAGTTCATTTTTAGCAATTTCGCAAAGTTCTGATTCTAAAAAATTCAATGCTACTTTAATAGGTGGTAGTTTTAACACTTTTATTAAAGAAGTTGAGTCTATGAGTAATTTGAGCATATTTTATGATCCTTTACAAACCGATAGTATTAAGTTAAATGAAGTTTTTGAAAATAAATCAGCAAAGGAAATTTTTGATTTTTTAGCAAAAAAAACATCTTTTAGGTTTTCTATCCACGAAAATCAAGTTTTTATTACTAAAAACTTACCAATAAGTACAAAATTACCTGTACGTTATTTTGAGTCAGATGTAGAGGAAAATATCAATTCAGTTCCTGAATACACTTCTCAAGCAAAGAAGTCAGCTATTAAATCTGCCATTGAAAATAAAATTATTGAAATTGGCTCAAAAGCTTCTGCTAATTCTAGTAGTGATGCTAAAATTTCTGGATATTTAAAAGATGAAAAATCAGGAGAATCTATTATTGGAGCAATAGTTTATGCAGACGATAATCAATCTACGACTGTTTCTACGGATGCTAATGGTTTTTTTTCTATGAAACTACCTAAAGGAAAACATGAAATTAAATTCCGAAGTATTGGAATGAAAAACACTAAAAGACAAATTTTGTTACTTTCTGATGGTAAACTAAATATTGAAATGTCTGAAGAAACTGTAAGTCTTAATGAAGTTACAATTACAGATAAAAAAACATCAAATGTTGAAAGAATGCAAATGGGCATGGAAAAAATGGAGATGAAAGCCATAAAACAAGTTCCAAGTGTTTTTGGAGAAACCGATATTATAAGAGTAGTTATGGCTTTACCTGGTGTTCAAACTGCAGGAGAAAGTAGTACAGGTTTGATTGTTAGGGGCGGAGGAGCAGATCAAAATTTAATACTTTTCAACGAAGCACCCATTTATAATCCATCACATTTATTTGGTTTTTTTTCGAGCTTTAATCCCGATGTAGTAAAAGATGTTGAACTACATAAAAGCTCAATTCCATCCGAATATGGTGGCAGGTTATCTTCAGTTTTGAAAATAAATGGCAAAGATGCAGACATGAAAAAGTTCAATGGTAATTTAGGCTTAGGTCTTTTAACAGCAAAAGGAACTTTCGAAATTCCAATTATTAAAGATAAAACCTCTGTTTTATTTGGAATGAGAAGTTCTTGGAGTACATTCCTTTTAAAACAAATTCAGCTTCCAATATTTCAAAACAATAATGCTTCTTTTTGGGATTCTAATTTTCAATTAACTCATAGATTAAATCAAAAAAATACAATTAGAATTTCGGGTTATTTAAGTAAAGATGTTTTTAGTTTTAGCCCAGACACAAATTACAATTATATAAATCGGAATCTGTCTTTAAAGTGGAATAAAGTAATAAATACTAATTTTTCTAGTGAAATTACAGGTACTTATAGTTTTTATGGATATGGTGTAGAAAGTCGTTTGAATCCTGTAAATGCCTTTGATTTGGCTTTTAAACTGAATCAATACAATTTAAAAGCGGATTTTAAACATAGATTAGGCAATAGTCATCATCTTGATTTTGGATTTGCATCCACACTTTATCAAATAAGTCCAGGAGATTTTACTCCTTTCGGTAATGAATCAATTATAAAACCTAAAATTATTGAACCCGAAAAAGCCATTGAGTCAGCCATTTATATAGCTGATAATTTTGAAATTACTCCTCGTTTTTCAATTTATGGTGGTTTGAGAGTTTCGATGTTTAATTATTTGGGAGCAAAAACAGTAACTAAATATGAAGAAAATAAACCCTTAAATGAAGATAATATTACTTCAGTAGATGCTTTTACTAATGGTCAGTTAATCAAAACTTATGCCGGATTAGAACCACGCATTTCTACAAAATTTTCGATAACTGAAAGTTCTTCCTTTAAGTTGTCTTACAATCGAAATCGCCAATATATCAATCAATTAAATAACGCCACAGCTATTACCCCAACAGATATTTGGAAGTTGAGTGATTATCATATAAGACCACAAATTGGTGATCAATTTTCGTTAGGTTATTACAAAAATTTAAAACAAAATATATATGAAATTTCCACAGAAGTTTATTATAAAAATATCATTGACGCTGTTGATTACAAAAATGGAGCAAATTTATTACTTAATCAAAATTTAGAAAGAGATGTTATAAACGCCCAAGGAAAGGCTTATGGAGCTGAATTTATGCTTAAAAAAACAAAAGGGAAACTAAATGGTTGGATTAGTTATACATTTTCTCGCTCTTTTGTAAAAATAGATAGACCCGATTTGGATGTGGTTGTAAATAATGGAGAATATTTTGCAGGAAATTTTGACAAACCTCATAGTGTTAATTTTATTGGAAATTATAAACTTACTAAAAGATTGAGTTTTTCACTAAATATAGTATATAGCACAGGGCGTCCAATAACTTTACCAAATGCTAAATATCAAATAGATGGTATGGATAGAATTTTTTATTCTGATCGCAACCAATATCGAATTCCAAACTATTTTAGAAGCGATATTTCTTTTAATTTAGATGGAAACCATCGCTTAAACCAAAGATTTCATAACTCATGGACTTTATCGGTTTATAATATAACTGGAAGACAAAATGTGTATTCTATATTTTTCAGAACAGATGAAAATGGTGATTTAAAAGGGTATCAAATGTCCATTTTTGGCATCCCAATACCTACAATAACCTATAATTTGAAATTTTAATTAATGGAAATATGAAAAAAATTAGTTTACTATTTTCTTATATTTTTATTTTTTTAGTAAGTTGCATAGAACCTTACATTCCACCAGTAGTAAATGCCAAAGGTTTATTGGTTGTGAATGGTCATGCTTATGTTGATTTTAAAACTTGTGATATTCTTTTATCTCGTTCGCAGGCAGTAAATAGCAAAGAACCAGCCCAGCCTGAATTAGCAGCTAAATTAACCTTAGAAGATAATTTTAATCAAAGTTTTTCTTTAAATGAGATTGAAGATGGTCATTATTTTGCATCAAACCTTAATTTAGAATATGGAAAAAATTACCGTTTAAAAATTATTACTTCAGACGGAAAGCAATACATTTCAACTTTTGTGGAAGCATTAAAAGCTCCTGTTATTGAGAAAATTAATTTCCAGCCAGATAGATTAAATGAACAAAATAAAGTTCAAAATTGGAAAATCAATATTGATGCTAAAGATGATAATATTACAAATAAATATTATAGAATTAATTATGTAGAAACTTGGGAATATAGAGCCTTTTTTCAATCCTCCATGTTTTATTTTAATGAAGGTTCCGTGATAGATTATAAATTTAGAAATAATCCAAATGAAATTTATAAATGCTGGAAATCGGATTCTTCAAATAAAATACTTACTTATTCTACAGAAAATTTAACCCAAAATTTCATTTCTAAATTTCAAATTCAAGATGTTGAAGTAAGTTCAAAAAAATTTAATAATTATTATAGCATATTAGCAAAAATTACAGCAATAACAAAAGATGAATATCTATATTGGGAGGATTTAAAGAAAAATTCTCAATCCACAGGAAGTATTTTTGACCCTCAACCATCTAAAATAACAGGTAATTTTGTTAATCTAAATGATAAAAATGATCCTGTATTGGGTTTTTTTAGTCCTTATTCGATTAGTCAAAAGAGAGAAACCAAATCAAATCTTGACTTGAAAGACACACCTCCAGTAAGAATTTTTGATTCTGATTGTGGAGAATCTACTATTGAAACTGATGGTGGAGGTCAGGCTACTAGAGATGGTTTTTTGATTTTAAGAGAAAATAGAGACCGAACTGGATTTCTTCAAGGATATTTTGTCGCTACTCAATCATGTGCTGATTGCAGACTTATTGCTCCTAAAGGTACAAATACAAAACCATCTTTTATGCCATGAAAAAATTATTTTTTTTCACTTTTATTATTTTTTTTCAAATGTACTTAAATGCACAACCTACTAATAGGATTGATACATTATTAAGAAAGTTTGAATTATATAAATTAAATAATTATCAAGAAATTGTACATATTAATACAGACAGAGCCTCTTATATTGCAGGAGAAAACTTATGGTTTTCAGTATTTTTAACTGAATATAGCACAAATCAATTATCTGATTTAAGTAAAATTGTATATGTAGAATTGTTAGATTACAATAATAAACCAATTTTACAAACGAAAATTAAATTAAATAATGGACTTGGCGATGGTGTTTTTTCATTACCAACAAATTTAATTTCAAATACTTATACACTTCGTGCTTATAGTTTTTGGATGAGAAATTTTAGTTCAGATTTACACTTTAAAAAAGAAATAACTATTTTAAATACTTTTAAATCGAGTGCTAAAGTCCTTAAATCTGATACAAATGCAATATCAGTCAATTTCTTTCCTGAAAGCGGAAATTTAATACATAACATTTCTTCAAATCTTGTATGTCAAATTAAAAAAAAGGGAAAACCATTTTCTACAAATGGTTTTATTTTGAGTCAAAAAAATGACACCTTACTACGTTTTAAAACAAATAAATTTGGATTTTCTAAAGTTTTGTTCATTCCAAATAAAAATTTTAATTATAAAGTTTTAGTTATGAATGAAAGGGAATCTATTAATTCTAACTTACCTCAAATTTTAACTGATGGTTATGTTTTGAAAGTAGAAGACGATTTAGATAATTCACTTTCTTTATCTATTAAATCTTCACAAAAAGATGAAAACTTAATTCTTTTCTACCACGTAAGAAATCAAAAATATGTCGCTAAAAATATTCCAATCTCAAATTTTGAAGGAACTCTAAAAATTTCTAAATCTGATTTAATTCAAGGAATTGTTCATTTTGTGTTGTTTTCTCAAAATCTAGATGTTTTAGTTGAGCGTTTTTATTATAATGAAAAACCTAAATTAAGTTCTATTAAGTTATATCTCTCTAAAAATAATTTCAAAAAACGTGAAAAAATTACATTTAAAATCGAAAATTTAAGTAAAAATATTTCAAATATTTCAATGTCTGTTTTTGCTTATGATTCTTTAAATATTAATAATAAATTTAATTTTGATGATTTAAATAGATTTAATTATGATTTTAAATCTCAATCTAATAACTTAAATCTTACAAAAAACGAAATAGATTTATTTATGATTTGCAAAAATAATAACACTTTAAAATGGAAAGAACTACTAAATACTAGTTTTAAACCTAAAAATTTTATTCCTGAAATTTATGACCATGTTGTAATGGCACAAGTTTTTGATTCTATTACAGGTTCATTGGCTTCTAATGTAGAGTGTTTTTTGTCATTTCCTAGCAAATATCCTCAAGTTTTTATAGCAAAAAGCAATGAAAATGGAACTGTATTTTTTGAAACTAAAAACATAGACGGTTTTCAAGATGCTATTTTTCAAACATATTCACCAACAGGAAGGCGTTACTTAATTAAACCCATAAGTCCTTTTTTCGATTTTTCTACTGAAACAAAAAAACATCTATCAAACGATGTTGAATATTTATCTGAAAATCAACTTACCCAAAGACATATTAATATGCAATTAAATGCTGTTTTTTATAATTCTAATATAAAAAATGAATTGATTAATTATGATACTACATTATTTTTTGGATCTCCAGACGAGTACCATAATTTGGATAATTATGAAAGATTTAAAACTTTTGACGAAGTATTATCAGAGTTTGTGCCGGGAATGGGTGCAAAAAAACGAAAGGGAAAATATAATTTTCAAATTTTAGACAGAAAAAATAAAGGTTATTTACTTGAAAAGCCTTTAGTTATGTTAGATGGCGTTCCTGTTTTTGATGAGGATTCGTTAATGAATTTTAGCCCTTTAAAAGTTAAATCCATAAGCTTAACAACAAATAAGTACTACACTGGGAAATCAACTTGGGGTGGAATTGCTAATTTTCAAACATACAAAGGCGATTTGGCTGGGTTTCCTATATCTTCTAAATGGTTGGTTTCTGATTTTGATGGTATTCAACCTAAAACAATTTTTAAAAGCGTTAATGAATCTGATGTAGAAAGTAAAAAACCTGATTTTAGAAACTTATTATATTGGAACTCTTCTATAAAATTAGATAAAAATCAAAGTTTTAGCAATGAATTTTATACATCTGATAAGCCTGCTATCTATAAAATTGAATTAAAAGGTTTAGATGTTGAAGGTAATTTTTTGAAAGAGGAACTTTTTTTTGAAGTAAAATAAATTTTATTAAATATTTTCATTTGTTATTTATTTCAAAAATTACTAATTAGGCTTCCCTTTTCCTCCATAAACGTCTGATTATCAGGTTGTTGATAAATAAAATGCACCAAATTTGACTTAGATAGTGCCAAATTGGTGCAT
>REAG01000278.1 GCA_004294265.1 Cytophagales bacterium | reverse complement strand
ACAACTAATCATTAACAACTAATCATTAACAACTAATCATTAACAACTAATCATTAACAACTAATCATTAACAACTAATCATTAACAACTAATCATTAAACATTAACAATTATTATTCCACCACTAATTTCACAAATTTAACACCGTTTGCAGTCTTTACTTTAGCTACAAATATGCCTTTGCTTGCTATTGTAAATGTGGTTTCTGAAGTTGATAAAATTACTTTTCCTAACATATCATAAACCGTTATTGATTCTCCATTTTCTACCGTAAACGCACCTGTAGATGGGTTTGGATAGATGGTTAAAGTGGTTGCAGTTTCGATTTGCTTTGGGTTTTGAGTTGAAGAAATGATGTTATTTTTATTATCAACAACCTCAGCTGGAGATAATGCATTGTTATAAATATAAATATCATCAACGCCTCCGTTTGGAATTGAAGTTTCAAAATTAGTCCAACCTATTTTTAAATCTTCTGTCGCATCTGATAAAGCTCTAACTGAATTATTTTGAGCATACAAAACCCCATTTACATATAAATTTAAAGTTGTACCGCTTTTTACATAAGCCAAATGAAACCAACTTCCACCAGTGATTGTTGAATAAACGGTTGGTGCTATAGGAGTTGTATATTCTGTAGCATGCGTATATGCATATAAAACACCATCAGAATATGTTCTAATTTGAGTACCTCCGTTATAAACTAAACCTTTGATTTCATTAATTGCTGGTTTTTGAACCCACATTGTTAGTGTAAATGAGCCTTTATTTTTCAATAAAGGATTATCTCCTAAATTAATACTACCAGTGCTATTCAAATTATAGGCTTTATTGGCATCTCCGTTTCGGTCTGTCATTAAAGTTGCTCCACCTGTTACAGTACCATTTAGTACATTTGCTACATCATTATTTGCGTTTCCGTTATTAAAACTATATATAAATTGACTGCAATCAGCGGTAGAAAGCACTGCTGAATTTGAAATAACTGAACTACACAAACCCGTAACCGTAACTTGATAACTACCAGCAACAGATTTAGTAATAACATTTGTGGTTTCACCTGAACTCCAAAGGTAAGATAAATTTGAACCTGTGGCAGAAACTGATACTGAAATGCCTGCAATTGAGCAATTAGAATAGTTTTGTGGTTGAGAAACAATTATAGGATCAGCTATATTACCCACTTGAACTGTATTTGAAATGGCATTTCCAAAAGAACCTGTAACTGTAACTGTGTAACTACCAACCGAGGTGGCTGTAGTAGTAGAAGTGGTTGCTCCATTGCTCCAAAGATAGGTTAAATTAGTTCCAGATGCTGAAACATTCAAATTAGCAGGTACTGTGCAAGCACTTTGTGGTTGAGTTATAAAAGGTAAATTTTTATTTGCAATAATCTCTGCATCTGTAAGAGAATAATTATAAATATAAATATCATCAACTCCTTTTCCCCAGAAAGAAAATTGATTATATGTTTGCATTGGGCTTATTGTAAAATTATTATTTCCTGTGCATATATTATTATTTGCACCTATAAAACTAGAATATAGCTCTCCATTAACATATAAACTAATAGTAAAAGCTTGTCTAACATAAGCAACATGAAACCATTCATTTTCTGCTAAATCCGAAAAAACTGTTGATGTTGGAGAAAAAGAAGTATTTCTATCACCTAGCTGACAAGATGAGTAAGCAACGAGTGTATTACCAAATTGTCTAAGTCTCATTGCATCACCTTTGTCAAATAGCACTCTATCTAAGTTGGTTGCATTTTTTTGTGCCCACATGGTTATTGTATATCGATCACCGTTTAATGAAGGATTATTACCTAAATTTATTGAACCGCCAATCCTCGAAGCTTCTCCTAGTTTTATTGCTTGTCCCGGATTATTAAATCTGTCGTTTGCAAATGTATTTGAACTTTGATTGATTCCATTTAAAGTACCTGGCATGACATCATTTTGCATAGTCCCAGTATTAAAACTATAAACGTATTGATTACAATCTACGGTTGAAAACAATGCTGAATTAGAAACAACAAAGCCGCAAGTTCCTGTAACTGTTACATTATAACTTCCAGAAACGGTTATAATATCTCTTTCTATCGTTTTAGAAATAGTTCGAGTAGTTTCACCTGTATTCCAAAGATAAGTTAAATTTGAGCCAGTGGAAGAAATAGCAAATGTTTTTGTTAAAGAACTACCTGCACAAGCAGTAAAACTTTCAACTTGAGTTATTATTTCAGGAACTGGAACATTACCTACATAAATTGTTCTTGAAACTACTGTATTAAAAGCACTAGTAATCGTAACAGAAAATTCACCAACAGTGGCAGCAGTTGTAGTTGAAGTGATAGCTCCGTTGCTCCAAAGATATGTTAAGTTAGTTCCTGATGCTGAAACATTCAAATCGGCAGGAGCGTTACAAGCTGGTTTTGGTTGTGTAATAATAACTGGAATATTTTTATTATTTTCAACCTGAGATGCATTTAAAGCATAATCAAAAATATAAATATCATCCACGCCAATATTAGGGATTTTTATTGAACAATTAGAGCAACCATCTCCAATGAATAAATCATCCACAAAATTTCTTGATAAAGCTGCCACTGAAGTATTTTGAGCATAAAGCACACCATTAACATATAAATTCAAAGTTGTACCATCTTTTACATAAGCCAAATGAAACCAACTTCCGCCTGTAATAGTCGAATAAGCAGTAGGTTCTATTTCTGTAGTAGCTCCTGGTACTAAAACTGCATCTAAACCGCCTAGATTATTTGATGAAATTCTAGTGTACCCACCTCCTTTTGTTAAGAAACCAAAACTGCCATTTATTAATGGCTTTTGAGCCCACATTGTTAAAGAAAAAGAACCTTTACCTGTCATAAAAGGATTATTACCTAAATTAATACTTCCTGTTCCATTTAAATTATAGGCTTGATTAGGATTTCCAAAGCGGTCTGCCATGAGGGCTGCTCCTGTACCCACTAAAGTTCCGTTGAAACCCGATGTAGAACTTACCGTACTTTCGTTGTTGGCATTTCCATTGTTAAAGGTGTAGATGTATTGCCCTTGGCTCATGCCCGCCATTAGCAAAAATGTTGATACTAGTAAATGTTTAATTTTCATTTTACAATTGTTTAAGGTTAATAATATATTAAATCGCTGCAAAATTATACACAATTTTTGGTATATTTACCTACATAAAACATGTTTTTTTGCTAAAAAGTGAAAATAATTAAAACCCTGATAATCAACAGTTTATAAAAATAAAAGTAATAAAATATCTTAAACAAGATTTTTTTTGTAAGATTTGTCAAAAAAATATAATTTCGATTTTGAGTGTAAGGTTTAGATTTTTTAAAACCACTTTATACACTTTTGCAAGTCAAAAATTTTAATGGAATAGCCCATGTACTTACATTTCAAAAGTAAGTCATAAATATTTCTTTCAAAACTTCATTAATTATCTTTTCTCTAGGGCAAAAGAGGTCAAAAAACGTATTTTTTTGTGTATTTGGTAATTAAATGGGCTGTTCCAAATTTTAATACTCAATTAGTAACCTTAACTTTTACTAACAACCGTCATAAGGATTTCTCAAAGTTGAGTTGAATACATTATTTGTTAAAAAAACTTATAAAGGAATCTAAAAAAAACAATATTATTTATAAAAAACCCACCTAAAACAATTTCTACTACGAAACCGAATAATCAAAGTGAGACTGCATTAGCGGAATAAAGGTTTTAGGAGTTCCTTATTTTGATAATATTATAAAATGTATCTATATTTACAAATAAATAATTTTATAAATATACACATGATTAAGACTTTTTTTACAGAAGACGAACAAAAAAAAATTGTTGCAGCCATACAAGAAGCCGAATTAGCAACTTCTGGCGAGGTTAGAGTTCATTTAGAGGGCAAATGTAAAGCTGAAAATGTGCTCGACAGAGCTGCCGAAGTGTTTGCAAAACTCAAAATGCACAAAACTGAATTGCGAAATGGCGTTTTGTTTTATTTGGCTGTTGAAAATAAAAAGTTTGCCATTTTAGGAGATATTGGCATAAACAAAGCGGTTGAAGCTGATTTTTGGGATAAAATTAAAAATACTGCAATCCAAAAATTTAAAGAAAATAAAATGTCTGAAGGACTTTGTGATGGAATAATTGCAGCAGGAACACAATTAAAAAAACATTTTCCCTACCAATCCAACGACATTAACGAATTGCCTGATGAAATTTCTTTTGGTGAAAATTAAAAGATTTAAACACATTATATGTATAATTTTCTTTTGAATAATATTTGGTTTTAAAAATAAAACTAACAAAAGATTTTTAAAATTCTAATATTAAATATTTAAACAATTATTTTACAAATAAAAAATTTTAGATTTCTGATTTTAAAGTCGTTCAAATAAATAATTTGAAAAATAATTTATAAATATTTTCGTTATTCAAATTCAATTATATATTTGCATTATATTATATTAAAAAAATATTTCTAAATAATTAATTAACATTCGTAACTAATCTCTAATCAATAATTATAATAACAAACAAATGGAAAATAAAAAAGAAAGTAAATTAGGTTCAATTTTTGCAGGAGCAACAATTTTGGTGTGTATAATTGTAGCTCAACTCATTTATCACTTTATTTTAGGAGCAGGTTCAAATTTTGAACAAGGAGATAATGCTAATCATCCACTTCCTGGTAATTATTTAGGTATTGTTTATAAAGGTGGATTTATTGTACCATTTTTAATGTCTTTTTTATTGATAGTTTTAACAGTTTCTATTGAAAGATTTTTAACACTTTCTAAAGCCAATGGTTCTGGTTCGGTTGAAGGTTTTGTAGGTAAAATTAGAAGTTTATTGTCTGCTGGAAATGTAGATGGTGCTATTTCTGAGTGTGATAAACAAAAAGGTTCGGTAGGAAATGTAATAAAAGCAGCCTTGAAAAGCTATAAAGAAATGGCTTCTACAACAGGATTGGATAAAGAACAAAAATTAGCAAATATACAAAAAGCGGTTGAAGAAAATACTTCTTTGGAATTACCAATGTTAGAAAAAAACTTAACTATTCTTTCGACTTTAGCTTCGGTTGCTACTTTGGTAGCACTTTTAGGAACAGTTTTGGGTATGATAAAAGCTTTTGCTGCTATGTCTTCTGCGGGTGCTCCTGATGCTACTGCTCTTGCAACTGGTATTTCTGAGGCACTTATAAATACAGCAATTGGAATTGGAACTTCTGCAATTTCAATTATTATGTATAACTTCTTTACAAGCAAAATTGATACATTAACTTATTCTATTGATGAGGCAGGTATGTCAATTGCTCAAACATTTGCATCTTCTCAAAAATAATTATTTAAAATTCAGTACTTGAATAGTTGATTGTGTTTTAAATTTTAAAAATAGAAATAATGCCAAAAGTAAAAGTAAAACGACATGGAGTGTCGCTTGATATGACCGCCATGTGTGATGTGGCTTTCTTATTGCTCACATTCTTCATATTAACAACCAAGTTTAAGCCAAATGAGGCTTTGCCTGTGGATACGCCTACTTCGGTATCTGATTTACCTATTCCTGATTCGGATTTAATTACAATATCTATCGGAAAAGATAATCAAATATTTTTTGGAGTAGATGCACAGCCAACAAGGGAAGCAATTTTAACCAAAGTGGCTCAAGATAAAGGAATTACCCTTAATGCGAAACAAATGAAAAATTTCAAATTAATGGATAATTTTGGTGTATCAATTGCTGCTCTTCCTGCTTTTTTAAACTTGGAAGGTTCAGATTTGTCAGGATTTAAACAACCTGGTATTCCTTGTGATTCTTTAGTTAACGAGCTTTCTGCATGGGTTTTGCAAGCAAGATACGCAAATCCCAAATCAAGAATTGCCATTAAAGGTGATAAAGGTTCGGATGCAAAAGTCGTAAGTAAAGTAATTGCTACTTTGCAAGACCAAAATATAAACAGATTTAATTTGATTACAGGAATGGAAGCCAAACCAATGGCGGCTGGAATGTAATATTGATATTTTAACCACAATTTTAAAAATATAATCAAATGGCAGAAATTGCAGATGACGGAGGTGGGAAAAAAGGCAAGAAAAAAGGCGGCAAGAAAAACTCCACCAAGGTTGATATGACCCCTATGGTAGATTTGGGCTTTTTATTAATTACATTCTTTATGCTTACTACAACTATGAGTAAGCCTAAAACTATGGAATTAAATATGCCAGATAAAACCATTGAAGATCAAAAAATAGATGTAAAAGCATCTCAGACAATGACTTTGTTTTTAGGTAAAGATGACCAAGTTTACTGGTTTTCTGGGATTACTCCTGCTGAATGTAAAGAAAAAGATTTATTACAAAAAACAGATTATTCTTCTGAAGGTATTCGTAAAATAATTTTGGAAGAGACCAAAAAAATAGGATATGATCAAGAGAAAAAACTATATAAAATTATAATTGTTATAAAAGCATGCGAAACTGCTAAATACAAAAACATGGTTGATATATTAGATGAAATGCATATTACAGGCTCAAAAAGATATGCCATTGTAGGTTTAGAGGAAATAGAAAAAGAATTAATTAAGAAATACGAAGATGGCTGATATATTAATTAAAAATTCGTGGACTTCGCTTATTTTTGAAACCAAAAATAAAGCTTACGGAGCTTTTGAGCTTCGCAGAGATTATGATAAGTATATTATTCGTGCTTTAATCATGTCTTGTATTATTTTTTCTGTTTCGATTGCTATACCTTTTATTTTGAGTGTTTTGCCTCATAGCAAAGAAGAAGCTGAAATGGTTGAAATCAATTTGGAATTGCTACCACCTCCGCCTTTAGATCCAAATACACCTCCTCCACCACCACCTCCTAAAATTGAGGCTCCAAAGTTGGCAGCGGCTGTTAAGTTTGTTCCTCCTAAAGTAGTGGAAGATGAAAAAGTTACGGAAGAAGATCCTCCAACCGTTGATGATATGAAAGATAAACAAATCTCGACAAAAGATGTGGAAGGTGAAAAATCTACTGTAGAAGTTATAGAAGAGGTAGGTCCTGCTGTTGTTGAGGAAGTAAAAGACGAAGTCTTTTTGGTGGTTGAAGAAATGCCTGAATTTGATGGTGGTATGGGTGGATTGCAAAAACATTTTGCAAAAAACATTAAATATCCTGCCAAAGCCATGGAAATGGGAACAACTGGTAGAGTTATTGTTTCTTTTGTTGTTAATAAAGACGGACAAGTAGTAAATCCAGAAATATTGAAAGGTATCGGTGATGGTTGTGATGAGGAAGCTCTTAGAGTTGTAAAATCATTACCTAACTGGAAACCTGGAAAGCAAAACGGACGTGCTGCATCTGTAAAATTTACAGTTCCAATTAATTTCAAATTAGCACAGTAATTGTTAATTGTTAATTGTTAATTGTTAATTGTTAATTGTTAATTGTTAATTGTTAATTGTTAATTGTTAATTGTTAATTGTTAATACTACATTAAATAAAATAAAAAGCTTAGTTTTCTATTGAAAACTAAGCTTTTTTTCTTGATATTATTTTATTAAAATGATTTAATTTTTTGTAACCAAAAAACTCAAAATAATATTATTCTAATTTATTTTAATTAGATTTGAAATATTTTTAAAAATTATTTCAAATGAAAAAAATATTAGTAACTGGCGGACTAGGTTTTATTGGCTCACATACGGTTATTGAATTGCATCATGCAGGATATACGCCTGTGATTATTGATGATTTATCAAATTCAGAATTGTTTATTTTAGATAGAATCGAAAAAATAATACAAACAAAAGTAATTTATCATCAAATTGATTGTTGCAACCAAGCGGCATTTAATCAAGTCATAGAAAGTGAAAAAACTATCGAAGGAATCATTCATTTTGCTGCTTTTAAATCGGTAAATGAAAGTGTGGATCAACCTTTGAAATATTATCGTAATAACTTAAATTCATTGTTAGTTGTGTTGGAAGCAATGGAAAAATATAACATTAAAAACTTAATTTTTTCATCTTCTTGCACGGTTTATGGTCAGCCTGAAGTATTGCCCGTTACGGAATCTACGCCCTATGGCGAAATAAAAACCGCTTATGGCAAAACTAAAAGAATGTGCGAAGATATTATTTCAGATTTTGTAGTAGCTACAAAAAATAAAAATGCCATAGCTTTGCGTTATTTCAATCCTATTGGTGCTCATCCATCTGGATTGATTGGCGAATTACCAAAAGGAATTCCCAATAATTTAATGCCTTTTATTACTCAAACTGCCAAAGGTATCCGTAAAGAATTAAATGTTTTTGGTTTTGATTATAACACTACAGACGGAACTTGTGTTCGAGATTTTATACATGTTGTGGATTTAGCGAAAGCCCATGTGCAAAGTTTGAATTATCTTTTTAAAAATAATGCTGTTTCATTTATGCACTGTTTTAATGTAGGCACAGGCAAAGGAACAACAGTATTGGAAATGATACACGCTTTTGAAAAAGCTAATGATATAAAATTAAATTATAAATTAGCACCAAAAAGGGAGGGCGATATTGAAAAAATTTATGCTGATACCTCTAATTTTGAAAGCAATATTGGATGGAAAGCGGAGCTTGCAATCGTAAATGCTTGCAAAGATGCTTGGAATTGGGAAAAGAATGTGGGTTAAAAATATTTAATATATTTAAAATGGAAACATATAGATTTAAAACTCAGATTTCTGAAAACGGAACGGTTGCTATTCCTAATGAATTACATTTAGAAATGCAGAATGTTGAGATATTCGTTTTGTATAACAAAGAAATTAAAAAAGAAACCATAAATATGGCAAGTGACTTTATCGC
>REAG01000277.1 GCA_004294265.1 Cytophagales bacterium | reverse complement strand
TAACAGGATGAACCTAAAAATACATTTTTATTATTAAAATTTAAAAATTTATTCGGTTTTTAGATTTTAAAATCCCAAAAAAATCAATTACAAATACTTTAAATTTAATTTTTGTTTAGTTTTACACTTTATTCTAAAATTAATGAAAAAACTAAAAGCCTATTTTATTGATGATATTTTAAACAGCACAAATGATGTGTTTGAAAAAGCTAAAATCAGTTTGCTTTTTCAATTAAACATCATGTTTTTTATTATATATCTAATACCCTTTACTATTGATATTTTACTAGGATTTGACAAACTAATAATTTTTGATTTTATAGTATTGACATTATTAATCACAATGCTATTTATTATAAAAAGACAGAAAAACATTACAAAATCTGCTAATTTATTTTCATTTGTATCATTTATAAGTTCATTTTTTGCTGCTTTAATTTATAATAACTCTTCAATAGATGCAGTTGCAATTTCATGGTTAATTAGTTTTTTAGTTATGAGTTCGATTATTCAAACAGGATGGTACAGAATAATATTTTGTTTTTTCCTTCATTGGATTCCTATTTTATTCGTTTATGTAAATTATCTTTTAAATGGCAAATTATCAATAGATTTATTTGTTCAAAAAGGGGCAAATAGTTCGCCAATATTTTTGATTTTAATACCAATTGGCATTTTATTATATACCATTTGGACAAGTATTTCTACGATTGGTATTGCTCAAATAACTATTTTAAATCAAAAAAATATAATTGACAAAAAAAACATCAAAATTACAGATAGCATCACCTATGCTAAAAGAATTCAAATTGCAAGATTACCTGACAAAGATTTGTTTACCAAATGTTTGCCAAATTCATTTATTATTTTCAAGCCAAAAGACATTGTAAGTGGCGATTTTTATTTTTTCAAAAAAACAGAAAAATCTATTTTTGTAGCTGCTGCAGATTGCACAGGTCATGGTGTTCCAGGTGCATTTATGAGCATGATTGGTTCGATAAAATTAGAAGATGCTTGCATTGATAATGCCGAACCATCAGAAATTTTAAAATCTCTAAATTGTGGCATAAAACTCGCATTAAATCAAACAAATAGTAATAATTCGACCAGAGATGGAATGGATATTGGAATTTGTGAAATAATCTTTGACTCCCAAAAATTACTTTTTGCAGGTGCGAACAGACCTTTATGGATAATAAGAAAAGGACAAAATATTGTTGAAGAAATAAAACCAACAAAAAAAGCAATTGGTGGATTTACAGACTTAGATCAAGTTTTTGAAAATAATGAAATTAATTTTAACCTTGGAGATACTATCTATCTGACCACTGATGGTTATGCAGATCAGTTTGGAGGCACCGAAAACAGAAAATTAATGACTAAAAAATTCAAAGAAATATTAGTCGAGATTCAAACACTGAGTATGAACGACCAAAAAAATCATTTAAATGATTTTTTTAAAGAATGGAAAAGAAACACGCATCAATTAGATGATATTTTGGTAATTGGAATTAGATTTTAGAAAGTATTAAAGTCTAACTATGAATAGATGGATTTTCCTAAAACTTTACAAATATCTCTATTTTTATAATACAAATGAAAGTATAAAAATCGAATTTTGAATTACAAATTTAAACTATTAACTTGACGTCAATATATCTATAAATTTACTTAGCGTAAAATACTGATTATCAATAAGTTATAAAAAAATAATTATAGATAAATACTCGTCAGGTTAATATAAAAATATTATTTTATATTCATTATTTTATATTAAAAATATGGAATAGCCTATGTACTTACATTTCAAAAGTAAAACATAAATATTTCTTTCAAAACTTCATTATTAACTTGACGTAAATATATCTATAAATTTACTTAGCGTAAAGTACTGATTATCAATAAGTTATAAAAAAATAATTATAGATAAATACTCGTCAGGTTAATAATTATCTCTTTTCTCAAGGGCAAAAAAAGTCAAAAAACGTAATTTTTGTGTATTTAGTAATTAAATGGGCTGTTCTATAAAAATAATAATAAATTTTAGCTCAAATTATTTTAAAAAAAATAAATTTAATTTGAGCCAAACTAATATTGCTTAAATTGATATAATTTTTACATTTGTAATTATGATAAGAGTTTTAATAATTTTAGTAATTTTTTCTTTTAAGGCAAATTCTCAAAAAGATGAAGTAAAATCCTTACTCAACAATAGCCTTGAATTAATTCAAAAAATAGATAATGCAAATGAATCAACAATAGAATTACTAAAAAAAGCGTCCTCAAAAAAAAATGTAGAAGAAATTAAACGACTTTTAGCAAATGTACTTTTAATAACAGAAAACGCAGAAAAAAACGCCAAACAATCAGAAATTTTTTCAGATTTAGCAGAACAAAAATCAAAATCATTCAAATGTTTGGATGCAGCTCAAGAAGCCGATGATGCCGAAGATTATTGTCGCCATTTGGTTTTTCAAACACACGAAGTTAGTATTTATGCAAAAAAATTACAATCTGAAAACGAAATTGATTACATCCAAACTTACTTAAACAAAGCACTTGCTTATTGCCAAGAAACGTATGAATCTATCAAAAACGCTCGTATTGAGCTTTTGGAAGGCATAAAAGATTTGAATGAATGTCCTTAAAAACCAAATAAATTGAATTTAAAACTAAAAAAACCACTTGTATTTTTTGATATAGAATCTACAGGATTAAGTATTTCTAATGATAGAATTGTAGAAATTAGCTTTGTAAAACTTGCTGTAAATGGCGAAATAAAATCACTTACAAAAAGAGTAAATCCTGAAAAACAAATCTCTGAAGAAGCAAGAATGGTGCATGGAATTTCAAACGAAGATGTAAGTTCTTGCCCTAAATTTATTGAAATTGCAAAAACACTTTCTCAATTTATTGAAGGATGCGATTTAGGTGGTTATAATTGCGTAAAATTTGATTTACCTTTGCTTGCAGAGGAGTTTTTGAGAGTAAATATTGATTTAAAATTGGAAGGACGTAATATTGTAGATGCCCAAAAGATTTTTCATTTAATGGAACCAAGAACACTTTCAGCTGCATTCAAATTTTATTGTAACAAAGAATTAACCGATGCTCATAGTGCTGAAGCTGATACACTTGCTACTTTAGAAGTGCTTGACGCACAGGTGCTTAAATATGAAGGAAGAGTAATAAAAGATAATTTTGGAAAAGAATCTATTCCTGTTCAAAATGATATGCAAACTTTGCATAAACTTTCATTGTCTAATCAAATTGACTTTGCAGGTAGGTTTGTATTCAATAAAGCAGGTGTTGCAGTAATAAATTTCGGAAAACATAAAGATAAGCCTGTGAATGAAATTATTAGAAAAGAACCCTCTTATTACGATTGGTTTATGAACAGTGATTTTCCATTGGAAAGTAAAAAAAGATTTACTGAAATGAAAATTAAAGAAATGTCGAAATAAAGTAATAATTATTAGAATTTATTATTGAAAAAAAATATTTTGAGAATAATTTACATGGGTACGCCCGAGTTTGCCGTTGAAGGTTTAAAAATATTAGTACAAAATAATAAAAATATTGTTGCTGTAATAACTGCCCCAGATAAGCCACAAGGTCGTGGATTGGTTTTAACAGCATCTCCAGTAAAGGAATATGCGGTTTCACAAGGATTAAAAGTTTTGCAACCAGAAAAACTAAAAGATGAAAATTTCTTACTAGAACTTAAATCTCTAAAGGCGGATTTGCAGATTGTAGTTGCTTTTAGAATGTTGCCAGAAATTGTTTGGAATATGCCACCCAAAGGAACTTTTAACTTGCACGCATCCTTTTTGCCGCAGTATAGAGGTGCTGCACCCATTCATTGGGCAGTAATAAATGGTGAAAAAGAAACAGGAATAACCACTTTTTTTCTTAAGCACGAAATTGATACAGGCGATATTATTTTACAAGAAAAAGAACCCATTTTTGAAGAAGATACTACCGGAAGTCTTTATGAAAGATTGATGATAAAAGGAGCTGATTTAATATTAAAAACGGTAAATTTAATAGAAAATAACAATATTGAACCGCAAGTACAATCAATCATTAATCCAGAAAATCTTAAACACGCTCCCAAAGTTTTTAAAGAAAATGGAAAAATAAATTGGGAAAATAAAGCCTCACAAATTCATAATTTAGTAAGAGGAATGAACCCTTCTCCTGGTACATTTTTTGTATTAAATAATGCAATTTGTAAAGTTTTTAAAACCGAAATTATTACAAAAGATTTAAAAGAAAAATTTGAAACTGATTCAAAAACCTATTTATATATCAAAACAAAAGAAAACTCAATTTCAATCCTCGAATTGCAATTAGAAGGCAAAAAAAGATTAAAAATTAAAGATTTTTTGATTGGAAATGATATAAATGATATAAATGATATAAATGATATAAATGTAAATTATTAACCTTAAGTTGAAATTTAAAATTTCTTTAAAATTTCAAAGAAATAATACTTTTTATGAATTTTGACTTTTTTGAAGAGTTTTCATTTAGGCATTAAATAAAAGAAACTCATTAACTTATCACGATTTTATTTCTGTTTCTTGATACTTTGAGGGGCATTTCATCAAAATCTTATCGCACACAAAAACATCATTTTTCATACTTCCAATAATAACTACTTGTTCTGAACGCTCAAAATCTTGAGGCTTTGGATTGGAATAAATGACCTTTTTGACTTCATTTTTTTGGTCTATTAATTGAAATTCAAAATAATTTGGATCTAACTGAGGGGCATAAACCATGCCAATAATTTCACCATTTGTAGATTTAGATAATTTCCCAACCACATGTACTTTTGTATCATCACCATCTTTTGCTAGTTCTATGGCTTCTTTAAAGGAAACATAACTACTTGCATCTCCTGCCGTAGTTACAATAATGCTTATGGCAATTCCTATTACAACTAAACCTATTATGTAAGAAGTTTTCATTATGAATATTTAAAATTAAATGCCCAATAATTAACAAAAAAAGCCCAATACATTAATGTATCGGGCAAATTTTATATTTTTAAGTATTATTTACCAGTTGGTTCGCTCGAAACCGTTAGTTTTTTTCTACCTCTTTGTCTGCGAGCAGCCAAAACTCTTCTACCGTTGGCAGTTGCCATTCTTTCTCTGAATCCGTGTTTGTTAACTCTTTTTCTTCTTGAAGGCTGAAATGTACGTTTCATAATCTTATTACTATCTTAATTTTCGGATTACAAATATAAGTAAAATATTTATAATTATAAATTTATTTTAAAATTTAAGCAAATAAGCTCGTTTTTTTCTTTGATTTCCCTAAAAAAGGAAGCCATTGTTCGTCTATATTATCTGAAAAATCTCTTAAAAAAAGCAAAAAAGAAGGCTTATAAGGAATTTCTTTAAGAGGCATTTGTGCTTCAATAGGCGTGAAATCACCTTTTTTTGAATTGCAATGACGGCAAGCGGTGGTTAGATTATCCCAAGAAGAAGCTCCACCCCTAGAACGTGGCAAAACATGATCTAATGTTAAATCGTTTGTTGCTCCACAATATTGACATTTATGTCCATCTCTTTTAAAAATATTTTGCCTGTTAAGCAAAACACCTCTGTATGGTAATTTTACGTATCCATTCAATTTTATAATTGAGGGCATCTGATAGGAAGTGTTTACTGTTCTTAGAAATTTATCTTTGGCAGCTGCAATCAACTCGGCTTTATTCATAAAAACCAATAAAAATGCCTTTTGAGCACTACAAATCGTTAATGCTGTATAATCTTGATTTAAAATTAAAACTCTATTAGATATAACATTCATACAGATTAATAAGGTTTAAGAATTCAATAAGTTCGCAAGTTTAAGGGTTTATGTTCCTGTAATATTTTTTTATTTAAAATAAATTAAAAAGAATAAAATTTAAAATGGTAATAATTATATTTTTTAGTACTAACAGAAATATTATATTCTTTCTTTATAAATTAATTTTTATACCCAAAAAGTTGGTTTAATTTTATAGTTTTAGCTACTTCTGTCGGCACCATATTTTCCCAACCATTCTCGCCATTTATTATTTTTTTATGAACTTCATCTGACATTATTTTTAGTAATTCTATATTATATTTCTCAATATCTACAATTTTATCGCTCTCAAACAAGTGTTTATATAAGTTTTTATCGGCTTCTGGTATTTTTAAATTTTTACAGTTATAAATTTCACCGTTTTCAAAATTGGTTGCAGGATAAACAAATAATTTTACATTTCCACCAAATAACATTCCAAAGGCTTCTAACATTCCGCCTTTTAATTTTTGATATAAATTACTTGTAAAAATATCATTCAAATTATAAATACCTAGAATAACCCCAATTTTCTTTTTTGTAAATCTTGATAAATAAGATGCTAATCTGTAATAACCTTGATAATCAGAAATTAGTACAGTATAGCCCAGTGAACAAATAATATCAACTCTATCAATAAAATCTTTGTAATTAATTTGCCCTGTTTCGCTGCCAGAAACCAAATTAAAAAGCGTAAGTTCTGCTACCGTAATTAAATCATTTTCATTAACATCATGTTCTTTTTTAAATTGCTCTATTCCGCTCAAATACATATCTTGGTTAAGCAATGTAAATGGACGAAAGCGACCTCTGTAAGCCAAAATATTTTTTTTATAAAAAACATCTGAAGCTTGCAAAACATCGCCATTTGGACCAAAAACTGCCGATCGAGTAAGTTTGTTTTTCACTAATTGTAAAGCCAAAATTCGGTTATCAATATGTTCAAAATCTGGTCCTTTGAGCCTAAACATATCAATTTCGATGCGATCACGCCCAATTTCTTCTTGCAAAGAAGTAATAATATCCTCGGGATTTGCAAATCTATAAAAGCATGCATAAACCAAATTTACGCCTAAAGTTCCTACAGCTTGTTGCTGCATGTGTACATCATTATCAAGCAAACGTACATGAATCACACATTCGTTTGGCAAACTATTAGGTGTTAGCTGAAATTGCAATCCCATCCAACCATGCCCTTCATTATCTTTTTTGAAATTTATGGTTGTAAAAGTGTTTGCAAAAGCAAAAAATAAAGTATCACTACCTCTTTTTTCTTGCAAACGCTCTGTCATCAGTCCAAATTCTCGTTTAAGCATTTTCAATAACCTAGATTGTGTAACATACCTTCCGCCAGGTTCGGCTCCATAAATGGCATCACTGAAATCCATATCATACGCACACATCGTTTTTGCAATGGTTTGAGAGGCAGCTCCAGCTTTAAAAAAATAAGAGGCAACCTCCTGCCCTGCACCAATTTCTGCAAATGAACCGTAATTTCTTTTATCTAAATTAATGGCAAGTGCCTTTTGTTTTACTCCTAATATTTGTGTATTTTGACTTGACATTTTATAATATATTAACTATAGAATTGCTTTATTCAAAAAAACAATTCAACCTTTTTTACGAAATTTTATTTTGCAATATAAAAAAATAAAATAAAAAAAGTAGTAATAATAAAATATATTTTA
>REAG01000276.1 GCA_004294265.1 Cytophagales bacterium | reverse complement strand
CAAAGAAAAATATTGCTAAATTTGCTCTCAAACCAGAAGAAGTTGGTTTTATAACTAGCTGATTACGAGGACATAGAAAAAACGTTAGTCAGAATTTTAAAGCGACAATGAAGAGTGAAATATGAATTCAAAAATTAAAATTACAGACCCGATTCTTGAAAAAATTATTGCTCAAATTGAGCTTCCAATTATCAATTCAACAAAAGATATTTTTCACGACTTAATGAGTTGTATTATTGAACAACAAATTCATTACAGAAGTACCAAAAGAATTTTTGCAAAGGCATTAGAACGAGCAAACATTGCACATCTCACAATTGACAATTTTCATTTAGTGGAAAAAAATTCACTTCCTAAAATTAAATTGGCTATGGGTAAGTATGAAACAATGATGTCTTTCATCGAATATTGGAGTAATAATACACTTGATTTCCACAAACTTTCTGACGAAGAGGTAATCAAAGAATTATCGGCAATCAAAGGGATTGGTAAATGGACAATTGATATGATTTTACTATATACCTTGGAACGACCAAATATCTTTCCGTTTGACGACTTTCATCTAAAACAAATAATGGTAGCACTCTACAACCTTGACCCAAACGTAAAGTTGAAAGCTCAAATGTTGGATATTGCGGAAAAGTGGGAAAACCAAAAGTCGTTGGCTGTGTTATATTTGTTGGCGTATAAAGCAAGTATTAAGAAAAAAAATAAATGAAAAGAGCAAGAACTGAATCCTCAAAAGGCGATAGAAGACAATTTATACTTGATTGTGCTGAAAATATTATCGCAAACGATGGTCTCGAGGAGTTGAGTATTGCCAAAGTTGGTAAAAAAACAAGTCTTTCAATAGGTACAATTTATTTATACTTTGAAAATAAGGAAGATATTATTGCACATCTCACGTTAAAGTCGAGAAAAGTATTACTCGAAAAATTTAATGAAAGTATTAAAAATGAGCCAAATGTTTTAAATCAAGTAGCAAATTTTATTTATGCTTATTTTAACTTTTATCAAGATTATCCTTACTACAATCAGCTCGTGTCTTATTACGAGAGCAATACAGGCTTGGAAGAACCAGATTTTTTAAAGACTGCGAGTCTTGATATTAATATGTTTGTAGTGAATGTCTTAAATGAAGGAAAAAAGCAAGGGGTCGTAAGGCATGAATTAAATGAATTAGAATATTCATTTTTAATGTGGGGAACTGTGGTTGGTGTTCTTCAATTAATTGATGTTAAAAAAGATATTCTGGAAAATATTCTAAAAATATCAAAAATTGATTTTTTTAAATCTTATATACACTTGATTATCAACTCATTAAAAAAATAAATAAAAAATATTTAAAAATAAATGAACATTGTTCATTTATTTTTGTTCTCTTTGTAATTAAAAAATAAAATACATGGAGAACAAAAATTCTAAGCCAATCTCATCTTTTGAACAAAGGGTAGTAGATTTCACTACCAAACTTATCAAATACAAAAAAACGGTTCTTTTTCTTTCTTTGCTAGTGCCAATCCTTGCAGGTATTGGATTTAGCAAGCTCAAGTTCAATTCAGATTCTAAAATATTCTTTAAAGAAGACAACCCTCGGCTTATTTCCTATAACAAAATGGAAAATTTGTACACCGATGATGACAATGTATTAATTGCACTTGCACCAAAATCAGGAAAAGTTTTTACCAAAGAAACGATATCTGCAATCAAAGAGTTGGTTGATTCTTCGTGGCAAACTCCCCACTCAGTAAGAGTAGATGCAGTTACAAATTTTCAATATACTCGGGCAGATGGCGATAACTTAATTGTTTCTGATTTAATAACTGATATTGATTCCCTAACAGATGAAGCATTACTAAAAGCTAAAGAAATTGCTTTAAATGAACCCATCTTGTTCAATAGACTGATTAATAAAGATGCATCGGTAACTGCTATAAATATTACTTGTAAAATAGATACGAATGAGGCAGCTACACCACAAATCGTAAATTTTGTTAGAAATAAAACTGAAGCATGGAAGACTAAATACAAAGACATAGATATTTATATCTCAGGTAATGTAATGCTCAATAATGCTTTTTCGGAAGCTGGTCAAAAAGACGGACAAACGTTAATTCCACTCATATTTCTAATTTTTTTAGTAATGATTTACTTTTTTACCCGATCGGTTACTGGTTCGTTAAGTACATTCGTTATTATCATTATATCTATTTCAGCAGCACTAGGAGTCTCAGGATTAGTAGGTATTAATCTTACTGCCTCATCCTCAAATACTCCTATCGTTATTTGCACACTCGCCATAGCGGATTGCATTCATATTTTAGCTGCTATTATTGCTTATATGAAAACAGGAAAATCGAAAAATGAAGCCATCATAGAAAGTATTAAGATAAATTTTGTACCAGTCATAATCACAAGTCTTACAACTATTGTAGGATTCTTATCCCTAAATACTGGAGATGTACCTCCATATGCAGACTTTGGGAACATATCTGCATTAGGTATGACTTTTGCTTTGTTATTTTCACTAACTACTTTTCCTGCCTTATTAGCTTTATTGCCAATTAAAGTAAAAGTAAAAAACAGCATTGATGTAGAGAAAAAAGGGTTTTATAACAGCCTGAGCAATTTCGCTTTGAAATATCCTAATCAAATATTAGTTACATCAATTGTATTGCTTGTAATATCCAGTGTGTTTACCTTAAAAAATCAACTCAATGATGAATTTATAAAGTATTTTTCAAAATCAATCTCTTTCCGTACAGATTCAGATTTTATAAATGAAAATTTAACAGGGGTCTATAGTTTAGATTTTTCGCTTCCTGCAGCTGGCGAAGGAGAGATAAATAGCCCAGTGTATCTAAATTATCTCGAAAAATTTGCAGCTTTTGCAAAATCTCAACCTGAAGTAGTGCATGTAAGCAGCTTTTCAGAAGTACAAAAAAGAGTGAACAAAGCCTTGCATAATGATGATAATGCTTATTATTCAATTCCAAAAGATATAAAAGAAGCAGCTCAATATAATTTATTGTATGAACTTTCGCTTCCTTACGGTTTAGACTTAAGTAATCAAGTAAATATAGGTAAGTCTGAAACCAGGTTTGGTGTTACACTCAAAGAGGTAAAGTCGGCACAAATGATAGATTTAGCTACTCGTTTAGAAACTTGGCTTGAGACAAATACACCAAAATATATGCATGCAAAAGCATCTAGCTTAACTTTAATGTTTGCTCATATAGGAAGGCAACAAGTAAAAAGTTTGATTTCAGGAGCTATCCTCTCGGCATTGATGATTACACTCATTTTAATGATTACTTTCAGAAGCATTAAGTATGGATTAATCAGTATATTTTCTAATGTGGTGCCAGCTATTTATGGATTCGGTATTTGGTATTTTGTGTTTGGATATGTAAATCTTGGTATGACAGCTGTATTTGGCATGACACTTGGTATAATAGTAGATAGTACTATTCATTTTATGTCGAAATATTTGCGAGCCAAAAGAGAATTGAATCTTTCGACAGAAGATGCCATACGCTATAGTTTTGAAAATGTAGGAAGAGCAATAGTAGCTACTGCTGGTATACTCTGTGTTGGATTCTTCATTTTAGCTCAATCTACATTCATGATAAACTCCCAATTAGCTTTAATTACTATAATTATTATATCAGCCTCGATTATCATTTGCTTATTGGCTTTGCCAGCGTTATTACTCAAATTTTCAAAATAAATCTCTAACCATTAAATCTTAAAACTTATGTACAATTTAAAATCAATCGTAGCCTCTATTCTTTTCTCTTCTTTAACCTTACCTGCAAGTTTTGCACAAGATAGAGGATTAGAAATAGCACAAAATAGCGACAAAGCAGATATAGGCTACAAAAGTTCTGAGTCAGAATTACAGATGATTCTAACTAATAAACAAGGTCAGACCTCTACCAATCTATTAAAAAATAAGACCTTGGAAGTGCCTAATGATGGCGATAAGTCAATCATCGAATTTAACAGCCCAAAAGATGTAAAAGGTACAAAAACGCTTACTTATACCCACAAGTCTGGTGATGATGACCAGTGGATATATTTACCAGCTGTAACAAGAGTAAAAAGAATTGCATCTTCTAACAAATCAGGACCATTTATGGGTAGTGAATTTGCATTTGAAGATTTAAGCTCTTTTGAGGTAGAAAAATATACGTACAAATTTATCAGCGAGTCAATGGTTGGTACAGAAAAAATTGCCATAGTTGAAATGGATCCTGAAGATCCTAAAAGTGGTTACACAAGAATTATTGGAAAGTTTAATCTTACAAAAAATTACAGAGTTGAAGAATTAGAATTTTATGATAGAAAAAATGAAAAACTGAAAACATTGACTTACAGTGATTACAAATTATACAATAATAAATATTTCAGAGCAAACGCTTTGAACATGGTAAATCACCAAAGCGGCAAAAAAACGCAATTGCTGTTTACGAATTATAAATTTGGCATCAACCTGAGTGAAAACGACTTGACAGAAGATAATCTAAAAAATTGAGAATATGCCAAATTTTTTGTTAATCATATGCGTTTTCTTGTTAATAAATAACTTGGTTTGGAGTCAAGATACGCTGAAAAAAAAATGGGAAGTTGATTTATCAGCTGAATTAGAACTTGAAAATCAATACTTTACCAGTAAAGGCTTGTATCCCAACCAAAAGGATTACTTCTTATCAGGTGCTTTTAAGCCAATTCTAAAAATAAATTCCGCTGATGGAAAGCATGCCTTTAAAGTCGAGCCTTTTGTAAGAGGAAGTATTCAAGACCCCAACAGAACACACTGGGATGTGAGGCAAGCATATTATCAAAGAAAATTGAAGAGCTGGACTATCACTGTGGGTGTCCGTAAAGTATTTTGGGGTGTTGCAGAATCCAATCATTTAGTTGACATTATCAACCAAACAGATGCAGTAGAAGGCAGCGATGGAAAGCAAAAACTTGGTCAGCCCATGTTGCAAATTTCTAAGAATTCAAAATTGGGTAATTTTGAATTCTTTTATCTACCTTATTCAAGACGAATTCAATTATCGTCAAAAACTGGTAGATATAGGTTTCCAGTGGTTCTTGAACGAGAAGATATCCAATTTCGATCAAGCAACAAAGAGTGGCATCCAAGTTTTGCTCTGCGTTGGTCAAAAACAGCCGGTGATTTTAGTTTAGGATTATCTCATTTCTATGGAAATAGTCGTGAGCCTTTGTTCTTAGGATTTAATCCTGCAACAGGGTTAGATTTGTCCTATCCTGTTATCAATCAAAGTGGTATAGACATTCAATTCAACAAAGATGCTTTGATTCTAAAATTAGAATCAATTTATAGAACATCAAAATTTCAGAATTTTTTTGCTTTTACAAGCGGTTTTGAATATACCTTTGGAAATGTTTTTGACAAAGGTGCAGATGTGGGAATTATTGCAGAATATACCTACGATAGCAGACGAGAACTCACATTCTCAGGTTTAGATAACGATATTTTTGTTGGGACAAGAATTGCTCTAAATGATGACAAAAGTACTGATTGTCTTCTTGGTGGTATTTTTGATATTGAAAAAGGCACCACTCTCTTTCGAGTTGAAGCTAGCAGAAGAGTTGCTAAAAGCTACAAAGTTGCATTGAAAGCAAACATACTTAGTAACGTATCTGAAAAAGAAATTTTATACAATTTCAGAAATGATGATTTGTTAGAAATGAAAATATCTAAGTTCTTTTAAAAATCTTTAAAAGCATAAAATAACATTGGAAAAGCACATTTGTCCATCTTGCAAAAGGGTTTTAAGAAATCCAAACGCTTGGCATTATTGTAAAGAAGTAAATATTGATGATTTGTTTTTGAACAAATCAGATGCCATAGTTTTAGTTTTTGATAAGTTATTACAGAGAGTAGCAGAGTGGCAAGATGTTGAAATTAGTGGAACTAAAAATTGTGTGGTATTCGTAAAAAACAAAACATTTTTGGTCGCTAAACCCATGACCAAATACCTAGAAATAAAATTTTATACAAATGAACCCATTGAAGACGAAGACTTATTCAAATGCCATGTATGGAGTAGTAAATATGAAGGTATCTTTAGAATTCAAAACGAACATGAGCTAAAAACAAAACATTTTCAATATTTCAAAGACTCCTATCTAATTTCATAAAACATGAAAAAATCAGGTGCAGCAGATTTGGCTTTAATGGGTGGTAGTATTCCTTTTTGGTTATTTGATAGAATGACAAAATTAAGCTTGCCTATTGTTGAATCTATCATTTTGGAATACGGCAAGCAAGAGTTTTTGCGTAAACTTTCTGACCCTTTTTGGTTTCAAAGTTTTGGTTCTGTTATAGGTATGGATTGGAACTCGTCAGGTGTAACCACAGCGGTAATGAGTGCTTTAAAAAAATCATTAAATCCACATTCAATAGAATTGGGTATTTATGTATGCGGAGGCAAAGGCAAAGATTCTTTGCAAACACCTAATGAATTACTTGCTGTTGGAGATAAAACGGGGCTTAATGGAAATGAATTAGCCAAATTTAGTCGTCTAACAGCCAAAGTTGATAGCACAGCAATTCAAGATGGTTTCCAAGTTTATATGCATTACTTTGTAGTAAGTGATAAAGCAGATTGGTCGGTAGTTCAACAAGGAATGCAAACAGAAACTTCAAAAGCAAGACGTTATCATTGGAATTCAAACAGTATAAATTCTTTTGTAGAAGAACCTCACACAGCTATCTGTGGTGATTTTCAGGGTGAAATTCTGAATTTAGTTGATAAACAAGCCAAACCAACGCAATTGGCAATGCTAAGAATTGCAAAAGAAAATCCTGAAAAAATGTTGGAAGAAATCAAACATTTAACAATGCCAACCTATAAAGATATTAAGGCAAAAGATGTTGATTTGAAACGTTTAGGAAGTATTCTTTGGTTGGCACAAGAAACACAAACACAAAATTTTGAAGACTTATTGTTGCTCAAAGGACTTGGACCAAGAACATTGCAATCATTGGCATTGGTTAGTGAAGTAATTCACGGCACGCCTTCCCGATTTACCGACCCTGCCCGATTTGCTTTTGCTCACGGTGGCAAAGGTGGTAGACCGTTTCCAGTACCAACAAAAGTGTATGATGAAGTAATTGACACCTTGAAACACTCAGTAGAGAAAGCAAAAATTGGAGATATCGATAAGCAAAATGCAATCCAAAAACTAACTCAAATTACCCAAAAAGCAGAGGAAAACTTTATACCCAACGACAATTTTGAAGCACTTCTACAAAAAGAAAAAGACGATGCTTGGAAATATGGCGGAAGAACTATAAACGGATTTTCAAAGCAAGACGACAAAAAAACGGCACATAACATGGGTTTGGCAAAAGCTGGGCTTCAGTGCTAAATTGAACATTCGGAATTCTAATAAACATTTGTGCTAAAATGAACATTTGTGCTTCTAATTCCGCTTCTTCGCAAAGCCCCAAAACGTTGCCTGCCATTCCCCATTTTCTAGAAACGGAAATAATTTCTCATGCTAACGTA
>REAG01000329.1 GCA_004294265.1 Cytophagales bacterium | reverse complement strand
CGATTTTACCAAACTATCTAGCCATAATTGAGTGCGTTCTTTGCTCCAATCTTTTTGTGGTTCAAGGGTTGGTTTTTGTGCTAATGTTACTAAAGTTGTGCTGAGGGCAAGGAGGTTGGTAAGTTTCATGGTTTTTATGTTTGAGATTGTAAATGTAAAAAAGAATTATGAATTATGAATTATGAATTATGAATTGTTTTAAGGTTTTTTTTTGTTAATAATGTAGTTGGAAACTACAATTTATTTGATAATTCATAGTCTCGCTGCGCTAAGACTACGAATAGAGGGAATTATTTTTAAGGATTTTTTTTGTTAATAATGTAGTTGAAAACTACAATTTATTTGATAATTCATAGTCTCGCTACGCTAAGACTACGAATAGTGGGAATAGTGGGAATAGTGGAGGAGATTGGTTAATTATGAAATGTAAAGACGCCATGCATGGCGTCTCTACATTTCATAATTCATAACTATCTATTTATCTGCACTTTGAAAGTTTCAACCGTGTTTAACACCGTTTGAATGCGTACAAAGTACAAACCCTCGTTTATATTTTGCAAATCTAACACATATTTTTTTTCGTTTGGCAAATATGCCGCTATTTCTTTACCTTGAACATCAAATAAAACTATTTTTTGAATATTTTCTGGGGATTCAATATTTAAAATTCGCTCCGTTGGGTTGGGATATATGATAGTTTTTGAGCTTAAATTGGGTGCTATTTCAGAAGTTTCCGTTTCCTCACGGGCTGAGTTGGAGCAAAGAAATAATGGTGTAGTTGAGCAGATTTCGCACCAATTAGGAACTGAAACACTTGCGTTTGTGCCTATTTCGACTTTAAAACAAATATTACTAACATTTACTTTCCAAGGCGTTTTTTTGTACTGTGTCCAATTAATGTTTGATGGAAAGCTAAAATTTTGCAAATTACCACCTAAAGTTGATGATACTTTTTGCCCTGCATTTACTCCGAAAACACTAGAATTGTTAGGGTAATACCATTGAAAATATTGCCCATTTTGAACAATTGGCATTAAAGTGGTATATCTATTACAATCAGATACGCCAGTTTCTACAACATTAATTCCAGATAAAATTTCTTTAAATGACTCTCCATTTCTTACGCCATAACTAGTTCCTATTGTTGTCGTTATGCCATTTATAACGATTAATCTAAAATGAAAACTCAAACCAGTAGGCATATCTCTTAATTGAACACTATGATCATAGCTCCAATTTATACTATTGCTTCCTGCATAATCTACGCCATTATAAACCGTTTTCCAATGCTGCCAACCCACTTTATCAGCACAGGGAGCAAAGGCTGAAAGCGTAGCGGTACATTGATTGGTGGTGTTATAAGT
>REAG01000145.1 GCA_004294265.1 Cytophagales bacterium | reverse complement strand
GGTGGTGGAACCTTTTCAAATGGGCTTTCAACGATGGCAGGTGTATTGTCGGGTAGTGGATTATTCAAAACTGTGAATCCAGTAGTATTTACGCCAAGCACACTTGATAGGAATTCAGGAATTGTCATTATAACATTAAGAACAACAGGAAGTACAATCGCAGGTATTTGCAGAGAAGTATCATCAACAAAACAAATAACATTTGTAAAAGCCCCTATTCTAAATTCAATAGCTGGCATTTCAAGATGTGCATCTGAAGCTACAACAAACATTACGGCAGTAACTCAGTTTGTAAATTCACAAACGTGGTATGAAAACGGAACGGGAGCTTTTAGGTTTAATACCACTAATCCAGTGACGTACGATTTTTCTACAACTGAAATGGAATCTACGGCAGGTGCTTTGGTAACGATCACCGTATCAGCTTTGGGAGATAATTTATGTCCGATGGTTTCTCAAAGTATGCTTTTGACAATTACACCACGACCAACTATAGGAGGACCTAATTTACCTTCAGTTTGTTCAGATAGTCCAGGATTTTCAATCACAGGCATGTCTCAAAACTTACTTACAACAGGAGTAAGATGGAGTAACATTACAAATCCTGCAAATACGGCTACTAATTTCTTTTCTGCGAATGAATTGAATCCGATTTTTCAGTTACGTCCAAGTGATATAACAAGAAGTTTTATAGAACTTAGAATTGAATCTACAAATAATGGAGCTTGTACACCTGCCGCAGCTACATTTGTATTAAATATTACACCAAGACCTACTATAACTATTACTGGAGGAAATCGAAATATTTGCAGTGATGATGTGAGTTCAGTAAACGGAATTAGTCTTTTTGCAGCTGGAATTGAATGGTCTAAATTGAAAGTAACCAGTTCAGGTACAGGTCGTTTTTCACGTACATTTGTAGGTAATAATATAGGTGATAACCAAGTAATATATTATCCATCTGAAAGAGATGTTAATATTTCTAAGCGTGTAACTATAAAATTTGAGACTTTAGAAAAACCAAGTACAGTTTGCGGAGAATATTTTGAAACTACTAATTTTACATTTACTGGGGCTCCAATTTTGAATGCAGGAAATCCTCAAACCACTTGTTTTATTCCTGGCAATGTAATTTCATTAACAGGTTCAGTTGTTGGAACTGAAAATTATATTGGGCAATGGAAACGAAGGGATTTTACTTTAAGAACTTCGCCTGGTGTGTTTTTATCTTCTAATAATGAAAATAGTGGTACTTCAAGAAATGTTACAGTTTCAACATCTGATGTTTATAGAATTGGTTCGAGTGATGTTCAATTTACCGATTTTAGTTATGTAATTACTGGTACTGGTGTGTGTGCAAAAGAATATTCAAGTCAAATAAGATTAACAATGCCAAAACCAACTAACCTTACTTTAACTGGACCTTCATTAATTTGTAACGATCAAAATAGAGTTCAATTGGGTTATTTTAATGGTTCTGGTTGGAATGACCCTTCTTTAGATGAGACAAATGGTGAAAGTTTAAAATGGTCTGGAAGAAATAGTCTAGGCTCAATCACAAATGATTCTGACTTTGGTTCTAGAAGCTCGATTACAAATCCATTTTATATTCTTTCGGATTCTGATAAATTATCAAACTTTATTTTATTTACAGCTACAACTACTGGAGTTCCAGTTTGCCCAGCTCAAGTATTTACGGTACAAGTTAACTTAACAGATGCTCCTAGAATTCAATCAGTTACTGGGGTAACTTATTGTGATAATAAATCTGATGGTATTCCTGTTACTGCTTTAGTAACATTTAGCGGTTCAAATACCAGTTTTAATTGGAGATCTAATGGGAATCCTGGTGGTAATTTTCAAAATGTAAATGGTCCAACAGTTTTAAATTCTTTAAGTGGACTTTACTTTCCAAGTGGAACGGAATTTACAAACAACTCAGTTCGATTAATTTTTACACTTTCAAAATCAGGTTGCAAAGATTACACTCAAAATTTAGATATTATCATAAAAAAAGCACCAGAAGTAAAGGTTGGTGGCGGTGGAGCTATTTGTATTCTTAATCCCTTTGATTTGAATGGATCGGTAGCGCCTTTCACAACGTCTTTGGGTATTAATTGGTCTGTAAAAGCAGGAACAGGAGGTTCAAATTTTGGCATCAAAACGGTTTCCGTTATCGGTATTAATGCTTCAGTTGTTCAAAACACTACTATAACCTCTTTAAATCTACAAGCTGGCACTCAAATTACTTATACTTTAACTGCAATAGAACCTGGTTGCGAAATTGTTTCGGCAGACGTTACTTATGTAAGACAAAATAGTCCTCAACCACAACCAGTACCACAAACTTTATGCGGTTCCAATATAATAACTATGCAAACCTTACAAACAAGTGCATTAGGTACTTGGAGTACAGCTGGTTTAGGGTTTTTTAAATCAACAAATTCTAAAACTTCGGATTTAGCTAATGATATTTATTTGCCAGCTTTTGGTGAAAGTGGTAATGTATTGTTTTATTTGACAAGTAAATTAACCAGTTGTGGACCACAAGTTACTAGCGTTGTAGCAATTAATTTATTAAGAGGGATGTATATAAAAGCGGCTCCTAAAAAATTCATAGCCATTTGTAAAAATGTATTTCCAGAATTAAAAGGAACGGTTACAGGAACAACTATTAGTAAGTGGATTTCATCTGGTCAAGGAACTTTTAATATTGCTACTAATTCTTTAAATAATACTGTTGGTGGCGTACTTTTGGGAAGTTTTACTACAACAGGTTCTCCAAATGTGCCTATTCCACACTATGAAGTCAAAGATACTTATATACCCTCTCAATCTGATAAAGATGCGGGAAAAGTTATTTTAACAATGGAGGCAATATCGGATGGTTCTAATACTTGTGATTCTAATAGTGATACATTATCATTGATTTTTACACAACCTCCAACAGCTGATGCTAAATCTCCTGATAGAGAAGAATGTGCTAATACAGCTATTTCTACATTACCAGGATTTGGAGTTTCAGTTGCAGGAGTTGTATTATTACCTACTCCAAATAGCATAGATGAACTTCAAACGCCTACTAATGCAGCCTATTGGGAAGTTATTGGTACTTCTACTGGATATTTTTTGAGTACAAAAAATAGAAAAGGAAGAGTTTTTTCTTTTACAGGCACTACTTTCGATTATAAGTTACCCGTAGAGGATGTATTTATAGCCTCAACTTCTGACACTGCGACTGCAAATCAACCTATTTTATTACAATTAAAAACAGACTATATTGGAACAATAACAGGAGCTTCTTGTAATCCTGCGGTGGATACAGTTGCTGTAACTTTTACAAGAGCTCCTATTGCAAATATACTGACAACTTTAAATGGTATTTGTGCTGATGTAACAGAAATAAATTTATTTGGAAGAATTAGAAATGCTAGCAAAGGAATTTGGAGCCACAACAGGACTGGTAGTTTTTCTCCAAATAATGAATGGACTTCAGTTAGTTTACCAATAAAATACTCTTTATCTCAAGCTGAAATTAATACAAATGTACCTATACCTATTGAATTTAATTTAGTTTCGGATGAAAATGGAAAATGTTTTGCCAATACCGCCTTTCCACTTACAGTTACTATTTATCCTAAACCAGCAATTTCAATTTCAACAGATCAATCCATTTGTTCGGATGTAGCTACCATTTCTGTAACTGGATTTGATGCTAAAAATTCAACATTTACATCTGTTACTGGTTATACTTGGGATTCAAACGGGAATGGAACTTTTGCAGGATTTAATAGATTAGGAGCAAATTTGCCAGGAGTTTACACTTATACTCCATCTGATGAGAGTTTTGGAAATTTGGTATTTACTTTGTCTGTGTCTGGACAAAGTACTTGTAAATCTTTGACAACGGTAACCAGCGCCAATATAGTAAAAAGACCAAAAATTTCAGTATCCCCATCTCAGTCTTTGTGTAGAGATATAGATGAAATGGGTGTTAATGCAACTATTTTTGAAGCTACTGGGGTGCAGTGGTCAGCTTTTAAATGTATAAATGGAAATTGCAATGTACCTGCCACTGGAACATTTACAGGTAATTCGATGACCTCATTAGCAGGTGTTTTTGTACCATCTTTGGAAGATAGAGATGCCTTGACTTCCGTTTCGGGTATATTCTTTTCAGCCACAACTACCGGAACTTACGCATCCAATCCGCAGTGTAATCAAATTATTACCTCTACCTCCATTAATTTTATAGAAATTCCAACTATTCAATTAAATACAGTTCCACCTGTTTGTGCGGATGCAGGTTTAATTCCAATGACAGCATCAGTTACAGGAGCTTTAGGAATGAAATGGTTTAGTAGCGGAGATGGACAATTTAATCCGAATGCTTTTGCCAATGCATTACCATTCCCATCTTCAAATTCATATCAACTTTCAGCGTTTGAAAGCAATACCCCATTTGAAAACAGGGTAACCATTACAGGCGTAACGGATGGAAATGGAACATGTAAAACGTATTCAGCAAGCTCGGTTATAACCATTACAGGTCGTCCTTTAGTAAATGCAGGAGATGACAGACGTATTTGTAAAGATGCTATTTCTTTGGTTCTTACTGTGCCAGGCAATTTTAACAATCCATCCTATACGATTACGGGTGTTTTACCTACTACAACCACAGGATTTATATGGATTTCAAGAACAGGCGGTACTTTTGACGGTCTAGTAAACACTACTTCAACTATTTTAGGAGCTACATACTTTCCAAGTTCAGCAGAAAAAGATGCGGGTCGAGCTACATTAGAATTAGCCTTAACAGGACCCAACCCATGTAGTTTGCCTAGTGACTTTATGAATGTTACATTTGAAAATACACCCAATGTAGTTGTAAGTGCGGGTGCAGACCAAGAATGGTGTGCAGGAAAACCTTTAATTAATTTAGCTGGCGTATTAACAAATGTATCTTTAGGAACAAATGGTTGGTTTGCTATAAAACCATTTAACGGTTCTACAATTGGAATAAATTTAGTTACAACTACTGGAACTGTGAAAGCCACTACTACAGTAACCACAAACTCATTTTGTGGTACTTGTTTAAGCGGAAGAGGTTCATTTAGTGATCTTAGAGATTTAGAAAGTTCGTACTTCCCAAGTATTGAAGATACATTAGGTGCTACTCAAGCAACATTTACCTCATTCTCAGATCAAAAAATATGGATCGTTTTGACTGTAAATGGTATAAATGAATGTAGAGCAAATACTTATTCTGATACAATGCAAGTAACTTATACTTCTCGCCCTGTCATTCAAGTGCCTTCTATACCTGAAATTTGCGACAATGACACTAGAGCGATAAGCTTAACTGGTATTTTCTTAAATCCTATTGCAAAAGAGGGTGTTTGGTCAAAAACGGGTTCAACAGTTTTTGATCCAAGTAACTTGCAAATAAATCCTCCTACAGTTTCGGGAGTTACTTACTTTCCAACTGATTTAGAAAAAGATAGAGGAAGCGTAAGTTTTACTTTTACAACACAGCAAATGGGAACTTGCGAAGCCATTTCTTCAACTGTAAATTTAAAAATAAATCAAGCACCCAAATTTACGCCAGCCGTGCAAAACATAAGAATTTGCGAATCGCAAACCATAGTTGGAATTAATATTTCAGGGACTAACATACAAATTGCTAACTGGAGAAGCTCTGGTTCGGGCTTATTTACTTCAAATAACAGCAATCCTGGTGGTAACTTAATATTTACAGGTTCAGGTTCAACCTTGAATGATGGATATATTCGTTCACAATCTGATATAGATAATCGAATAACCAATCTTTTTGTAAAATCTACCAGCATGAGTGGTTGCTTCTTTGGAGATTCAGCTTTAGTTGTCCTTGAAATAGATAAATTAATAACGGTTGATGCAGGCTTATTTAATTCGTATTGTGCGGATGAAGATACGATTTCATTGAAAGGAACTTCAATAAACAGTACTTCAAATATTTGGACAAAAAGTGCCAATGGATTAGGCAGATTAACGAGCATTACTTCATTGATGACTCATTATTTAACCGCTCCCGAAGATAGAAGTTTAGCTGGTCTTACCTTTTATTTAAGCTCAACAGATGCTCAAACCAAATGCCCTGTGGCAAGAGATTCAGTTAGAATTGAATTAACCCCCTTGCCAATTATTAGCATTTCAAATGATTTTTCAATTTGTACAATAACAAGTATTCAAATTAGAGCTGATACACAAAATGTATCGTATTTAACATGGAAAACTGCGGGCTCGGGTGTTTTCTCTACTTCAAATTCTGTAAAAAATCCATTGTATGCACCAAGCCAATCCGACATAACTGCCCTTGGAACTAATTTATACCTTACCGCTAAAGGAAATGGAAAATGCGGAGTAAGTACAGTATCGCTTAATTTAGAATTAAAACCTAAACCAATTCCAGATGTAAATGCAGGGCAAGATCAAATTGTTTGTCGTGAGCAGTTTGTGGATTTGAATATTGTAGGAGCTGACACGAGAATTAATACTTATACATGGATGAGATATGACACCGTAAGTGGTATTAATACTTTAATCCCATTAGATACATTAAATCAAACATCTTCATCAGTAAGAGTTTTTGCAACCACAGACGATTCATTGTTTGTATTAAAAGCGGTGGATAATAAATTTCAATGTGTAGCTTTAGATACAGTAATAATAAAAACTATTATTTTACCAAATCTTGGTTTGATACCGCAAGTTTGCTACACAGACACACTTAAATTACCAGCTCAAAGGCAAATTATTCGTATGCCAACGAGCGTTTCAGGTGGTAAATTTCAGTGGACAGGAAAAAGTATTTCTGAAGGAATGATAGGAATAAGAGATACTACTGGCGTAAGAGCGATAAATCCAGGATTATACACACTAGATTACAGAGTTTTTGGATGTTCAATTTCAGATCAAACGATTGTGAGAGATATTCCAAGATTTAATACCCGAGGCAGGGTTGTGTGTAAAGATGCACCTATGGATATATATCCATTTATAACAACTGCGAAAGATTCTCTGGTATTTGCAAATACAAAAGTTTGGGATGCTGCCATTTATAATACCAATTACGGAACAAATAGAGTAGGAACAGGAGCAGATACAGTAAGATTTGATGGAGATGTTTCTGTAAATTGGAATAACAGTTATAATATTACAAACAATCCTATTTCGTTATCAAATGTAGATTTCTCAAATCCATCAAGTCAAGCTTTTGTAACTATACAAGATAGCCGAGATTCTTCAAAATATTACGTAAGAGTTTCAACTACTGTAAATGGTTTAGGTTGTTTTGCCTTCGATACTATTCGAGTAAAAACTCATCCAAAACCTCAAATGACTTTAAGAAACTATTCTGTTTGTTTGGGAGATACTGTATTTATGAATGCCACTCCATTGACAGTTGTTTCGCCAATTTTATTTAGTTACTTACCAAGTGCAGCAGTAGATACAGTGCGTGCTGGTTATAATTGGTCTTTCAATGGCATTTCACTCACAACTTTGAGTGGGAATAGGCAAGTGCCAATAGTAAATAAAACACTCACCGTAACCGAAGCGTTCAGAGGAGCAGGAACTTATGTGGCACAGTTTATAATAGGGGAGTGTATTGCAAAAGATACCTCGGTAGTAAGCTATGATGCTAGACCCATAGTAAATAATGAACCCACAGTGAAATATTGTATAGATGAAACTGACGGAGTTCGACTAGATGCAGGCTCTGGTAATTTTAGATATTTATGGTTGCGTTCAGGAAATACATCTCAGTTTGAACAAGTGTATGATACCTTAACTTATTATTTTAAAGTATTTAACAGAAATAATAATTGTAGTGTATTGGATAGTGTTGAAGTAAAACAAAAATGCGACCCCAAAACATTTACTCCAGAAGCATTTATACCAAACGGACCAAATCCAGAGGATAGAGTTTTTAGGATATTTGGAAAATATTTTAGAGAATTTAGGTTAAGAATTTATAACCGTTGGGGCGAATTAATTTTTGAAAGTAAAACTCAAAATGAAGGTTGGGATGGAAATTATAACGGGTCACCCATGCCAATTGGTTCTTATCCATACACTTTAGAATACAAAGGTTATTACGACACTACTGATAAAGTCTATATCAAAAAAGGAGCAGTAACATTAATTAGGTAATAGTTTTAAAATTAGGTTGTGTTAGTTATTTAATACAACCTATTTTTTAACTCTACCATTTTTAAGTTTAATAAATGTAAAATATTTTTATTTTACATGATAAATAGTATTTTTGCTTCATGAAACCACAAATATTAATCTTAGATTTCGGTTCTCAATATACACAATTAATTGCCCGAAGGGTAAGAGAATTGAATGTTTTTTGCGAAATACATCCATATAACAAATTTCCAAAAGATTTAACAGGACTAAAAGGCGTTATCCTTTCGGGAAGCCCTTGTTCGGTGCGAGAAAATGAAGCACCAAACCCTGATATTTCCATTTTTAAAGGTAAAATACCTGTTTTAGGTGTTTGTTATGGAGCTCAATTGTTGGCCCAAACCAATGATGGAAAAGTAGAAGCATCTAATACACGAGAGTATGGTAGAGCTAAATTATCTCATTTTGATAGTTCAGATGAGCTCTTAAAAGGTATTTCTTTAAACTCACAAGTTTGGATGAGCCATGGAGACACGATTACACAAGCTCCAAAAGATGCAGAAATTATTGCCAGTACAGATTCGGTAAAAGTAGCAGCTTACAAATTCAAAAACGAATGGACTTATGGCATTCAGTTTCATCCTGAAGTAACACACTCTTTGGAGGGAAAAGTAATAATTAAAAATTTCGTATCTGAAATTTGTCAAGCAATTCCAAATTGGACACCTGCTTCGTTTGTTGATACTACAATTAAAAATATTCAAAATCAAGTAGGAAAAGATAAAGTAGTTTTAGGACTTTCTGGTGGCGTAGATTCCTCTGTTGCAGCTTTGCTTTTACATAAAGCCATTGGTAAAAACTTGTTTTGCATTTTTGTTGATAATGGATTATTACGCAAAAATGAATTTGAATCTGTATTAGATTCTTATAAAAATTTAGGTTTAAATGTGGTGGGAGTTAATGCCAAAGATTTATTTTATAAAGCTTTGGCAGAATTGACAGACCCAGAAAAAAAACGAAAGGCGATTGGTAAAACATTTATTGATGTTTTTGACGCAGAATCACATAAAATTGAGGATGTAAAATGGTTAGCACAAGGCACAATTTACCCTGATGTAATTGAAAGTGTATCCGTAAAAGGACCATCAGTAACTATTAAATCTCATCATAATGTGGGCGGATTGCCAGATTATATGAAATTAAAAATCGTGGAACCTCTCCGAATGTTGTTTAAAGATGAGGTAAGATTAGTAGGAAAAGAATTAAAATTAGATGATAATATTTTACATAGACATCCTTTTCCTGGTCCTGGTTTAGCAATTAGAATTTTGGGAGATATTACTGCCGAAAAAGTTCAAATCTTACAAGATGTTGATGCTATTTTTATTAATGGATTAAAATCAAGTGGATTATATGATAAAGTTTGGCAAGCAGGAGCTATATATTTGCCAGTACAATCCGTAGGAGTTATGGGCGATGAGCGTACGTATGAAAATGCAGTTGCCCTCAGAGCCGTTACTAGCACAGATGGCATGACTGCCGATTGGGCTCATTTACCTTATGAGTTTTTAGCAGAAATTTCTAATGAAATTATTAATAAAGTAAAAGGTGTGAATAGAGTTGTATATGATATAAGCTCAAAACCACCCGCAACAATTGAATGGGAGTAAGTTTTTATAGTTATTAAAATATATTTAACAGTTTTATAAAGTTAAACTAGTATATTTTATAAAATATAATTATTTCAACTATAAATGTTTAACATTTTTCATATTAGTTATTTTGTGTTTTTAACATTTATTTAATTTTAAAGCGATTAAATATAAACTAAATTTGCAAAAATTGATTAAAATTTACAAAAAATTAATGCTTAAATACCTCTTTTTATTGGTCTTTTGTTTGACAAATTTAGGTCATGATATTTTTGCACAGCAAAATTATTATGACCCAAATAATCCAAATAGTCCAAATTACAATCCATATAACAACACACAATTTAATAATTCGCAAATAAAATCGGATTCGCTTGCCAATCAAGATGATACAACCACATATAAAGTGAAAAAAAAGTGGTCGTGGAAAAAAAATCCTACGGTGGCTACATTAGCTTCTACTTTTGTGCCTGGCTTAGGTCAGATTTATAATAAAAAATATTGGAAAGCACCCATCATTTGGGCACTTTTAGGTGTTTCGAGTTATTTTGTTTGGGTAAGTCATAATAGATACCAAGATTATAGAAATGGATTTTTTATAGTCAATGGTTTTCAAGAAATTGATGGAAAAATTTCACCATTTACAAATTATGAAGATAGAAAAAGAGAATATGAGGGCTTGATTAATGATGAATATGGCTTTTTAGGTTTAATGATGAAAAACCAAATGCCTGATTTTTTTGACAAAAATAGCATTTCTGATTCAACCCGAACTACAAATAATTTAGCTTTTATCAGAGATCAATCAAGGCAGACAAGAGATTATTTAGGTCTAGGTTTTTTATTTGTTTATGTTTTAAATATTGTTGATGCCGCTGTTGATGCCCATTTTACGGATTATGATGTTTCAGATAAATTGAGTTTAAAAATTGAACCTAAATTAATTTCCCCTTTTGGTACGCCTCAGTACGGACTTTCTATGACTTTTTCTTTTAAGGAAAATAATAATTTACATAAAAACAAAAGAAAATATAATTTTTAAATTACAAATAATATGAAAATTTTATTAATTGGATACGGCAAAATGGGAAAAGCCATTGAAGGCGTAGCTATCAAACGTGGACATCAAATTATTGGAAAAATTGATGCAGAAAATTTTTCAGATTTATCTAAATTTAATCCTTCAAACACGGATGTTGCCATAGAATTTACGCATCCTTTAGCAGCTTTTGAAAATATAAAGCATGTTTTAAATGCTCAAATTCCAATTGTAGTAGGTACAACAGGATGGCTTGATAAATTACCATTAATTCATGAATTAGTTTCTGAAAAAAATGGTTCTTTTTGTTTTTCTTCAAACTACAGTGTTGGAGTAAATTTGTTTTGGGCTGTAAACGAAAAATTAGCACAATTAATGAATCCTCAACCCGAATATGATGTTACTTTAGAAGAAATTCATCATGTGTATAAAAAAGATGCTCCATCAGGAACTGCAATAACGACTGCAGAAGGAGTTATAAAGCATTTAGATAGAAAAAATAAATGGTCGAATGACAGAGAAAATCTTACTGTTTCTGATGTTTTTATTCAAGATAAAAGGGAACACAACATTCCTGGAACGCATACCGTTTTATATACATCCGGAATTGATAGCATTGAATTAAAACATACCGCTTTCAATAGAGAAGGTTTTGCAACAGGTGCAGTTTTGGCAGCAGAATTTATTGCAAACAAAAAAGGCATATTTTCGATGAAAGATGTTTTGAGTTTGTAAAAAATTACGCTTAAAAAATAAAAAACTTCCTATAAATATTGTGAATATATAGGAAGTTTTGTTGAATTAATGAGATACTTTTGGTTCTAAACCTTTGGCAATATCAATCATTCCTTGCAATTGTGATTCGCTAGGAACTCTTCCAGTAAGTTTTTTCTCAGCATTAACCTCTTCCATTTTAACTTTAAGGTTGGCTGCATTTCTGTTTCTGAATTCTTTCACAGTATCAACGCCTGAAGCCTCTAAAAGCTCAGCAAACTGGCCAGCAACACCTTTTATTCTAAATAAATCAGCATGATTTGCCCACTTTAGAATATGTGAATCTGCAATACCTGTAGCTTTTGCAATTTCTTCTCTTCCTTTTTTCGTTGCTGCTTTTTCTAAAAAAGACTCAACACTACTAAAACCTTCTTTTTTTAATTTTTCTGCATAAGCAGGACCAATTCCTTCGATTTCGCTAATTAAATAACCCATAGTTTATTTGTTTTTGTTATTTTTAATTAAGTTGAAAATAATAATTGCAAATTATATAATATTTTTTTTGTACGCAAAATTTTCGATGAAATTACTTTTTTTTTAATATAAAATACTTGTTTAAAAGGACGAAAAAAAATCTAAATTAATAAAAAGCAAAGAAATGAAATTTCTTATATTTAACACACATAAATGCAACTATAGGTCAAAAGCTATTGAAACGTATTTTTATCAGAGAAAGGGAAAAAATGTCTTTCATCGAAAAGGATATATACCTTTACTTTTCAACCTACCAAAGCATTCAAGTAGGGTTGTATAAACTTAGAGAAAAAATACACAATTAGTGCAATCTTACAATCAAATCATTCCTTAAAAGCGATAGCGGAAGCAATTGACAAAGATAAATTTGTGGTTTGTAGAGATATAAAACGCAATTTCGACAAGCAGAATTACAAGTACAAACATGATTTAGCTAAAAAACACGAAGAACGATTAGCATTAAAACCTACAATAATCAAGCACACTGATTCTGTAAAGGAATTTATTAATGATTGATTGAATTACAAGTAACGTCCCGAACAAATAACAAGTTTTGCCAAAAACAATGGCAACGATTGTGTTTCTTAGGAAAACATTTATCAATATATTTGGGCAGATAAACGTAAGAAAGGCATACTTTGCAAGACCTTATCACAGTTGGGAAAGAGGCTCAAATGAGAACTTAAACGGCTTGATAGGTCATATATACCCAAAAAAAATCAAACTTTGACGAAATAACAGAGGAAGATTTGCAATTTATTGAAGACCAAATTAATAACCATCTTAGAAAGCGATTTAATTACCAAACGCTATTAGACATTTTAAATCAAAAAACAGCCTTATTAGCCTTAAAAAGGATTTACATTATAAAAATAACAGATTTAGTTGATTAATAGAAAAGAAATAGTACATTTGAAACACAATATAAAGCGGAAACAAGCTCTGCTGAAGAGCAACTTGTGAGGAATAATATTGTCAAGTAGAATAATTAAAAAATTAGCAAATAGATAATCAAAGCATTATTAATCAATGTATATTGGTCTTGCTCTGTCTAAAAAACCTAAGAGTTTTGCCTAGCAAAACAAAAATTACAGTATTAAGTTTTATAATTAAAATATTACTAATTATTTACATAAATTTAACCAAAAATAGTTGCATTTAAGGGTTGAATTTTGATTAGTTAATTTGAGCTTATCATTTAAAAAACTTGCTCTTATTTTTGCATATAATTTTACTTTTCAAAAGTAATAAATATTAATAATGAATACATTGAAATTAGAAGTAAAATTAAAAAATACAGATTCAAAATTCAATAGAATATTTTTGGTTGATGGGCAAACCACTTTTTCGGATTTTACAGAAATTATATTTATTTTATTTGATTGGAGAGGATATAATGAATGGAAATTTAGAGGCGAAATTGAAAATGAAAATGGAGAATTAGATGATGTAGTTTTTTCAGACCAGACTGATAATGATGATGAGTTTTTACACCTCAATGCAAGCATAATTCCAATGATAAAAGTGCTTGGAACAAAATGCGAAAGCATAGATTTTGTGTATGATTCGAGCGAAAATTTTACTTTTGAAATTAAAGTTTTAGAAAAATCTAATGAAAATCTACCAAACCGAAGACCATTTTTTTTGGATGGTTTGATGGCAGCTCCACCAGAAAATATAGGTTCTACGGCTCTTTACCTTGATTTAATAAAACATTATGAAAATCCTAAAAAATATTCAAAAGAAATAAATATATTTGAAACTTGGTATGAAAAAAAGTACTTTCATAACGATTTTGATGTAAAATCTATTCAAAATGAATTTAATAATTTAAATTAATTTTTATTAAAATACACATGGAGCAAGCATTAGTTTATAAAGTTAAAGTTACATTATTAAATCAAAAAACGGAGGTTTCAAGAACTTTTTATTTAAGTGAGAAATCAACATTTGAAACTCTCGGTTGTTTAATAATGACATATTTTGAGTGGGATTCTTCGCTGCCTTGGAAGTTCGTTACTTATATTCACCCACATTTAAAGCCAAAACAAGATTTTGTTGAAATTTTTCAACGCCAAGATTCTGACCATGTTTTTGGACACGTTTCTAACTTTTTAGCTTATACTTTAGAAGCAAAAGAAGTAAGATTAAATCAAATTTTGAATATCGGTAGAGATGAAATTGACTTTATTTATGATTATGAAACAAAATGGTTTCACAATGTAAAAATTGAAGAATTTTTAGAAATTGATAGCACTAAAGTATATCCAATTTTATTACATTCTGAGGGAATAATTCCTACGAAAATCTAAAAATTAATTCGTTAATTACTATGGGAATTTATGAATTAAAAATAATTTTATTTGAAGATCAAACCGAATTTAGTCGTGTATTTTTAATAGATCAAAACAAGTCTTTAAAAAAGTTCAAATGAAATTTACTTGGATTTAATTATGTATTATTCTGATAAAGTAAAATATAAAAAGAAATAAATATTTTTGAAACTTGGCAACAAACAAAATATAATATTAACCATTTTGATATAAAAAGTATAAATAAATAAATAATTAAAATCATATAAATAAAACCATGAGCATTTATCAATTTAAAATCGATTTAAAACATATAAAACCTGCCATTACACGTACAATTTTGGTTGAAGAAGACACCAGTTTTGACGAATTTGCACAAATATTAATGACAGCATTTAATTGGTCGGGCGGACATTTATGGCAGTTTAGTTACAATACTGGAGGCAGAAATTTCGTCTATATATCAACACCCGATGAAGAAATGGATGAAGACATAGAAAACATGGATGCGAGCGAAGTTTTGCTCAGCGAATTGTATGAAAACGAAAAAATTAAAATACAATTTGAGTATGATTTTGGTGATAGCTGGGAGCATACTATAAAACTAGAAAAAGTACTTGAAAAAGATAAAAAACTTACCTATCCTGTATGCACAAAAGGCGCTAGAAACACGCCTCCCGAAGATTGTGGCTCGTATCCTGGCTATGAAGAAATGTTGGCACATTATGCTGATCCTAAGAAATTTAAAAAAGAAATTAGAGAGTTTGAAGAGTGGTTTGGAGATAAATATGATCCTGAATATTTTAATTTGGAAGAATTAAATGAGGCTTTGCAATAAAACAAACACAAACATTCCATAAAAAAATACATTATATAATTAAAACCCTAAATTTTTGGGACAATTAAATATGAAGCATCGAATAGAAGAAGAATTAGAAAAAAGAATATTGATTTTGGATGGTGCTATGGGCAGCATGATTCAGACCTATAAATTAGAAGAAAAAGATTATAGAGGTGAGCGATATAAAGATTGGCACATTTCACTCAAAGGAAATAATGACCTTTTAGGAATCACAAGACCTGATGTTTTAGAAGAAATTCATAAATTATACCTCGAAGCAGGAGCAGATATTATCGAAACCAATACATTTTCAGGCACATGGGTAGCCATGGCTGATTATGAAATGGAAAAAGAAGTTTATGATATCAATTATTATAATGCCAAAGTAGCTCGCAAAGCAACCGATGATTATACAAAATTAAATCCTGCCAAACCACGTTTTGTAGCTGGAGCAATGGGACCAACCACAAAATTGGCTTCCATGAGTCCTGATGTGAACGATCCTGGATACAGAGCTATTACCTTTGACCAATTGGTAGAAGCATATACCACTCAAATAAAAGCTTTGATAGATGGAGGCGTAGATACATTATTATTTGAAACCATTACAGATACTTTAAATTCAAAAGCAGGCATATTTGCCGCTTTAAAACTATTTAAAGAACTTTCGGAAGGCGAAGGCTTTTTTATTTCACCAATAGACGGTCGTAAGGTCTATGTTGGAAATACAGGCGACAGCAATTCCCCCTTCGGGGGCAAGGGGGCTTTGCCCCTCATGATTTCAGGCACCATTACTGACGCTTCGGGTCGCACGCTCTCAGGACAAACTACCGAAGCGTTTTATAATTCTGTATCGCATGCTGACTTATTAAGTGTAGGTCTGAATTGTGCTTTAGGTGCCAAAGATATGCGTCCGTATTTGGAAGAATTGGCCACAAAAGCTTCGTGTTTTGTAAGTATTTATCCCAATGCTGGCTTACCAAACCAATTTGGAGAATATGATGAAACACCTGAACTCATGGTTGAAAAAGGCGTGCATCAAGAGTTTATTGATGCTGGTTTTGTAAATATCATAGGCGGATGTTGCGGTACTACTCCCGACCATATTCGTGAAATGGCAAAAATGGCAGAAGGTAAAAAACCTCGAAAAAGAGCTAATCCAGAGCCTTTTATGCGTTTGAGTGGACTCGAACCTGCCACTTTCACTCCTGAAAGTATGTTTATCAATGTGGGTGAACGTACCAACATTACAGGTTCTATCAAATTTGCTAGGTTAATAAGAGAAGAAAAATTAGATGAAGCACTTACTATCGCTCGTGAGCAAGTAGAAAGTGGAGCTCAAGTCATAGACATCAACATGGATGAAGGAATGATAGATTCCGAAGCCATGATGACTCGATTTTTAAATTTAATAGCTGCCGAACCTGATATAGCCCGTGTTCCTGTGATGATAGATTCATCCAAATGGTCGGTAATAGAAGCTGGTTTAAAATGCTCGCAAGGAAAAGCTATTGTAAACTCCATTTCTTTAAAAGAGGGCGAAGAAAAGTTTATAGAATCGGCTCGTAAAATCAAAATGTATGGTGCTGCTACTTTAGTGATGGCATTTGATGAAACCGGTCAAGCAGATTCTTTTCAAAGGAGAATAGAAATTTGCAAACGCAGCTACGATATTTTAGTAAATGAAGTAGGTTTCAATGCACAAGACATTATTTTTGATCCAAATATCCTGACTGTAGCTACTGGAATGGAAGAGCATAATAACTATGCGATTGACTTTTTTAATGCTACCAAATGGATTAAAGAAAATCTTCCACATGCACGTGTGAGTGGAGGAGTTTCCAATATTTCTTTTTCATTTAGAGGAAATAATCATGTGCGTGAAGCCATGCACTCTGCTTTCTTGTATCATGGTATCAAACATGGCTTGGATATGGGAATCGTAAATGCAGGTATCATTCCTGTATATGACGATATTGACAAAGAATTATTAGAATATATAGAAGATGTATTGCTCAATCGCAGAGCCGATTCTACAGAGCGATTGGTAGAATATGCAGATAAAATCAAAGCACAACATTCCGGACAAAAAGCCGAAAAACAAGATGAAGAGTGGCGTAAACTTCCTGTAAAAGAACGACTTACACACTCTCTTGTAAAAGGAATGGATTTGCATATCGATGCAGATGTAGAAGAATGTCGTTTGCTTTTCGATAAACCTTTGGAAGTAATCGAAGGTCCTTTGATGGATGGTATGAACGTGGTTGGTGATTTGTTTGGAGCTGGAAAAATGTTTTTGCCTCAAGTTGTAAAATCAGCTAGGGTGATGAAAAAGGCTGTGGCTGTCCTTTTACCTTACATAGAAGAGGAGAAGAAAAAAAGCCCCCAAACCCCCGAAGGGGGCTTCAGCGACCTTGAAGTTCAAGCGTTCGAGAACAAAATTGATGGACTTCAATCCGCTGACCCGATATTATACAGTAAATTAAAAGAATTTGCTTCAAGCAATAGAAATTTTCCTATTGAAACAGAATCAATTATTTGGAATGCTTTATCAGGGAAAAAACTAGATGGACTAAAATTTAGAAGGCAACATATTTTAGGTCAGTATATTGCAGATTTTGTTTGTTTAAAATGTAGGTTAGTTGTTGAAATAGACGGCTCTATACACCAATTACCTGAAAATAAAGAAAATGATAAGATTAGGACAGAATGGCTAGAATCGGTTGGTTTCAAAGTAATTCGATTTACAAACGAGCAAGTAATCAGTGATTTTGAAAATACAATTGAAGCTATTGCAAAAGTGGGAAGAGAGCGTACGGTGGGAGTTCCCCCTTCGGGGGTTAGGGGGCAGGGGAGGATTTTGATGGCAACGGTGAAAGGCGATGTACACGATATTGGTAAAAATATTGTAGGTGTGGTAATGGCTTGTAACAATTACGAAGTGATTGATATTGGTGTGATGGTACCTGCCGAAAAAATCATCAAAACTGCTATCGAACAAAATGTAGATGTCATAGGATTGAGCGGTTTGATAACTCCTTCGCTCGATGAAATGGTGCACATGGCTAAAGAAATGCAACGCCAAGGATTTAAAATTCCGCTTTTGATAGGAGGAGCGACTACTTCTAGGATTCATACTGCAGTGAAAATCGACCCGATGTATGATGGACCTGTAGTGCATGTTTTGGATGCTTCACGCTCTGTGCCAGTAGTTTCAAATTTATTAGGGAAAGATACCAAAGAAGATTTTTTCTTGAAAACTAAGGCAGAATATGCCAAAATGCGTGAAGACCATGCCAGCAAACAGAAAGATAAAAACTTTGTAAAATTAGAAGAAGCGAGATCAAAGAAATTTAAAACCGATTGGAATGAAATAACTCCTGTAAAACCTTCTTTCTTAGGCAATAAAACTTTTAATAATTATCCTTTAGAAGAAATAGCCAAGTATATCGATTGGACTCCTTTCTTTCAAACGTGGGAATTAGCAGGAAAATATCCTAAAATTTTAAGCGATGAAATTGTGGGCAAAGAAGCCACCAAATTGTTTGAAGATGCACAAAAAATGCTTCGCCAAATCATTGACAGAAAAATGATACAAGCAAATGCGGTAATTGGTTTTTATCCTGCCAATGCGGTAAATGATGATGATATTGAATTAGATTTAAGCGTACTTCAAGGCGCAACTAGCAAAAAAGAAGATAGTATTTTGGATTTTACTCGTGAAGACAGAATAAAGTTTATAGAAAAAGTGTTGCATGAAGATGATTATTATGACGAAAGTTTAGGATTGTTTTCAGAACTAGCTCATAAAGCCAACGTTTTTATTGAGTCATATTTTTCAATCAATTATCAAAATTGCTTTATTTCAATATTCAATGATAGAATTGCTTTTGAGCCTGACGAAAAATCAATTGAAAGAGATGGGTATTTAATTTCACAGGTAAAATATGCCTTACATTTTATAACTGGAGAAACAGCAAATGAAACAAGAACTTTAGATGCCTCAAAAGTTGATAAAATAGATAAAATTGGATTCACACTCGAAAATGTAGATGAGAAATACTTGCAACACAAAAATAATTCAATAATTTACATCAAAAAATTAGACGAAAAACTTCATGGTGTTATTGCAATGCGTATTGAAATAGATAAAAATGGAATTTTAAGACCTGTTGCATTTATGCCTGATTACAAAATTAATAGAATAGAAAAAAGAAAAGCTTCAAAAGAATGGTCTTTTGAAGCCTTCAGACAACACAGCAATGGAACTTTATCTACACATCCTGTCTCCTATGGTAATTCGGATAAAGCGACAACGACCTTCGGCAATGCAAATATACAAAATAATTCTTTAGCTTCAAATAAAATTTTGCTTCATCACCTCCGTCAACAAACCAAACGTGCCGAAGGCGTACCTTATATGTGTCTTACAGATTTTGTTGCTCCTAAAGAAAGCGGCAAACAAGATTATATCGGTGGATTTGCAGTGTGTACAGGCATCGGCATGGAAAAACATATTGAAAAATATGAAAAAGAACATGATGACTATAATTCTATCATGCTCAAAGCCTTGGCAGATCGTTTTGCAGAAGCATTTGCCGAGTTGATGCACGAAAAAGTACGTAGAGAACTTTGGGGTTATGCCAAAGATGAAAAAATAACGACCGAACAGTTAATAGAAGAAGAGTATCAAGGCATTCGTCCTGCTCCAGGCTACCCAGCCTGCCCCGACCATACCGAAAAAGCCACGTTGTTTAGTTTACTTGAAGTAGAGAAAAATACAGGTATGATTCTAACCGATAGTTTTGCCATGTATCCAGCATCGGCAGTAAGTGGATGGTATTTTTCTCATCCAAAATCTAAATATTTTGGCCTAGGAAAAATAGACAAAGACCAAGTAAATGACTATTCAAAACGCAAAAATATGGATTTAGATACCACTGAAAGATGGCTGAGTCCAGCGTTGGGGTATTAAATTATCAATCATCTACTAATTTTAATTAAATTAGTAGATGATTTAAAATTTATTATGATGAGAAACTGTAAAATGAGAAAAATCTTTATAATATTTTTTGATTCTTTTTATAGTATGATTTTAATGGTTACAGCAACAACTTTAATAATTACAATATTAGATTTTTTTATTCATACAAAGCCAAAATCTACAGATGAAATCATTTTTTCTGTAATACTTTTTATAATTGTTATTTTGAGTGCTGTAGGAGTATTTTATTTATTAAAATCCTTTATAGTAATTAATATTGAAGCGTCAGTTATCAAAATAAAGTATTTGTTTTTGTTTCGTTCAAAAAAAATTGAATTGTTTCAATTAGTAAATTGGGAGGAATTAGAACAGAAACAAAACTATATAATATTATACAAAAATGACCTCAAAAAAATTACGATTTACTCTTTGAACTGTTGGAATTATGAGAATTTTAAAGAGCAACTTGCAAAAGTATTAATTGAAAAAGAAATAATAGAATTGAACTATTCAAACAAATTTTGATATATTAAATTCATCAAAAAGAAATAAAGAATAATTATAAAATAAATAAACTCAATAAAATTTTACGATTTTATTTCAGTTCCTGCCCTTGTTGGTCATCTTTTTGACCAAAAAGCATCAACTTTCTAATCTACGAATATAGCAAATTATGCATTAAATGTGTGGTTTGTTGGTGAAGAACACCAACAAAGGCGGAAATATGTTTCCATAACTTCTGACCAATAGTTGCATTTGTGAGATGAATCTAAGTAATAATTATTAATATTAAATGGTAGTGTTCAAAAAAGTGTGTAATAGCAGTAAGAAAAATCACATTTTAGAGATAGATTGAGTCCGCAGCTTTTTGTCTAA
>REAG01000328.1 GCA_004294265.1 Cytophagales bacterium | reverse complement strand
AATTCAAAACCCCAATCAGGATGTTTATCGCGCCATGTTTGCGAATAACCATTTAATGACCTTGGAATAGGTTTATTACCTAACCAAATTTGGTGGAAGATTTGGGGAGTTTCACTATTCATTTTACTTCTTTGAAACAGTGTATTGTTCAATCAGAGCCGTAAATTCATCCAAGCTTTTTTCATTATATCCCACAAATTTTTTGATAATTTTACCTTCCTTATCCACAAACAATGTGGTAGGAATACTGCCATCAAAGCTGAACAACTCTCTACCATATTTATTAACATCCTTTGTTGTGAGCAGTTGTGACCAAGGCATTTTTTCTTTAAGCAATGCTTTGTACCAGTCAGAAAGGTTTTTATCCAAAGAGACAGATACCATATGAAAATTTCTATCAGTCTTATAACTTTCGTATATTTTTTTAAGTTGTGGAATTTCTTTACGACAAGGCCCACACCAACTTGCCCACAAAATCACCATATTTAATGTTGCATCTTGGTTGAGAATAGACTCTAATTGACCGATATTGTTAAGGGCTGTAGTCTGACCATTAAGCTTTTTGCTATTACGTTTCTTTACATATTCTTTTAATTCTTGGCCTGTTTTACTTTTTTGAACATCGCTATCAAAACAACTCAAAATATCTAATAATTGTGCATTGCTAAAATCACCCACTCGCTTTTCTAATTCGTATAAATAGTAATAGGAGTAAGGGTGGACATTAATCAGTTCTTTTATTTTACTAATTTTAGACTGTTTAGCAAAAGGTAATGTATCGTTGTACATAACTTGGGTTTGCCGTCCAGTATAAATTTGATTATCTATACGTCCTCCTCTAACTTTTAAACCTAAATCTACTTTTCCCACTAAACTCCCATTAATTTCAATCCCATTCTCTAACATAAATATATTCATATTATGAATTCTTCCTTGTAGTTTTTTTTTTGTTGGATAGGCAATCATTGTTTGAAAACCTTCTTTGTCAAAATGAATCAACGTTACGATTATTGGTTCTTTGAATTTACTATCTGGAATTTTAAATATAAATTTTCCATTTTTAGTCACTGCCGAATCAATATCAATAAATGGATTTGATACTTTTATCAATATCAGTTTCCCATCAGGTAAATTTTTGATATTTCCTTTGACAACAATCTCTGAATTGCGCTTTTCAGAGCACTTCATAAATAATATTAATAATAAAAGAAAATAGTGACTTTTCATGAGTATTTTTAGGTTGAAATCATAAAGAACCGATTTTATTAGTTATAAAGGCATCCTTCATAACCATTAAAAAGTAGTTGACACTTTGACTTGTAAACAATTGAATGTCAATGATTTAAAATGCCTATTTTTTATTTCCGTGAAGGA
>REAG01000327.1 GCA_004294265.1 Cytophagales bacterium | reverse complement strand
GAAGTATTTATCAAATTTGTAGTACACAGCATTTTCATAAAAGCAAGTCTATTGCTCAAAATAAAGTCTTTTTGGATAGATAGCTGCAATGTGGGTTAATATTCCCTAATTTCATTTTGGGTTTTAAATCATAATAAAAATATTCTTCCGCTACCATTCCCAAATTTATGCCTACATTACTTAATATACGTGAAGTTTCTTTCACTTGAGCTTCCGTTTTGGCTTGGCTTATTTGTAATGCCAAAATTCCAGCTTCTATTCTATCTAATCTGTCCATATTGATTTTTTGAGAATACAAATATAGTTTAAATTACTATCAGTAGTGTTCGCACAGCTGCATTACGGATTAATAAATTATTTTTAGTCTCCGACTAAAGCATAAAATAAAAATAATTCTTTTTTATTTTATGAGTTAAAAACTCAATTTCATTTGCAAATCCGTAGTCAGCAGCCCTCAAAACTAACAGACAAGACTACGGATAGTGCGTATAGTGCGGGGATAGTGTGGAAATTATTTTTAAAATATAGGGGATTCCCTATTTGTGCCTTAGCTTTTATCAATAGCTTCTTTTATTTGTGGTATCAATAACGGTATTTTTTCTATCACTACATCCCATACTATATTGTAGTTCACTCCCATATAATCATGAATGAGCCTATCTCTCATACCTGCCATTTCTTTCCATTTCACATTTGGCATTTTTATTTTTTCATCTGCTGGTATTTGTTTTGTGGCTTCGCCAATTACTTCTAAACTTCGTACAACAGCTCTCTTAACGGTCTCATCTCTCAAAAAAGCATCTTTTTCTAATCCTTTTTCAACTAAATTGTTTAAATAAAGGCACTCTTCCAAAATATGGTTCAATATTTCTTTAGACAGTCTAAACATATATGGTTTGTTGTAATATGTATGGACCTATATATTTGCTCAGTCCATTTTTGGTTACTACCTCTACTTTATGCATGGCAAAAGCATTTTCCAAAATAGTGCATGAGGCTAACAAATGGTCGTATGTTTCTTGTGCAGGGTCAAAATCAATCAAAATGTCAATATCGCTTTGAACTGTTGCCGTACCCATGCTATAAGAGCCAAATAATCCTACTTGAGTTACGCCCAACTTGAGCAAAGCTACTTTTGCTATTTTTAATTGATTTAATATTTCGCTTTTACTTTTCATCTTTCGCAATCTTATTTACAAAATTAGGTCAAATTTATATCTTTGCCCAATTTTAAATTATAATTTCAGTAAATTCCTACCTTTCCATACTCCAATCCCTTATTATTTCTTACTTCATTCACTATCTGTAGTTCGCACAGCGGCACTACGGATTAATAAATATTTTTTAGTTTCCGACTAAATCATAAAACAAAAATA
>REAG01000275.1 GCA_004294265.1 Cytophagales bacterium | reverse complement strand
TTGATAAATCTCCTAATACCTCTATTACTAATGATTATCTTACTAAAATTAGTAAGGCATTAACTACTATTCCTTCTGATTTTAAACCGCTTAAACAAATTGAAAATTTAATTAAAGAGCGTGAAAAAATGTTTCTTGAAACCAAAACAGTTAATTGGGCAACAGCTGAATTAATGGCTTATGGGGCGTTATTGATGGATAACAAAATTGTAAGAATATCTGGACAAGATGTAAAAAGAGGTACTTTCTCGCATCGTCATGCTTATTTTATGGATATTGAAAAAAATATTCCTTATTGTCAAATTGATTCTATCGATCCAAATCAAAATAAATTAAAAATATTCAATTCCTTACTTTCTGAATATGGTGTTCTAGGTTTTGAATACGGCTATGCTATGGCAACCCCACATGCTTTGGTGGTTTGGGAGGCACAGTTTGGAGATTTTTCAAATGGTGCTCAAACCTTAATAGATCAATTTATCTCTTCTGCAGAAACCAAATGGGGAAGACAAAATGGATTAGTTATGTTGCTTCCGCATGGTATGGAAGGACAAGGTCCTGAACATTCCTCGGCTCGTCCAGAAAGGTTTTTACAACTTGCAGCTGAAAGAAATATGATTGTTGCCAATCTTACTACTCCAGCCAATATTTTCCATATTTTACGCAGACAATTGGCTTGGAATTTCAGAAAACCTTGTGTTATTATGTCACCAAAATCATTGTTGCGTCATCCTTTGGTGGTTTCTCCAATTGAAGAAATTACAAATGGAAATTTCAAAGAAACTTACGATGATAGTTTTGTAAAAGCATCTGAAGTAAAAAAAGTATTACTTTGCACTGGAAAAGTTTATTTTGATTTATTAAATGAACAACAAACAAGCAAGCGAGGTGATGTTGCAATAGTAAGAATTGAGCAATTATATCCTTTCCCTGAAAAGCAAATTATGGCAATTTTAAAAAAATACGCTCTAGCCAAAATTGAGTGGGTGCAAGAAGAAAATAAAAATATGGGTTATTGGGATTTTATTCAAAGATTAATGCCATCTGAAGTTAAAATTGCAGTTAATGCACGAAAATCTAGTTCTTCGCCTGCCACAGGTTATAACAAAGTTCATATTAAAGAGCAGGCTGAACTAATAAAAATAGCTTTTACGGTTTAGTATAGTACAATTTTTAGAATCTAACATCTATTTTTTAATAGGTGTTAGATTATTTTTATTTTTTCATGAAATTAAACATCCATTGAACGCCAAATTTATCAACACAACTGCCATAATAAGCTCCCCAAAACATATTTTGTAGTTCCATTGTAATTTTTCCGCCTTTTGAAAGTGCGTAAAATATTTTTTGAGTTTCAGCTTCAGAGTCAAATTCTAAGTTAATATGTGAATTGTTTCCAAAATTCATCAAAAATCCTCTAGATTTTGGTGAATCAGAACCCATTAAAACATGACCACCCAAAATGGAAAGTTCAATATGACTTATTAAATCCTCATCTTCATCTTTTATTGGTTCGATTCCTTTTGTAGCTGGTATCGAACTAAATCTTGAAACGGAATTCTTTATAAATTCGCCTCCAAATACAGATTTATAAAAATTAAATGCCTCTTCAGTTTGTTTATCAAAATTGAGGTAAGTGCTGGTTCTTGCCATATTTATTATTTTTCATAAAAGTAAATATTTTTGAATGGAATAAAATATTATAATTTATTTTTTGTAATTTGATTTATGTGTATATTTACTTTAATAATATTTTATATTTTTAAATAAAATGCCTTATATATCGAAAGAAGTAGAAAAAAAATATTTTACCATTGGCGAAGTAGCAACGCAATTTGGAGTTGCTACTTCTCTTATTCGTTTTTGGGAAACTGAATTTGATACCATTAAGCCCACAAAAAATAAAAAAGGCAATAGGGTTTATACTAAAGATGATATTGAAGATATTCGAATTATATTTCATTATGTAAAAGAACGTGGATTTACGTTACAAGGGGCAAAAGAACTTATCAAACTTGACAAAAATAAGAATATTGACAAAATTGAAGCCATTCATTCTCTCGAAAAAGTGAGAGATTTCTTACTCGAACTAAAAAAGAATTTGGATTAGTTTATTTGTTTTTTCAAATCAAAGGTAGATTGTATATATTTGTATTATAATGTTTAGTAAAGATTTAAAATTATGTCGCATATTGATTTAAAAACAGTTGAAAAAATTGCTCATCTTTCAAGATTGGAGTTTTCGGATGTTGAAAAGCAAGAAATGGTGGTTGGATTGGATAAAATCTTAGGTTGGATGGAACAATTAAACGAGGTTGATACAGATAATGTTGATCCATTAATTCACATGAGTGCTGAATTAAATATTTTTAGAGAAGATGCCGTTCATACGCATCTTAATCACAAAAAAGCACTTTTTAATGCTCCCAATAAAGATAGTGATTATTTCAGAGTGCCAAAAGTGATAGAATAAAATAGTATTATTCTATATTTTATTCTTCCGTTAATTCTTTTGCAAAAGCCAAATAATCGTTGGCTGATGGACTGTTTGGGGCATACGCAATCACACTTTTACCAAAAGAAGGAGCTTCAATTATTTTTACATCGGTTCTTATAAAATTTTTGAAAATCGGAACTTGAAAGTTTTGCTCGATATGTTCTTTTATTTCTTTTGTTACATTTCTTCTTTTGTCGTACATCACAGGCAAAATACCAGCAATTTGCAAATCAGGATTTAGTTTTTCTACTACATTTTGGTATGTTTTTAAAATCATTTTTAATCCTTGAAGACTCAAAACTTCAAATTGCATGGGTATTAGAATGTAATTTGATGCCGTAAGTGCGTTTAATGTTAGCAAAGAAATGGAGGGCGGACAGTCAATAATTACAAAATCATAGTTTGAAATATTATTTTTTTCAAACACAGTTTTTAATTTAAAATATCTGTTATCAGTATTGACTAAGTCTAATTCAAAGTCAGCTAACTTTAAATCAGCAGGAATTAAATCAAAATTTTCGGATTTTAGCACTATTTTATCAAAAGAAGTTTCTTCTGTAAGTGCGTTATAAATACTATTTTCAAATTCTTCAAAACCTAAAGAGTAAGATAAATTGCCTTGAGGATCTAAATCAATGGTTAAAACTTTATGTCCTAAAGCGGCTAAAGCGGAAGAAAGATTAACAGAAGTGGTTGTTTTACCAGTTCCGCCTTTTTGATTTATAATTGAAATGATACAAGTTTTCATTTTTAATTTCAAATTGATTAAAATTTATTTTAGCAAATTAACCAAAATCAAATTTAAAATAAAATAGTTTCTAAAAGCAATTTCAATTACGTAATTTCTTAAAAGTTTTTTAAATTGATTTTCTTAAAACAGCATCAATTTTTTCTCTTTCCAAACGATTTTTTTTACTGTTTTTGTACCATAAATAACCCAAAACACTAAAAATAACGTAAGGAATGGTCATTAAATATAAAATTCCAGTATTTAATCCTTCGGCTCGGTTGGTAATTTCCATTTTAGAATTGCTTTCAACTGTGCTTCTGCACATGGCACATTGCGAAAATGAAAAATGAAAACTCAGTAACAATATTCCTAAAACGGTAATAATTTTATTTTTCATAAGCATAATTTTAAATTTTAAAGATAATAAGGAGAAATCATGATATAAACAATTACGCCTGTTACAGATACATAAAGCCATATAGGATACGCCCATTTTACGATTTTTTTGTGGTTAGCAATATCATTTTCTATGGCGTGATATAAGGCTAAAAGTACTAATCGAACTACACCAATCGATAAAACGATATGAGAAATCAATAAAGTTCTATATATTATTTTTATAAATCCATCTCCGCCAAAACTTGTTGATGGATTTGAGATATGGTAAGTTACATAACATATCAAAAATATAGCTCCCAAAGAAACAGCGGTTAGCATGGCTTTTCTATGAAGATTAATTTTGTTTTGTTTGATAAAATATAGCCCTGCCAAAAGCACGATTGCCGTTGTTGCATTTAAAGCTGCAATGATATGGGGTAATGCTTTTGTCCAAACCCCTAAATCAATTTTTGTGCGAATGCCAATCAAAAGTGCAACTGCAAGCGGAATAGCAACTGAAAAAATATTTACTATTAGTTTATTGGAATTTTTAGAAATCATTTTTTTTGTTTTTTTAAGCCCCACCTAAACCATTTTCTGCTTCGATGCTGCAGAATCCAAGTGGGAGGGTTTCACTGGAATTAATATTTTTGAAATTTTCTTTATTACTTTTTGTGTTCGTATTCATATAATAAAACACCTATTTCGGTTGTTAATCTATCAACTTCTTTTTTTTCTGTGCCGCTGTAAAATCCTCTAATGTGTTTTTGTTTATCTACCAAAATTATTTTCTCGGAATGTAAAAACTTATCTACTGTATCGGAAGGAACTTTAAATCCATAAAAGCCTAAATTAAATACTTCAACTTTGGTATTTGTTTTTAATAATTGCCAAGTTTGAATATCTATTCCAAATTTTTGGGCATATTTTGTAAGGACTTCGGGTGAATCAAATTCAGGATCAACCGTAAATGATAAAATAGAAACTTCTTTTTTATCTTTAAAAATCTCTTGAATGCGGGTAAGTTGAGAAGTCATTTTGGGGCAAATGCCTGGGCATCGTGTAAAAAAGAAATCAACAACTAAAATTTGATTTTCAAAATTAGCTAAACTTACGCTATCTTTATTTTGATTGATGGCTTTAAAATCAGGAATAACATGAAAAGTGGTATCTATTTTTCCTTTTTCGTTTGGTTCTGAAATTTCGGTTGGAAAATAGTAGGGGAGTCGGTAATGATTTTCTCCAAAATTTTTTAAAAATAGATAAACCAAAACTGGTAATATCAATAAAATAGATAAAATAATATATTGTGATGCTTTTTTCATATTCAATAAACTACATGATTCTATATAGTGTTTAAAACTTTTGCAAATATAAGAGCATTTTTTGATGATTTGAAAGTGATTTTTTATTCTTAGAAATTTTTAATTTTAAAACTAAAAAAGGGAATCTTTTGCAAGACTCCCTTTTTTAGTTTATAAGTTATGATTTATAAGTTTTTGATTATCAAAATCATGCGTAAGCAAATTCATAATTCATAATTCATAATTCATAATTCATAATTTTATTCTACCACTATTTTTTTAGTAATAGATGATTTTCCAGAAGTGATTTTAACGAAATAAAGTCCTTTATTTAAACTTGAAGTTGGTAAAGTTGCTTCTCCAGTTGCTTTGGTGCTATAAACTACATTTCCGATTGAAGAATAAACCACAATTTGTGAAGTAGAAATATTGGCAACCGTTACGTCCGAATCTGAAGTTGGGTTAGGATAAACTACTACATTAGCAAGTGTTTCTTGTTCTATATCCTCTAAACCTAAAACAGGAACGCCATTTACAGTTGTTGTTACTCCTACTGTATAAGATTTTGTATTCCCATTTTCAGATCTTACAACAACTGTAACCGGAGAATTAAAATCGTAATAACCAATTGAACCATATTGAGGAACACCGTTAATTAAAGCTATTGAATTATCATCTAGTAAATCTAAATAAAGAGGAAATACTTTACTAGTGTAGTTTCCTGTAAGTGTTAAAAGGAAATTATCTCCAATGCAAGTGCCACTAATTCCTCCAGTTGAATAACTTGGGTGGTAAGAATATGGATTGTTTCCTGTGTATATTCTCGCCATGTTTAAACCTGTTAAAGTACTTTTTATAGTAGTAGAAATAACCCCAGAAACTGTAAATTCAGCAGTTGTTATTCCATCTTCAGCCAAAACTGTGTAGATTTTTGGGGTTGTTAAATCAACTTTTGAAATTTGACTTATCTGAGCTACACCTGCAATTGAAACGCCTTGTTCGTTATGTGAAGTTTTAAAATATGGAACACTTTGAGTTAAATCATGACCAGTTTTAAAATTATAGGTAATAGTTTCATCGTTTTCGTTTACTGAAACTGAACTTGTATTAGCCGTTTGATAAAAATTAAGTGAAGTAAGAGTACTAGCACTATTTTTACCTTTTACCGTTATTATATAAACTTTAGTATCAATTCCATTGGGTGCAAAACTAGTTACGGTTAAAGGTGTAGTAGATAAATCAAAAGTATTAAAGGAATAATCGCTTACAAATCCATATCCATTAACTTTTATATTTGCGCTTGGGAAATTAATATCTATCTTGCTTTGATTGAATTTAAAAGGAAGAATAATATCGATGTTTGAACCAGAAACTGTATATTGGGTACTAACTTGATCATTGGTTGGTAAATAAAAATCATAACTTTTACCAATATACATATAACTAAAACCAGCCACAGACGATAAAACTGGAGCTACGAAAGTTGGCAAAATAGTGTTATTAACAGTGATAGTATAATTCAATGTTGAACCATCGGGCAAGTAAACCAAGGCAGGTACTGGATTTGAGAAATTATAATCTGTATAGTTATTATTAAGTAATCCAGGTATGCTAAAAACTGCACCAGATGTTATGCCGTAATAATAGTTTAACTTATTTAATTCGTTTCCTATTGGAATATTTACATTAATAGCACTTCCAGAGATGGTTGCTGTATATTGAATTCCGTTTTCTGTACGAATATAAAAATTGTTTATTCCTCCTCCAGCTGGAGTTCCAGTAACTACAGTTGCAGCTAAAGGTTGAACAAATGTTTTTACAGTATAAGTTTTAGTTAAATTTCCATTAGCATCAAAAATTGTTAATGTACGCTGATTAGACCAATTCATGCTAGTTCCTGTGTTTGTAGAACCATCTATTTTAAAACTACCAGATTTAGTTAGATAAAAATAAGCATTTGTTAAAGTTGTATTTGCCCCAAAAGGTGCATAAAACCAAACGGTGTTGGTTGCTTTGTCAATAAAAGTATTGTTTGAAACGCTTAAATTAGCATCTTCTAAGTCTGTTGAGCCTGTAAATTGTTCTTCATATTTTTGAATTTTTATTCCTTTATAAGTTCTTGTAACTTCATTGATTCCAGTAAATTTTATATCAAAATTATTAGAAGTTAAAGTAAGTTCATTCAAATAAAATACTTGTTCGTTACCGCTATTGTAGTAAAATGGAATATTTATGCCATCAATGGAAACGGTTGAACCTTTAGGTGCAGTAACTTGAATACCAGAAAGAATAGTTGAATTTATATCTCCTGACAAATAAATTTCGTTTTTATTTTGAAAAATAGTTGAACTATAATTTCTTAAATTAAATTGACTTATTTCGTTGTTATAAACTGCGTTTGTAGTATTTATAAACTCTAATTCGTAGTTTCTAACGCTTCCGTTTTGAGCTTTGGCTGTGATGGTGGTTACCATATTAGTTCCAATCATAGAATTAGATGTAAAATAGGCGCTACTTTTGGAAAAAGTTGTAGCACCGCTTGTGATGGTAGTTAAGAAATTATTTGCATATATTGTAATATATGTATTTGCAACGGACATTCCATAGGGAATGGTATAATAAATTTTATTACCAAAACCATTATATTTACCAAAATTAGAGTAATTAAGACCACTAGCTGTTGAGGCAAAACCGTTTGCAACACTTATGCTGTTAT
>REAG01000326.1 GCA_004294265.1 Cytophagales bacterium | reverse complement strand
AATCATTGAAAGTTATTTTAAAAATTTTAATTTGAAAATAAAGATACTTTTAAGTGAATTTTAAGAAGAAAAAATGAATTTTAAAGGGAAGCCGAATTATAGTAATATTTATTCTAATCCTAACTATATTTTGGTTTCCCCTAACACCACCACTACCTATCGAATAAATTCCTTTTCAGACGCCAACTGTTTAGGTCAATCGTCAGGGAATGCTATAGTTACTGTAAATTCAATTGCAGGAGTTGTAAACACAACTATTGGTTCAAATTGTGCATCAACAGATGGTTTGGTTGCTTATTATCCTTTTGATGGAAATGCTAATGATGCAAGTGGGAATGGGAATAATGGAACAATTTTTGGGGCTACACTAACAAATAACCGTTTTGGAAATCCTAATAATGCTTTTCAATTCAACGGAGCCTTAGAAAGTGATTATATTGAATCAGATATTGTAATTAGCGGTTCATTTACTATATCAATTTGGTATAAGGCTGACGTTGGTAGTAGTATAATAGACTATCCAACTATGTTTCATTTGTTTAAAAATTCTAATGTAAGACAAGAAACAGTAATAAATGCTATCGCAAATCAATCTGGGTATGGTATTAATAGATATAAATCAATTGTAAGAATTACTAACTCTCTAACTGATGGATTAAATCAATTTTCGAGAATTTATCCAATTGAAGGTGAATGGAATCATACTACTGTTGTATATGATGACTCAAGAAAAACTTCATCTTTTTATACAAATGGCATTTTAGAATCTGAAGAAACCTTTAATCAAAATTTTACTTTAAATTCAAGTATTAAAGCAAGAGTTGGAGGAAATTATCAGCTTGGATCTAATTCTTTTTTTAAAGGTGTTTTAGATGAATTTAGAATTTACAACCGAGCCTTAACAGATTGCGAAATAAAAAAACTTTATGATTGCAATAGTACTTGTAGTTCGCCTCCTGTTAATTGTACATCAACAGATGGTTTGGTTGCTTATTATCCTTTTGATGGAAATGCAAATGATGCAAGTGGGAATGGGAATAACGCAAATTTTAATAATGCCACTTTAACAACAGATAAGAACGGAAAAGTTAATTCAGCATATAGTTTTAATAACACATCAATTAAAGTTAATACAATTTCACCTTGTTGGTCAAGCTCTAGTAATCTTTCAGTATCAGCTTGGATTAAACCAACTGTAACAAATAGACGCCAAGAGATTATTATTTTTGGAGAAAAGAATTTAACAAATTCTGCAATTACATTATATATAGAAAGTAATGGGCTACTTAGGGTCTGCTGATAAACTCAAATTCTATTAATTTTGATTAAAACTAATTTAGGTTTTAGTAAGATAAATATTATAAATTTTTCTATTAAAAATAATA
>REAG01000274.1 GCA_004294265.1 Cytophagales bacterium | reverse complement strand
TCTGGTAGCAAATGTCTTAAATTTCCTTTTTGGATTCTACGCGGGTCTTTTAAAAGCACTATTAATTCTTGAAATAATGCTATTTTTGGCTCAAAATTTCAAAAAGTTTCCATTTTTTTTAAGAAACTTAATCGTTCTACAAATGTAATATTTTTTATTTAATTATCCTAATTTTTAAATGCGAATTCCCTGATAAATTCAATATTGGGGTTCTAAAAAGGTTTCCCTTTTCCTTCATAATTTCATAATTAACCAAGGCATCCGCATTTAAAAATCTTTAACAAATACTACATCAATATTTGTTATCCATGTAAGCTTTGGTAATTACAAAATGTTTTGTTCGATTTTCTTTAAGCTTATCCAATATTTTATATAAAGTTTAATAAATATTTAAAATCCCTGGTTAATTTTTTTTCAAGGGGAAATAAGAGAGGATATTTTAAAAATTTAATTGTAAATATTTATTAAACATAGACTATCTCTACCAATATTAATTAATTTAAAACTAAAACAACACTAGATATTAAATTAAGTTAAAAATACTAAGTAAATTATTCACAAAGATAATTCATAATTTTTGGGAGCAACCAAAATTACTTTTTCTTGTTCTACAACAACACTTCCTGGAGCAGAACCTTTTATTTTTCTAACAAACTTTTTGGGAGTAAAAATAACTGAAACCACACCTTCAGTTTTTTTCTTTGAATACCAAGCTGCAATGGAAGCGGCTTTTTCTAACACATTTTTTGGAAAATTTCTCCCAGCTTGATTTTTTAAAATCACATGCGAACCAGGACAATCTTTGGCGTGTAACCACAAATCATCTTTTTGTGCAAACTTTAATGTAAGAATATCATTTTGTTGTGCATTTTTTCCTATCCAAATTTTATAGCCTTCAAACACATATTCAGTATAAGGTAAAATAGTTTGAATTTGCTGTTTAGGAACTAAAATTTTATTAGTATCAACATATTTACGAATATTTTTTACTTCACTTGCCTGCTCAATTTCATATTTTTGAGCTAAAAATAAAACTAAATCATTTTGTTTTCGCTCAATATTTTCTTTAATTTTTAAAAGTTCAATTTTTTGATTTTTAGATTTTCGATAGTAATTTTCTGCGTTTTTTAATAAAGATATTTCGGGTTTTACTTTAATAAAAATAGTTTTATTGATATAAAAATTATACAATTCAATGTTTTCAGAATGTGAATTAGAAAGATGAATGTTTGCCATCAAAATGTCAGCTATTTGCTTATAATTAGTGGTAGTTTCTAAATTTATAAATTTTTCTGATGCTGTTTCAATATATTTTTGAGTGGTATTAATTTTTGTTCCAAGCTTCTGAAGGGCTTGTTTTTTTTCTTTATTTAAGTAAAAATTATAAGAAAAAGAATGATAAAAATTAGTATAATTAATTAAAATATTGTTTTCAATAAATTTTTCATTATCAATAATAAAATCATTTATTTTTAATGAATAATCTCTTTCTAAATTATGTTTAAAAATATCAATTAATTTATTGTTTTTAAAATAAATTAAATTAGAATTCTTACCATGCAATTTGAACATTAATTTAAAATCATTTTCAAAAACTAAATGAAAACTGCGTTCGGATTGATGTTGCTCCAAAGCAATTACTTTTAAGTTTAACAAATCATTAAAAATAGTAACCGTATTTTTTTTTGATCTCGTAAAATCATTAGGAAAACACATTAAAGCAATATCGGAATCAAAGTTTGCTTTAATCCAAAAATCTTCATTAGAATCTCCAAAACCGAGCATTAACTCGTCTTTATTTTGAGAAAAACATTCTATTAAAATTTTATTAAGTAATTTTTGTCTTAAAATAGTACCTATTTTTTGAATAGTTTCAAACGATGTAGCAGTTTGATAATCTAAAATTGTATTTTCCATTCTGTAATTTGTCTGTCGTCACTGCAAGATAAAAAAGTTTGATTATCAACCCAAAGTAATTTATTGATAGATGTGCCATGACCAGCATATCTTGATTTATCAATCACTTTTAGTAATTTATTTGTAATTGCATCCCAAATTTTAATGGACTTATCCATACTGCAAGTAATAAAATAAATTCCATCTGGAGAGTAAGAAATATGATTAATTGCATATAAATGTCCTACTATGTCATTTGATAAAAAATATTGATTTTCACAATCCCATAACTTTATATGAGCATCACGGCTTGTACTTACAATATATTTAAAACCAGGCGAATAACATAATCCGAAAACCGAATTACTATGTGCCAAAATTTCATTTTTAAGCTCCAAATCTTTCAAACAGAAAACTCGTATGTAATTATCACTATAACCAACTGCAAATTCTTTTTTATTACTATTTATAGAAATGGTTCTTGCACTTTTAGTCGAAAATTGTAAGTTTTTAATAATTTTAAACTCAAAAAAATCAATTATAAAAACATTACCATCCCCGCAAGCAACAATGATTATATTTTCAAAAAAAGCAATATCAAAAATATAACTTTGAGTAAGTTTTAATGATTTAACTTCTTTTTTTGATTCTATATCTATTAAATGAATACCTTCAAAATTTTGACCAATAATTACTTGATTTTGAATAGGAGAATTTGAAATTGCAAAAATAGAACTAGGTAATTTTGCTACTAATTCACCCTCTTCAGGATTATTAAAACGCCACCTAACCAACATTCCATCACCTGCAACTGACAAAAAACTGTCAGAATTTGGTAATAATAAAAGCGAATATATGCAATCTTTATGTCCAGTAAAAGTATTATTTTTAAAAATATTCATTACTAAATATTACTTTATTAGTTTAATTAAACAAAAAACTGAATAATTCATCATATCTTGATAATTGGCTTCTATTCCTTCAGAAACTAAAGTTTTACCTTTGTGGTCTTCAATTTGTTTTACCCTTAATATTTTCATTAAAATCAAGTCTGTCATGGAAGAAACCCGCATTTCACGCCATGCTTCGTCATAATCATGATTTTTATTTCGTAATAATTCTAATGATTTATTGACAAAAATATCATATTTATTTAAAACATAATCAAAATCTAATTCCAATGGCGAATTTTCTTCTAAACTATTTTGAATAAGAGCAATAATACAATAATTAATTATTCCAATAAACTCAGAATTGGTATCATCCTCCACTTTTTGAACCCCTTTTTCTTGAATAGAACGTATTCTTTGGGCTTTAATAAAAATTTGATCCGTTATAGAAGAAAGCCTCAAAATACGCCAAGCAGTGCCATAATCTTTGATTTTCTTTTCAAAAAGTGATTTGCATTTTTGAATCACTTCTATATATTCGGTTTCGGTTTGTTTCATTTTTAATATTTTGAAATAATTATAAATGTATAAACATTATTTTACAACTAAAAATTAAAAATAAGAAACAACAAAAACATAAATAGTTAAATTATTTTTATAAAAAAAAGCATTTCATCTAATAATATGATTACTTTTGGCTTTTGATGAATTTCTCAAACCCTACGTATTTATTTGGACTTTTAGCTATTGCAATTCCGATTGCCATTCATTTGTTTGATTTACAAAAGTCAAAAAAAATCATTTTTAATAATATTTCTATATTAAAATCCATTTCTCAAAAAACTGCTTCTGTTCGAAAAATTAAAGAATGGCTCATTTTATTATCAAGAATTTTAGCTATTATTTTTTTAAATTTGGCTTTAGCTCAACCTTTTATTGGTAATAAAAATGAAGTTAATCAATCAAGTAAAATACAGTTTTTTTTAGATAACTCATCTAGTATGAGTGTTAATAATATCTTTGAAAAATCTTTAAAAAATATTGAAAATATAGCTTCATCTTATCAAAAATCAACAAATTTTAGATTATTCGACCTTAGTTTTTCTTCAAAAGATAATTCCTATTTCAACTTTTTACAACTAAAAGATAAGCTATCAGAAAAAAAAATAATATTACAAAACCGAAGTTCAAATGATATTTTCAAAAACTATCAAAATTCTATTTCTAACAATACTAACAATTTGTTTTGGATAAGCGATTTTCAGAAAAATTCCTACCAAAACATAAAAAATATAGCCATTGATAGTACTTCAAAAATTACTTTAATTCCTATGTCTGATTCCAAAAAATCCAATATATATATAGATAGCGTTTGGATTGAAAATATTTTTATCAAACAAAATGAAAAAAACAAGCTTTTTGTTACTTTAAAAAATACACAAAATGCCAAAACCATAAAGTTGAAATTAATTATCAACAATGTTCAATCAGGAATGATTTCAGAAACAATCGAAACAAAAAACCAAAAAACAGTGGCTTTCGATTTTATAGTTAATAATTCTAAACCAAATATTTGTCAATTATTGATTGAAAACGATGAAATTAACTTTGATAATAAGTTTCATTTCGTGCTTTCACCTTCCCAAAAAGTAACAATACTTCATATTTCTTCACTTTTTAACTCATTTATAAAACAAGTGTTTATAAATGAACCATCATTTGAAATTATCGAAAATAAACCAGGACTTATTTCTCAAGCCGATATATCAAAAGCAAACTTTATTATTATAAATGGATACGATTTGTTGAAAAAAAATGAGTTAGATTTAATTTTAGAACTTACTAAAAAAGGTAAACAATTAGCATTATTTCCATCAAATTCAGATAATAATAACTTAATTTTACCACTTTTAGATTTAGGATTTAAAGGAATTTCTGCATTAACAGACCCAAACACAGAAACCAACAAAACACATTTAACATTTCCAGACGTTAGTAATCCGTTTTTTAAAAATATATTTGAAAAAACTGATAAACAAACCGATATGCCATTTGTAAAACCAGTTTTAGAAATTAAATCAAATGAAAACCTCCTTTTAAAAACAAACAATGATAACGCTTTTATTACTTTTATAAAGCAAAATAAAGGAAAAATCTATTTATGTAGCACACCATTGAATGAAAAATACACCAACTTGATGCGAAATTCTATTTTCGTACCGCTTATGTATAAATTGGCGTTAAACAGCTTAAAAGAAACATCACCTTTAGCTTTCAGAATGGACGATAAATGGGTTAAATTAGGTTTAAACTTAAATAATTCAGAAAAAGGTATGACTTTTTCAAACGAAAATCAAACATTTATGGTGCAACAAAAATTTAATGAAGGTATTTCTTCATTCATTTTACCGCCAGATTTATCAAATGCTGGAATCTATCATTTAACCATTAGTGATACCCTAAAAATTCCGATTGCATTAAATATTTCTAAAAATGAAAGTGACTTATCTTACTATAGTATTGAAGAATTAAATAATATTTTTAAAAATAATAAAAATATTAAAGTCATTACAAATACTGAAATAGAAAATAAAATTTCAGAAATCAAAAAAATGAATTTTGGTTTTCCACTTTGGAAATATTGTTTGATATTAGCTTTACTATTTTTGTTAATTGAAATAATTTTAATTCGATATTTTAAATAAAAAAACTATTATTATGTCTTCGATTTTAATTAAAAACATAGAAATTATAGATAAAAATTCTCCATTAAATGGTAAGAAAACTTCTATTTTTATTAATACTGAGGGCGTTATAAAATCAATAGGAAATGCCAACGAAATTGCTGACAAAACCATAGAAGGTAATGAATATTTTGCCTCTATTGGATTTATGGATATGCGAACAAACATAGGAGAACCTGGTTTTGAACACAAAGAATCTATTGCTAGTGTTTGTAAAGCTGCCACTTTTGGAGGTTTTACTGCCATAGCAGCACTTCCGAACACATTGCCCGTTTTGCAATCAAAAGATGCAATATCTTACGTTTTGAATACATCAAAAAACGACTTAGTAGATATTTCCCCAATAGCTGCGATAACAATGAATATGAAAGGCGAAGAACTTACTGAAATGATGGAATTAAATCAGTTTGGAGCAGTGGCTTTTTGTGATGCTAACCATTGTTTAAGTCATTCAGGTGTTTTTGTTCGGGCTTTACAATATATGAAAACTTTCAATGGACTTTTAATGCAACATCCTGAGGATCAGAAACTTACGATGTTTGGTCAAATGAACGAAGGCATAACTAGCACTTATTTAGGATTGAAAGGAATACCAGCTATTGCAGAAGAAATTATAATTCAACGTGATATTAAATTATTGGAATATGCAGGAACAGGTCGTTTGCATTTTTCGAGAATTTCTACAAAAAAAGCGGTAGAAATCATTAAAAAAGCGAAAGAAAAAGGCGTAAAAATTACTTGTGATGTAGCGGTTGCTCACCTTGTTTTAAATGAAGAAAAACTCATAGATTTTGATACAAACTATAAGTTAAATCCTCCTTTAAGAACTAAAATTGACCAAGCAGCACTTTGGGATGGAATTAATGATGGAACGATTGATGTAATTGTTACAGACCATGAAGCACAAGATACGGAAAATAAAAACTTAGAGTTTGATATGGCAGAAAACGGTATGATAGCTTTAGAAACTGCATTTAGTTTACTTATAAAGTATAAGCCTCAACATATTAATATTCAAACTATAATAGATAAAATTACTGTTAATCCAAGAGAATTATTACTTATTCCTGTTCCAAGAATAAGTGAAGGTCAAAAGGCAAATCTTACAATTTGGGAAAATAAAGAATGGGAATTTAAAATCTCGGATATAAAATCAAAATCTAAAAATACGCCTTTTGTTGGCGAAACTTTTCCAATAAAAATTATAGGAGTAATAAATGGAGATAAAAATAGTTTTTAGTTTTTATTGACTTAAAATTCCGCTAACTAAAAGTAAATCAAGGTAAGATTTCCTGAATTTGTAATTTGAAATATCATATTCATGTTCGGTTTCATTCCATGTTTGTTTTGCTTGTAAATAATCCACAAGAGTAGTTTTACCTTTTAAATATTCAAGTTTTATTTCCTTTAAAATGGCATAAGAATTTTTTCTAATGTCATTATATCGTTCAAAATTTGATTTATTGATAATATATTCTTGATATGTAAAATTTATTTGTGTAGTAATATCTTGATCTAAAGCATTTTTTTTGAGTTCTGATTGCAGAATTTGGGATTTAGCTTTGCCAATATTGGCTTTATTTCTATCAAAAATAGGAATTGGCATTTGAAAATACCACCCAAAATAAGGTTGTGTGTTTTGAGGATTTGCAATTATTCCAAATTCCAAATTTGGAATTGCCAATGATTTTTGAAGTTTTTGGTTTGCATTTAATATTTTTATAATATCGTATTGAATTTAAATGAAAGACGAATCTATAATATTGAGTCCACTAAATATTTAAAATTAAATTTTTAGAAACCCCTTTCTTATTTCCCCAATGGGGAAAAGTTAAAAAGGAATTGTAATTATTTATTAGACTTTATATAACATTTTAGATATTTTTGCACTTTTAAGTGACAAGATTGAATACAAACTACTTCGAGGACAAAAAATAACTTTAGTTTAGAAATATTTAGAAACAGAATTTGAAATAGATTTTTCAGATAATTTTGTTGAAAATGTAGCCATTTTATCAATAACTACAAATGAAATAATGATTTTACATATACTAAACGTCATAGATAAATGCGGTTAATAGTTTTAGCTCTTGATTAGATTCTTTAAAATTATTCCAAAATAATTGAAGGTCATATTTTAAATCAT
>REAG01000144.1 GCA_004294265.1 Cytophagales bacterium | reverse complement strand
ATTTATTTTAAGAAAAAAAAGTAGGTATTTTTTTATTTATGATACTATAATCTTACTCAAAGTAAGATTTATGAATAAAAGCGATTGACGGCTATGCCCCACGAACATCTGGACTAATATGGATTGATAATAAACAAGAACCGCAGGTTATACGACCCAGTGCTGGCTCGGAGATAATACAAGCCGATGCCGTGAACCCGACATGCTCGATACTCAAAGTTATATTGCCTATAGCTATGTATTTTTATAATATATATTGGATGTAATGTTTTTAGATTACTTATCTTTTGTGTAGGCAAACGCATTAAAAAATATTATTAAAAATTATAGGTAATATTGTTCATAATTACTTTATTTTTACCCAAATTTTCGCATCAACATAAAAATATGAAAAGATTTTGGAGTAAAACATTAATCAGTACCAGTATTTTGTTTTTTTGTGAATTTAATCATGCTCAAAACCCAATATCTCCAGAAGGAATATTTTTGGCAGATCCATCTGCACGCGTTTGGGCTGATAATAAAATTTATATTTATGGATCAGTAGATAAAAAACCAACTGAATTTTGCTCAAATGAATATCACATTTTGTCAAGTCAAGATATGATAAATTGGAGTTTACATAAAAGTACTTTTATAGTTGATGGAAAAAATGACAAAGTATTATACAACACAAATAATACACTCTATGCACCAGATTGTTATACAAAAAATGGGCTTTATTATTTATATTATTGTCAGCCAGATGACATTGCAGAAGGAGTTGCGATAGCTAATTCTCCAATGGGTCCATTTCAAAATGGCGAAAAAATTAAACTATTTGGGCATAACGAAATCGACCCTAGTGCCTTTATAGATACAGATAATAAACCATATTATATGTGGGGGCAATTTAATATGAAAATTGCTAAGCTAAAAGATAACATGAAAGAGATTGATTCTAGCTCAATAATTTCAAATTTAATTACTGAAAAGCAACATTTTTTTCATGAAGGTTCTTTTATGGCAAAAAGAAATGGAATGTATTATATTATATATTCTCATGCAGGAAGAAAAGATAAGCCTTCTTGTTTGGGTTATGCCACAAGTAAAAACATTATGGGTCCTTTTAAATATCGAGGTGTAATAATTGATAATGAAGGTTGCGATCCCAATAATTGGAATAATCATGGCTCAATTGCAGCATTCAATAATCAATGGTATGTTTTTTATCATAGAACCACCAATGGTAGTATTTCGATGCGAAAAGCATGTGTAGAACCCATTTATTTTAATGAAGATGGTACAATTGATGAAGTAGAAATGACATCTCAAGGTGCTGGCAAACCACTCGATGCGTTCAAGCCAATAGAAGCCAGAACAGCATGTTTAGTAAATGGAAAATGTAAGATTACGTTAGATACAACTAATCAAAATGAATATTTAGGTTCAATTTTTCCGAGCGACTATGCCGTTTACAAATACATAGATTTTGGTGCAGGTGCTGACAGCATATCTGTAAAAGTCAAATTAACAGATCGTGAAGGTGGTTTTAATCTTCAAATTGATAAGTCATGGGGACAATGGTTAGGATATGTTCATTTTCCAGAAAGAAAAAGCAAACAAGAATTTGAAATTATAAATGCTAAAATTCGACCTGTTAAAGGTGTTCATGCCGTTTATTTTAAATTTTATGGTAAAAATGAAAAAAGCGAAGGTTTTGTAATTGATTCATTTACCTTTTTTAAAAGTAAAACAAAATAACAATATAGAGCCCAGATAAGTATTTTAACCTTAATTAATCAATATATTAGTAATATTTCATAAGATTAGGACTTTCCTCTACTTATGGATTCTGCGGTTTCGTAGTAGAAATTGGGTTAGATGTGGGGCATTTTTTGGAAATATTTAACCCATATTGCAGCTGTCACTTATAAAAATTGCATTTTTAAAATAAATCATATAAACTTTTAAAGATAATAATTTTTATTTTTTTTACAAAGTCGATTTAGTGGGAAATTAGGTATTTAATAAACTCAAAAAGTGATTTGTAGTACAATTTTGGATTTGGGTTAATCAGTTGAAATACAGTACTTTGCAAAAATTTTTTTAGGATTACAAGCCGATATAATTTAGGGTTAAAACTAAATTTATATTTTTACTTTTATTAAATTTTTGGTTTTAAATTTGCAAGAATTTTAAAAAAAATTTCATTTCATTTTTAAAACCTTCATCAAGATTATATCATTTTTATTTTAAAAAAGCATGCAAAATATTCAAAATTTTATATCAGAAAATAAAACTAGGTTCATTTCCGAACTTTTTAGTTTGTTAAAAATCCCTTCCGTAAGTGCCGATCCAGCTTTCAAAAAAGATGTTTTTGATATGGCAGATGCTATTAAAATACAATTAGAAACTATTGGATTTTCTGATGTAGAGATTTGTTCAACTGCAGGTTATCCTGTGGTATATGCTCAAAAAATAATTAATTCAAGTTTGCCAACTATTTTGGTTTATGGTCATTATGACGTTCAGCCCGCAACTCCGCTAGATTTGTGGATTTCTCCACCTTTTGAACCAGAATTGAGAGAAGAAAAAATTTATGCTCGTGGTGCTTGCGATGATAAAGGACAAGTTTTTATGCATTTAAAGGCTTTAGAATTTATGATTAGTAATAATTCTTTACCTTGTAATGTAAAAATTATGATTGAAGGTGAAGAGGAGGTAGGTTCAGATAACCTACCCATATTTGTAAGAAATAATAAAGAAAAATTAAAAGCTGATATAATATTAATTTCTGATACTGCCATTATAGATAACGAAATACCATCCATTGATTGCGGATTGAGAGGATTAAGCTATGTTGAAGTTGAAGTTACAGGTCCGGGCAGAGATTTACATTCGGGCGTATATGGAGGAGCAGTTGCAAACCCTATTAATATTTTATGCGATATGATTAGTAAGATGCACGATGAAAATAGGCAAATTACTATTCCTCATTTTTATGATGATGTGCAAGATTTAACACAAGCCGAACGACAACTTTTAGCAAATGCTCCTTTCGATTTAGAAAATTATAAAAAAGATTTACATATTTCCGAAATTTTAGGTGAAAAAGGATTTTCAACCACAGAAAGAGCTTCAATAAGACCAACTTTGGATGTAAATGGTATTTGGGGCGGTTATATTGGCGAAGGAGCAAAAACAGTGTTGCCTTCAAAAGCATCCGCAAAAATATCTATGCGTTTGGTTCCTAACCAAGATTCTAAAACGATTACAAATTTATTTCAATCTTATTTTGAAAGTATTTCTCCACCAAGCGTAAAAGTAATTGTTAAGCCTCATCATGGAGGCGAGGCTTATGTAACACCTATTGACTCAATAGGCTATAAAGCAGCCGAAAAAGCTATGGAACTTACTTTTGGTAAAAAACCAGTGCCTACTCGTGGTGGAGGTAGCATTCCTATTGTGGCTCTTTTTGAAAAAGAGCTTGGTGTAAAATCAATTTTAATGGGTTTTGGATTAGATACAGATGCAATTCATTCTCCAAACGAACATTATGGTGTTTTTAATTTACTTAAAGGTATAGAAACTATTCCATATTTCTATAAATTTTATACAGAAATGAGTAAGTAAATTTCAATGTAAAACTATTTCATATTTAAGCTATGTCGGTAGATTCTTCTAAAAATAAATATTCTTCATTTTTGAAATTTAGCGGATTAGCAATTCAAATGATTGGTATAATAGGAATTTTTGCTTGGATTGGAAACAAATTAGATGTATATTTTTTAAATGAAAAAGCCTATTATACTTTACTTTTATTACTTACAGGTACAATGGGTTCAATATATTCAGTAATAAAACAATTAAAATCCTGAATATTTTTATTAAAATTAACTATAGGAATTACCAAATTTAGCTTTTGAGTCTATTAAAAATTGTTTTACTTTTTGTTCATCCGATTTTTTGCAAATCATTAAAACTTTTTCAAATTCTGCTACTATAAAACCATCTAAACCGTTGATAACCACCAGTTTATCTTCTGGCGTTTTTATAATACAATTATGCGTATCGTAAAGCATGGTGTTTCCCTCAATCACATTTCCTTCACTATTTTTTTCAGCTAATTCGTAAATAGATTTCCAAGTTCCTACATCCGACCAGCCAAAATGACCTAAAATTGTATGCACATTTCCTGCTTTTTCCATAATTCCATAATCAAAGGAAATGCTTTCACATGATTTATACATTTTATTGATTTCAACTTGTTCGTTTTCGGAAAAATAAACCTCATTTAAAGAAGAAAATTTTTCGTGCAAATCAGGCATAAACTGCTTAAAAGCTGCTTCAATGGCATTAAAGTTAAAAATAAACATACCAGAATTCCATACGAAATCTCCACTTGCCAAAAATTGTAATGCCGTTTCGTGGTTAGGTTTTTCGGCAAAAGTTTTCACTTTTTTCATGTTGCCTTGGCTATTTTCATCATATTGAATATATCCATAACCTGTATCGGGACGAGTTGGCATGATGCCAATAGTGATCAAATCATTATTTTTGGAAGCAAAATCAATAGCCGAATTTACCGTTTTTTCAAACTCTTTTTCTTTCATCACATAATGATCTGAAGAGGCAATAAATAAAATTGCATTTGCATTTTTCTTAGAAATTTTATAAGAAGCATAAGCAATACAAGGAGCTGTGTTTCTTCCTTCTGGTTCTAAAAGTATCTGATTATCAGATAAATAAGGCAAATTTTGTTTCACAATTTCTTTATAAGCCACATTTGTAACAATATAAATATTCTCCTTTGGACAAATTTTATAAAATCGTTCGGCAGTTTCTTGCAACATTGTTTTGCCTCTACCCAAAACGTCATGAAATTGTTTTGGTTTATGGTTTCTACTGAAAGGCCAAAAGCGACTTCCAATGCCGCCAGCCATAATCACTACATAATTATTATTGTTCATTTTGTAAGATTTTTAAATACTTCCTAAATATTTTCTTGCTGCCCACTCAGTAAATAATAGTAAAATGATTGCAAACATAATCCATTTTAATTGAATGGTAGGCGAAAAAGATTCTTCTATATATACTTTATTTTGTGTGTTTTCAAAAAACTTTTCGTTTGTAATATTTTTTAAGTTTGAATAATGATAAAACAAGCCATTATTTTTTTGTGCTATATTTTTTAAAAGGTTAAAGTCTGCCAAATAATTTGTGTTTTCTATGTCAATATTACTAATCGAGAAAGTTCCATTACTAATTTCTTCTTTTTTATTAATGATTGAAGTAGCTTTAAAATTATAAATTCCCTCAGGCAAACCAGCTGTTTCAAAAACAACACCATTATTAGAATTAATACAATTAAAATTATATTTTTTACCATTTTTATGTGTTAATAAAATATCAATTTCATTGCCTGTTATCCATTCATCAACTTCATTTTTAGATTCCGATTCAAAAGCTATTTTATCTGAAATATCAAAATTTTGGTTTATCGGAGCAAATCTAAATTTCTTTTTATCTTTAGTTGCAAGTAATAATTGCGTTGTTTTTAATATTAAACTTTGTGTTAATTCATCGTTATCGTAAGTAGATTTTTCAATCATCGACCATTGCCAAATTCCGTCTGCAATAGTTATAGCTGTTGATTGGTTTTTATTTTGAGTATTTATTGCCCAAAGTGGTTTGTTAGTAACAAAACTACCAACTTTTTGATATAAAACCACATCCCAAATAGGATGATTATATTCGCCAAAAGGAACGATTACAGGTGGAAAATCCACCAATCTAGCAGTAAGATTTTGTGGAATTAAAAACTTGTCGAAATCTTTTGAAAATTCTACTTGAACTTTATCGGTTTGCCCATTTGTCATAATCTTAAATCCGTCCAAAATTGCATTTGTTTGAGCTATATTACTTTGATTTCCAATAATAAACCAAAAAGGAGTATTTAATTTTTTAAAATTTAGAATGTAATGATTAGCATTAAAATCTGATGATGGAATTTGATGATATATTACTAAATCAGGTTGTTTGTTTTGAATTTCACCAATGCCTTGAATATAGGTTTCTACTTTATATTCTTTATTTTGAGAAAGTGCATCTTTTAAAACTTTTAAATCTGGGTGTGGAGATAAAGCAAAAATTAGAATATTTTTTTCGGACTGAGCGGTTTCAATATAAATATTTTTAGTGTTATTTATTTTTGTGATTTCTCCCATAACAGGTTCAAAATCAATTTTATAACTTAAAAATGGTTCTTCATTTGATTCAGATATAATCGTAATATCTTTTTGTTTTTCGGTTAAACCAAAGCTAATTTCTTTTTTTTCAATTATTAAATCTCCTTTTTTAATGGTTAATATAGATTTCACAGCTCCAAATCCTGTTTTCTTTAACGTAACTTTTATTGGAAATTTTGAGTTTTTATTTACTAATTTATTATAATTTACTTGTGAAATACTTAAATCTTTTCTTACTAATGTATCCCCTAAACCAATTGTATAAATTTGAGAATTAAAATCTTGATAAACAGGAGATTGACCATCGTTTATGATGCCGTCTGAAATTAGAATTATTGATTTTAAATTTTGTTCAATATGGTCATTTTCTATATTTGAAATTAAATTAAATAGATTAGTTTTTGGAAAATTAAATTTTAAACTATCAATTTTTTCGATTTTTATTTCTGATGTCAAATCATATATTTTAATGTCAATTTGTTTGTTTTTTAAGTCTTCTGAAAGCATTTTTATATTTTCTATCAACTTACTTTCTTGGGCTATTTTTTTTAAAGAACTTGAATTATCAATTGCTAGTGCAACAATGGCATTTTCTTTTACTTTTTTGTTTATTTTTATATCTGGAGCTAATAAAAACCACAAAATTGATGCAACAGTAACAGTTCTTAAAACAAAAAGTAGTTTATTTAACTTTCCAGACCATTGATTTGGAATGGAGTATAGAAAAAAAGCGTATAAAGTTCCGATTAATACCGAGAAAAGTATGACTATTATGTGCAAATTTTACTAATTTTTATGTAAATTTAATGCAATTATTATATTGAAAAATAAAATAATCAAATTAAAAATTAATTTATGCTTAAATCTAACTTATTTTTATAAAAAAATTTTAATTTTTAATTATTTTTAAAATTTATAATCTAAATAAATTGTTTTTTCGAGATTTTTTAAAATAGTTTAAAAAATAATTATTATTATAATTTAACAAAATATTACTTTTGGAGTTGCGATTGATACACTGCTGCATATAATTTCATTTGCTTAACCATTGCTAAAAGTCCATTTGAGCGTGTTTGAGCCAAATGTTGCATCAATCCAATATGTTCCATAAATTCAAGTTTTGAATTTAAAATAACAGATGGTTCTTGATTTGAAAGTACTTTTATAAGCAAACTTACCAAACCTTTAACAATTACTGAATCGCTTTCGGCATTGAAAATAACTTTACCATTTTCTGTGCTTGAGGCAAGCCAAACGCTTGATTGACAACCTTTTATCTTGAAGTCGTTTGTTTTAAATTCTGGATTAAATGTTGGTAATTTTTTTCCAATTTCTATAATATACTCGTATTTATCGTCCCACGAATCAAAAAGGGAAAAATCTTCTATTAATTGTTTTTCAATATCATTCATATTACAAAAAAAACACTTTTTTTTGGTTTTATGTTTATTTAATGAAATAAATTTTTTATAAAATATATTTATTTATTACTAATTTTTAGATATAGATTAGTAAATTTTATTTACTCTTTTATTAAATTAACTATTTTTTCATATTCAGTTTCGCCATTTTCAAACCAATGAATTTTTTTTCCGTCTCGTTCCATTTTTCTAAAATAGGTCATTTGTCTTTTTGCAAATTGCTGAATAGCAATACAAAGCAATGATTTCATGGTTTCAAAAGTATGTTTTTTTAAAATATATTCGGTAATAAATTTATATTCTAAACCTAAAAAAAGTAATCTTTCAGGCAAAATACCATTTTTAAGTAAGTTTTGAACCTCTTCTATGAGTCCATTTTTAAGTCTAAAATCTAATCTTTTTTCAATATTTTGTCTTCTTAATTCTCGCTCAGGGTTAAGTCCAATTAAAATAGGTTTAATTTTGTTTTCTTGTTTTTGTATTGTATTATTTTGTAAGAAAATATTGATTTCTATAGCTCTAATTAATCGTTTAGCGGTTGAAATATCTGCCAAATTTGTATATTGTGTAATTGGCATAGAATTAAAATATTTTACTAATTCAGAATACGATTTTTGTTTAAACTCCGATCTAATTGCCTCATTTACAGGCACTTCTGTATAATCCATATTGCTAATTATTGAATCTATATACATGCCCGAACCGCCACAAAGGATTGGTATTTTTGGTTTTAAGGCTTCAATAATTTCAAAACAATCAGTCTTGAATTGATGAATATTGTATTGTTCTTCCAATTCAATATTATCAATAAGATGGTAAGTTATTTGCTTATTTTTAACTAAATAATCATTATAATCTTTTCCTGTACCGATATTTAGGTGTTTATATACCTGCCGAGAATCAGCACTGATAATTTCAGTATCTAAAAAGTAAGCTAATTGTGCAGCAAGGCGTGTTTTTCCGCTTGCTGTTGGTCCTAAAATTACTATTAAATTATGCACAATTTTTTAATTAATACTAAAATATTATAAATATGAATAGATATAAAAACATATAAATAAAAGTGAATTTATGCGTCAAGTTAATTTTGAAATAAATTTAGGTTAAAAGTAATTAATAATAATTCATAACTTATAATTCATAATTAATAAATTACCATTCGATTAAATCAATATTATTACTTTTTAAATAATCATTTGCTTTGCTAAACGGACGACTTCCATAAAAACCTTTATCAGCCGAAAATGGAGATGGATGGGGTGATTCTATCACTAAATGCTTGGTTTTATCTATTATTTTTCCTTTTTTTTGGGCATAAGCTCCCCAAAGAATAAAAACTAAATTTTGTTTTTGGTTACTTAAAATTTCAATTACAGCGTCTGTAAATGTTTCCCAACCTTTATTTTGATGCGAACCTGGATTATTGGCTCTCACTGTAAGCGTTGCATTTAATAATAAAACACCTTGAGCTGCCCATCTTTCCAAATTCCCTGATTCTGGTTTTTCAATTCCAACATCAGTTTTAAGTTCTTTAAAAATATTTTTTAAAGAAGGTGGCATTTTTACACCTTCTTTAACTGAAAAACTTAATCCTTGGGCTTGATTCTCTCCATGATATGGGTCTTGACCTAAAATTATTACTTTTGTTTTAGAAAAAGGGGTTGAATCAAAAGCTGCAAAAATATCTTTACCACTTGGATATACAACATGATTTTTATATTCGTTTTTTACAAAATTTATTACTTCTAAAAAATAGGGTTTAGTAAATTCATTCTCTAAAACCTCTTTCCACGAATTTTCAATTTTTACTGTCATTTTGAAGTTTCTAAGTTTACATAATCGCTTCCAAAGCTGCTATAAAGGGCAATAATTGCATAGCAAATCACCACAACAACAAATGAAAATTGAAGTCCAATGATAGCAGCTAAAGAAATCATTAAAAACGGAATTATGGCACCTCCAGCAATAGCAGCTACTAATATTCCTGCACCTTCTTCTGTAAAATGCCCTAATCCACTTGTACCTAAAGTAAATAAACAAGGAAAAAGTATTGAATTAAAAAATCCGATAGCAATGAGTGAAACCATTGCAACTTTTCCGGCACTTATTACTGAAATTATTGCGAAAATTGATGCTGTAATAGCAAAACCTGTGGTTACTTTTCGCAAAGAAATATCTCTTAAAATGAATCCGCCTATAATTCGACCTACCAAAGCACTTCCCCAGTAATATTGCAACATTTTTATGGATTCTTTGTCGGGCAAAAAACGACCTCCCACATTTGGTAAACTCATATATTGAATTAAATATGAACCAATAGAAACCTCCGCTCCCACATAAGCAAAAATTGCTAAAGCAGCCCATTTAGTATGTTTAAACTGAAAAACTGAAGTTGGTTTTTTTCCTTTTAAATCAACTAATACTGGTAATTCGTTCGTTTTAATTTCAGGTAATTTTGAAAAATATAATATAATAGCGGCAACAATAATCACAAATCCCATCCATAAATAAGGTGTTTTTATTAACTTTATTTGCATAAAAACATATTCTTCAGATGCTAAAGAGTAGAAATCTTCTAAACTTAATCCGCTTAAAGTAAAAAATATTGAAGTACTAAATATGATTATTAGTAATCTGCCAATGCTATTAAAAATCTGCAAAAATGTAAGATTTGATGCTGATTGATTTTGATTGCTAGTAAGTATTATATAACCATTACCTGCTATTTGTAAAAATGTTACACCTGTTCCAATCACAAAAAGGGCTGTTAAATAATTCAAAAAAGTGGGAGAACTTGTAAAAAAATAAAACATCATACAGCCAAAAGAACAAATGGCAAGTCCAAAAAATATACCATTTTTATAACCAAACTTATCAATAAGTTTGGCAGATGGATAAGACATCAATAAGTAAGAAGCAAAAAAAGTAAATTGTAATAAAATTATCTCATTCATACTAATACCAAAATCATACAAGTAAGGCAAAGTACTATCATTTAGTTGGGTTAAACTTCCCCATATAAAAAAAATTAAGGCAAGAATAATTTTATCTACAAAACTTGTTTGGAGTTTAAAATTCTTACGAATAGCGGAAAGTGATTTCATTTTTCAATGTAAACTATAAAAAATATATCAAATTTTTAGAGGAATAAATTAATTTTTTTGAATTTACATTTTAAATTATTCAAATCGTTGATTTTATTGATTTTTTGTATTTTTTAAATACATATTTTAAAGATAAAAAACTATTTTTAAGATTAAAATTTGCTTCTTCAACCGAAAACCAATCTAATTTTTCTATTCCTTCTTCGGCTTGTGGTTTTATGGCTGTGTCATCCCAAGAATCCATTAAAAACCAAGTTGTTTTTTTAAGGATTTTTTTGTCTTTATCTGTATAAGTATGCCAAGTTGTACATAGTTTACTTTTAATTTTTGTAATAACTCCACATTCTTCGTAAACTTCTCTGGTTGCAGCTATATCATTTTTTTCATCATTTTCGAGCTTTCCTTTTGGGAAATCCCAGTTTCCAAGCCTATAAATCATCAATAATTTATTGTTTTTTACAACCACTCCGCCAGCAGCTTTTATTATTTTATAATCTTTTTTTATTAAATTTTCAATTTTATCTACGTCTTCAACTAAAAAATTAATGGTCGTTACGTTTGCAAAAAGATTTGTTTCTAAAAGTTTTAAAAATGACAAAATAGAATCATTGTCAGATTTATATATGAGGATTTTTCCACTTAAAGGCTCACTTCCTAGCCCATTTTTTATGCTAATAAAATTAGAAAAGTTACTCTTTTTTAATGATTTTGATTCATGAATAAATTTTACTCTTTTGTTATTGATAAATAGTTTCATAATTATACGGAAAGGTAAATGCAAAAATGCAAACTATGGCGTAAAATCCTACTATTAATTTAAAAAATCTTAAAATTTAAGTTCAAAATAAAATTTTAAATTGATTTATAATTTAAAACAGTTTCAACAGCTTTGAACCAATTATTTGTTTTAATTTAAAAAAATTTAATTACTTTTTTAATTTTTACCAACAAAATAGATTTCTATTAATAAAAAAAATTATTTTTGTATTATGCAAGACAAAATTAATCAATATTTGGCTGAAATTGAAGCCATAGACCCTCAAAATAAAGTTGAACTTGAAGACTTTAGATTAAAATATTTAAGTAAAAAAGGCTTAATTTCGGTTTTATTTGAAGATTTCAAGATTGTACCAAACGAACAAAAAAAGGCAATAGGTGCTGAAATTAATAAGCTAAAACAATTTGCTGATTCTAAATTTTTAGAATTTCAAGATTTAATTTCAACAAAAGAAGAAAGCGATAATGAATCGACTATCGACCTCAGTTTGCCTCCTATCGCTCATGAAACTGGCACAAGACATCCACTTTGGCTTGTAAAAAATAGAATTATTGAAATTTTTGAGCGAATGGGTTTTAGCATTGCCGAAGGACCAGAAATTGAAGACGATTGGCATAATTTTTCAGCCTTAAATTTTGCCGAAAATCATCCTGCAAGAGATATGCAGGACACATTTTTTGTAAATCTAAATCCTGATATTGCTTTACGAACGCATACTTCTTCGGTGCAAGTCCGAACCATGGAAACACAAAAACCACCCATTCGAGTGCTTTCACCTGGTCGAGTTTTTAGAAATGAAGCCATAACGGCTCGAGCTCACTGCTTTTTTCATCAAATTGAAGGACTTTATATCAACGAAAATGTAAGTGTAAAAGACTTAAAGCAAACCTTACTTTATTTTGCTCAAGAATTTTTTGGTAAAAAAACACAAATTAGAATGAGACCAAGCTATTTTCCGTTCACAGAGCCGAGTGTGGAAGTAGATATTTCTTGCCAAATTTGTGGTGGAAAAGGTTGTAATGTATGCAAACATTCTGGATGGGTAGAAATTATGGGTGCTGGAATGGTTGATCCACAAGTATTAGAAAATTGTGGCATAGATTCTAAAAAATATGCTGGTTTTGCTTTCGGAATGGGAATAGAAAGAATTACAATGCTGAAATATCAAATTAAAGATTTAAGATTATTCTCTGAAAACGATGTAAGGTTTTTAAGACAGTTTCATCATGTTTAATTAAAATAGATTTTCTGAAAATTAAAATAGAGATTCTTAAAAAATATTATTTTGTTTATTATAAATATTTATTACTTTTTATAATTTTTAAAACTTATAATTAAATTAGGTTTAATGTAGTATTATATTTGAATTTTTATTACTAGTTTAAATAGTTATTGGATTTCTATTTTTAATTTTATTAATCAAAAATATCATATTTAATCATTTACAATTAACTTCGCATTTCAAAAATCATTGCCCTTGTTTAAAGTACTCGACAAATACATTTTTAAAAAATATTTGATTTCTTATATTTATGTAACCCTTTTGATTGTGATTGTGGTTTGCGTAATAGATTATACCGAAAAAAACGATCAATTTATAAGTCGAGCTGCCCCTTTGAAAATGATTTTGATAGATTATTATATCAATTTCTTTCTTCATATTGCCATAATGTTAGCTCCGTTATTGGTTTTTATTTCTACCGTTTTTGTAACCGCAAAAATGGCTTCTCTTACAGAAATTGTAGCCATTTTGAGTGCTGGGGTAAGTTTTAAAAGATTTTTATTGCCTTATTTCGCTGGGGCTTTAATCATTTCTGGACTTATTTTTTACTTAAAAGGCTATGTAATTCCAAGGGCAAACAAAATAAGGATGAATTTTGAAAATATATATGTATGGCCCGAATATCATTTTGAACAACGAAATATACACATAAAAGTAGGTGCAGAAAGTTATGTGTATATGGAAAGTTACAACAATAGTATTCATTGCGGCTATCAAGTTACGCTCGAAACATTGGGCGATAGTGTTTTGAAAAATAAAATTACTGCCAATCGATTAATTTGGCTGCCCGAATCAAAAAAATGGCGAATTGAATTCTGGAAAAAACAAACTTTTGAAGGCAAAAAAGAATATTTTACCAAAGGCGATGCTTTAGATACTACTTTGAGTTTACACCCCGAAGACTTTGAGTCACAACGATTTATGTACGACCAACTTACACTTACTGAATTAGACTATGAAATAAAAAAATTGACCCAAAGGGGTGCAGAAGGGATTGAACCTTACCAAATTGAAAAATACGACCGATTTACTTACCCGTTTTCTATACTTTTGTTAACTATTATTGGCGTAATAATTTCGTCTAAAAAATCAAGAAAAGGGATGGCTTTGCAAATAACTTTGGGTTTTATGTTAGCATTTACTTACATATTTTTTGTAGTAATTGGACGAAGTTTAGCAAGCGTTGGCGGCATTCCTGCAGTTATTTCTTGCTGGATTCCTAATTTTATTTTTACAGTAATAGGTTTTATAATTTATTGGCGAATCCCAAAATAAGAAAATGAAAACAGATATAATTTTAAAATATTTTAATGAATTATCGGATTCTCAAATCGAAAAATTTGAAAAACTTGGTAATCTTTACTCAGAATGGAACGAAAAAATAAATGTAATTTCTCGAAAAGATATAGAAAATTTATATATCAATCATATTCTCCATTCTTTGTCGATTGCTAAAATTCAACCTTTAAAACCTGAAAGTCGAATTTTAGATGTAGGAACGGGCGGTGGATTTCCAGGAATTCCGTTAGCAATTTTGTATCCAGAAGTGCGTTTTCACTTGGTAGATAGCATCGCAAAAAAAATCACTGTCGTCAATGAAGTAGTTTCAGCTATTGGTTTAACAAACGTGGTTGCACAACAAGAAAGGGTTGAAAATTTAGAAGGAAAGTATGATTTTGTGGTTACAAGAGGCGTTACAACTTTAAAAAATCTTCAAAATTGGACTAAAAATAGCATTTCTAAACTTTCTAATCATAAATTAGCAAACGGAATTTTAGCTCTCAAAGGCGGAGATTTATTAATAGATGAAATTTCGGAAGTGAGCCAGTTTCATGTTAAAACTTGGTTGATTTCCGATTTCTTTCAAGAAGAATTTTTTGAAACCAAAAAAGTTGTGTATTTGAAAATGTAGAAAAAAAATATTTTAATGGTTTTCTAAAATTTTGTTTTTAATTAAACAAATAATTTTTTTGACAGTTAAATATCTGATTATTATTACTCAAAACATTTTTTAAAATGAAAATTGATTTTTATTTACAATTATAAACACTTTAAATAATAGTAAAATCTTAGGTTTTTAAAATTTCTTACAAAATATCAGTTACAAAATAGTAAACTTTGATATAGATAATATCTATTCAAATATACAAAAATTATGAAAGTTACAATCATTGATGATGATAGAATAAGTATTTTTATAGCAGAAAAAGTATTAAAATTAGCGGATGAATCTATTGAAGTTACTTCATTTATATCGCCACTAGATGCACTAAACCATATAAAATCTATATCTAGTCCTGAGCATTTACCCGATTTAATATTATTAGACTTAAATATGCCTGTGATTAATGGGTTTCAATTTTTAGAAAATCTATACGAAGCCAACGAAAAATTAAAATCTATAAAAATTAGTATTCTTACTAGTTCATGTTCGGTTCAAGACATAGAAAAGTCAAATACATTTGAATCTGTTTTTCATTTTATTTCAAAACCATTGAAATTAGCACATTGGAAAGAATTAAAAGCTAAACTTGAAAACTAATTTTCATTTAATTTTAATTATATAAAGCTCAATAAATAATTACAATTCCTTTTTAACTTTTCCCCATTGGGGATATAAAAAAGGGGTTTTCTAAAAATTTAATTGTAAATATTTAGTGGATTCAATATAATTCAAAAATAAAATCATCAAAACACAATAAACCCTAAATAAAATAGTTTTAACATCATAAAACAAAAATAGATATGATTCATAGAAACATTTCTCAACTTGCCCTCGATGAAGTGGTGTTTGAGTACAAAAATCAAATGTATGGAGCCTACGAACTTCGCCAAGTGTATAATTCGCATTTGGTTCGTTCGGTCGTGTTTATGTTGTTGTTTGTTTCGGCCGTTGGTACTGGTTTTGTAGCATTAAATTTTGCAAAAACTGGCGAATTATTTACTAAACTGCTACCAAAATTAATTGAAGACGAAGTAATAATTGACTTAATTGATATTCCAAAACTAATGGTTCAATTACCGCAACCTGTTGTTCCAATCGCTCCGCAAAATAGCGTTTCGCCACCGATTTCTGCTTTAAATAATACCAATTTTAGAGCGGTTGAAACACCCATTGAATCGCCAACTATTGATTTTCCTTTAATTGATGCTGGTAAATCAGACGGAAATGTTGTACCAATAATTTCTTCAGGGAATGGCACTTTGGGAACTCCATCGGATATTTTACCTTCCGAAGCAATTGAAAATTCTATTGTTGATTACGTGCCAATTATGCCTCAATTTAAAAATTTATCCGCTTATTTATCTGCCAATATTAGCTACCCAAACGATATGCTCAATTTAGGAATTACAGGAAAAGTATATATCGAATTTGTGGTTTTAAAAGATGGAAAAGTGAGTGATGCTAAAATTTATAAATCAAGTGGACATAGCTCATTAGATGCCGAAGCCTTGCGAGTGGTGGCACAAATGCCAAACTGGTCGCCTGGGTTAAACAATGGAAATCCTGTTGCGGTACGTCAAAAACAGTGCATAAATTTTAGGATTCAAGAGTAATAATTATGGTTTTATAAATATTTATCAAATAGAATTTATTTCACTAAAATAATCTATTTGGTAAATATTTTATTTTTAAACATTATTACAATTTTATATTTTCAAAATAATCTCTTGATATTTGATTTTTTTTTATTTTACAAATAATATTTTTTTGGTATATATTCGTGAATTAATTAGATAAAAAGATGAAAAATAATATATTATTTCCAATTTTATTCATTTCGTTTCTTAGTAATTCACAAACACAAAATGATTGGGAAAATCAAAAAATAGTTTCACGCAATAAAGAACCTTATCATGTTTCGGTTGTGCCTTATTCTGATTTAATGAGTGCCTTGGCTCACAACAAAACTTTGAGCCCTTTTTATATGTCGCTCAACGGAAAATGGAAATTTAAGTGGACTGCCACAGCCGATAAAGCTCCGCAAGATTTCTTTAATTTAAACTATAATTTTAATGGATGGGATTCAATAAAAGTGCCTGGAAACATAGAATTACAAGGATTTGGAACACCCGTTTTTAGAAATATTATTCATCCATTTGATTCAAAAAATCCACCTTTTATACCAGCAAAAGATAATAATGTAGGTTCGTATCACCGAACTTTCACCATTCCTGAAAACTGGAAAAATAGGCAAATTCTTATTAATTTTGATGGTGTAGAAAGTGCTTATTACTTATATATCAATGGAAAAAAAGTAGGATATAGCGAAAATAGTTATTCGCCTTCTGAGTTTAATATTACTAAATATATCACAACAGGAATAAATACAATTTCAGTTCAAGTCTATCGTTATTCTGATGGTAGTTATCTTGAAGATCAAGATTTTTGGCGTTTGAGTGGCATTTTTAGAGACGTTTTTATATATTCTACCCAAGATTTAAGAGTTTTAGATTATAAAATTGAAACTGATTTAGATGCAAATTATATAGATTCAAAATTTAAAATAAACTTACAATTAGCTTGCAATTCAGGCATAATCAAAAAAGAACCAAATGCAGATTTTAATCTATATGATGAAAACAGAAAATTGATAATGACAGGTAAAACATTAGCCAAAAAAGGTAATATAAATAACAAATTTTGTGAATTAAATTTTGAAACCAAAATCAAAAATCCTATCAAATGGAATTCAGAAAATCCTTATTTATATACACTAGTAATGAGTATTAAAGATGCTGACGGAAAAATAACCGAAATATTGAGTTGCAGAGTAGGATTTAGAGAAATTGAAATCAAAGAAGGTGTTCTTTGTATCAATGGTAAACGCTTGATTATTAGGGGCGTAAATAGGCACGAACACGATATGATAACGGGCAGATACGTTACTAAAGAAAGTATGATTAAAGATATTAAATTGATGAAACAATTTAATATCAATGCAGTAAGAAATTCACATTATCCAAACGCTTCAGTTTGGTATGATTTATGCGATGAGTATGGCATTTATTTATGCGATGAAGCTAATTTAGAGTCACATCAATATTGGGATAAATTTGCAAAAGACTCAACTTGGATTACACCATTTATGGATAGATTATTTGGCATGGTGCATCCACGAAAAAATCATCCATCTGTCATTTATTGGTCTTTAGGCAATGAAAGTGGTTTTGGACAAAACCATGTAAAAATGAGTGATTGGACAAAAAAATACGATAAAACAAGACCAATCCATTATAATCCTGCCGATAAAGACCCATCTGTGGATATTCTTAGTCAAATGTATCCATCTGTAGAGGCTTTTATTGATTATGCTAAAAATGAAAAAAGACCTGTTATTATGTGTGAATATTCGCATGCCATGGGCAATAGTGCAGGCAATTTGAATGATTATTGGCAACCTGTCTATAACTTACCAAGAGCACAAGGCGGTTTTATTTGGGATTGGGTAGATCAAGGTTTTTTAAAGAAAAATAGTAAGAATAAATCTTATTTTGCAAATGGTGGAGAAATGAATGACACTCTATCTGAAAAGTTTACAGCTTTTGATGGCATGGTACTTTCAGACCGAACTCCCCAACCTGAATTATATGAATTCAAGTATCTTATTCAACCTTTCAGAAGTAAAATTATTGATGCAAAAAAAGGAATTATAGAAATCAAAAATTGGTTGGAAACTACCAATGCATCCGATTTTGAAGCATCATGGAAAATGCTGGAAAACGGTAAAGTTATCCAAACCAATACTTTCGACCCCATTGATATTAAACCTAATGAATCCAAGAATATTACCATACCTTTTCATGAATTTACGCCTAAAGCTGGCATGGAATACCATATTGAAATCATTTTTAAATTAAAAAATAATACAACTTGGGCAAATAAAGGACACGTAATTGCTTATGATCAATTTTTGTTAGATTTAAGTATTCCTGCCAAATTATTGCCAATAATCGAATCTGATGGAGCTTTTAAATCCATAGAAAATAATGAATTTATTACAATTTTAGGTTCAAATTTTAAAATAACTTTCTCTAAGAAAGATGGAAATTTAGAAAATTATTATTTATATAATACTCTGGTTTTAAAAAGCGGACCTAAACCTAATTTTTGGAGAGCACCAACCGAAAATGATGATACACAAATTACTGCAACTCAACAAGCTGCCTTTAATTGGAAAAGATATAATTTAGATAATCTTACTCCGCTTTTGAAATCTATGACTGTAAACACTGCTCAAAAAGGAATGATTGAATTAACTGTAAAACATGATTTGCTTTCTCAAAAAAATGAAAAAATGATAGAAAACACATTTACATATAGCATTTTTTCAAACGGAGAAATTTTATTAAATCAGCAAATATCTTGCATTAGTGATTTTGATTTTTTAAACACTTTTGGTTTTGCCAAGGTTGGCTTTGAAATGGTTTTGCCAAATGGATTTGAGAAATTTACTTTTTTTGGAAAAGGACCTTGGGAAAACTATTCAGATAGAAAAGCAGGTGCGATGGTAGAGCGATACGAATCTACAGTTGATGAGCAATATTTTCCATATTCTGTGCCTCAAGCAACAGGAAATCATGCTAATGTTAGATGGTCGGCTTTGCAAAATAGCCAAGGATTAGGCATAGTAGCTTATGGAATTTCGCACTACGAAACATCAGCTTTGCATTACAATAGCCTTGATTTAACAAGAAAAAGTAGCTCTAATTTAGAACCACAAAAAGACATTTTTTGGAATTTAGACTTATTGCAATCTGGATTAGGTAGTGCAAGTTGCGGACCAGGAGTAAGAGAAAATTACATAGTTCCTATTGATAATTACAACTTTAGCATTCGCTTAAAACCACTTTTCCCATCCGAAAATCCAAATGATTTTATAGGAAAAATTTCTAAAACAAATGCCCCAATATTAAGACCACACAAAATTGATTTGGTAAATACGGGTAAATTTATTTTTCAAAAAACAGATGAAAATACTCAAATAAGATATACTATTGATGGTTCAACGCCTAATTTAAAAAGTAATATTTATACTATTCCATTCAAAATTGGTTCTGGAGATATAAAAGCAATAGCATATTCAAAAGATAATTTACCGAGCGCGGAAGTGAGTTATAATAAACAATTTTTAAGTATTAAATTCGCCAATGACACATTAAGATTTAGAGAGAAAAATATTAATTGCTTTTTTCCAACCGAAGAAGATAATTTCAAGTCGAAAGAAAAATTAATTTTATTAGCAAACTCTGACACTGTTAAATATAAAATGGATGCAAAAAGAGTAACAGCAAAACTCCTAAATATAAAACAAATTAGAATTAAAATTTTAGATATTGATAATAATATGAGCTGGGATCATTTTGTGATTGCAGAGCCTTATTTTACAAAAAAAGACGGTTCAAAAGTAAGTTTATCTGATTTGAACATCGCATTTTCGGAAAAGTTTACTCGAAACATGAGTATAGACAAAAATCAATTAACTGTAAATTCAAAAATCTATAAAAAAGGAATTGGTGTACATGCGCCTCACGAAATTTGGTGCGATTTCAAAACCGATGATTTTGTAGAATTTTCTGCTTTATTTGGTACCGATGACGAAATTCCGGGTGAAACCAAAATTAGTGGCAAAGCATCTATGGTCATTTATGGGGTTGAAAAGTAATAAAATGCTTTTAAGGAAACTCCTAAAAACCTCAATTCCGATAAAACCCTCTCGCTTGGATTTTGCGGTTTCGTAGTAGAAATTGGTTTGGGTGGGCTTATAAAAAATAATATTGAGGTTTTTAGAGCTTCCCTTAAATATTATATCATTAAAATTATTGCAAGATTCAATCCTTAAATGCAACTATTTTTGGTTAAATTTATGTTAATAATTAGTAATATTTTAATGGAAAAGTCCATATACGTATTTTAAATAAAAGAGCCCCACCCTAACCCTCCCCAAGGGGAGGGAAACGTCCCGATAGTGAAAAATCTTACCAATCTGACGTTTACAATTATAACAATATATATATATGGGCTTTTCTATATTTTAAATATCAAAATATCAATTTATAGAAATCTAATTAGTAAAATACACTTTAAAACACTTTACACTTTCGGCTGAACTCGAAAAATTTTTTTATTGAAAGTTCTATTTTGAAAAAATATAGTTTAATTTTAAAATAAAATCTAATTATTATAAAATGATAAATTTTATAAATAAAAATGTTATTAAAGTATTTTTAAGAATACTTATAGTAGTAATATTATTTCATTTTAGCATTATTATAAAAATAGTTCCATACAATATAACTTGGGGCGAAAGACTTCAAAACGACTCTGAAATGTACGTTTTTGAAATTATTTCAATTTTAATAAATGTCTTTTTATGTTTGATTTTATTGATGAAAGGAAATTACATTAACAATAAATTTTCAAATAGAACCATAAATGTCATTTTATGGATTTTCTTTGGTATTTTTGTGCTCAATACATTTGGAAATATATTTGCAAAAACAAATTTTGAAAAAATGTTTTCTATTTTGACAGCCCTTTTTTCTGTGTTTTTATGGATAATTTTAAAGAAATAAAAATATGAATAAACATTTTTTAAAATTAATATAAAATCACATCTTTAATTTTAAAAATAATTTTTTTTTAGAAAAGCCCATTTAGTTACAATAGACAAATTTAATTTGGTTTTTGGCACAAGGTTCAGCAAGCATCATTCTGTTTAATAAGTTGTCAAATATACTTT
>REAG01000273.1 GCA_004294265.1 Cytophagales bacterium | reverse complement strand
TTTTTGACCTCTTTTGCCTTTGAGAAAAGATAATTAATGAAGTTTTGAAAGAAATATTTATGTTTTACTTTTGAAATGTAAGTACATGGGCTATTCCATTATTTTTTTTCACATTACGAATTTACTAAATTATTAATTTACTACCTAGTTTTAAAAAAAATTGAACTTCTTTATAACACATTTTAAAATAAAATAACCTATAAAAATTAAAATTTTTCTATTTGTGCAAAACGATTGAATTTTTATATTTAAAATTGTAACTCTTAAAAATAAAAAAGCAGATGAGCGATAAAAATTCAGAAAAGAATGCTGAAAATAGTAATTCCGAAAAATTAAAAGCATTAAAACTTACTCTTGATAAGTTAGAAAAAGAATACGGAAAAGGCATCGTGATGAAATTGAGCGATGAAAAAGTAATGGATATTCCTGTTATTTCTACAGGTTCACTTGGCTTAGATATTGCTTTAGGAATTGGCGGTTTGCCAAAAGGAAGAGTAATTGAAATATACGGTCCTGAGTCTTCAGGAAAAACAACTATTTCGATGCACGCCATTGCAGAGGCTCAAAAAGCTGGCGGAATTGCCGCTTTTATTGATGCGGAACATGCTTTTGACAAAACCTATGCCGAAAAATTAGGAATTCAAACCGATAGTTTATTGATTTCTCAGCCCGATAATGGCGAACAGGCTTTGGAAATTACCGAACATTTAATTCGCTCAGGAGCGATTGATATTATCGTGATAGATTCAGTGGCGGCTTTGGTGCCAAAAGGCGAATTGGAAGGCGAAATGGGTGATTCTAAAATGGGTTTACAAGCCCGATTAATGTCGCAAGCACTAAGAAAATTGACAGGAACTATCAATAAAACGGGTTGTGTTTGTATTTTTATCAATCAGTTGCGTGATAAAATTGGCGTTATGTTCGGAAGTCCAGAAACAACCACAGGCGGTAATGCTCTTAAATTTTATGCTTCTGTTCGCTTGGATATTCGCAGAATTGGGCAAATTAAAGATGGTGATAATATCATTGGAAACCGCACAAAAGTAAAAGTTGCTAAAAATAAACTCGCTCCACCGTTCAAACAAGTCGAATTTGACATTATGTACGGACTTGGCGTATCAAAAGTGGGCGAAATTGTAGATATTGGTGTTGAATTAAATATCATTCAAAAATCCGGATCTTGGTTTTCTTACAAAGGAAATAAGTTAGGACAGGGTAGAGATTCTGTAAAAAGTATTATTTTAGATAATCCAGATTTGATGGAAGAACTTGAAATAAAAATTCGAGAAGCCGTTAAGGCAGGAATAACTAAAAACGCTCCTATTGTTTCGGAATAAATTTTCATTGAAAAGTATAAGGATTTTGAGTAAACTTTCTATTTAATGGGCTTTCATATTTAATTTAAATAAATATATTATTATTACTAAAAAAAATAGCGAAGCAAGTCCCTCCCCTTTTTTCAATGTTGTTAAGTTAAGCCGCTCGAAAGTCCCTCCCCCTTTTTGGGGAGGGATTTAGGGAGGGGTTTAATGAAAGTAATGTCTTTAACTTAACGACATTGCCCCCTTTTTGGGGAGGGATTTAGGGAGGGGTTTAATGAAAGTAATTTCTTTAACTTAACGACATTGCCCCCTTTTTGGGGAGGGACTTAGGGTGGGGCTTTAATATAGAAATTTTAAATGCAATAGCCCATTTAATTACTTTTTTGGTTTATATTTTAGTATTTTATTTCAATGCCTATGCCTATGTATATCATCAAAGTTAAAGGAAAAGCAAAAATACCAGACTATATTCAGTTGAGAGACGAAAATTTTATTTTAGTAGCTTATTTTAGAGCCGATAGAATTGATAAAAACCTCGAAAAATATGGCTTAAAAGGCAAAGAAGAGGCTTTTTATAAAATTGTGGAAGAAATTCCTTTCGGAAAACTTCAACTTTTAGAAATGTAATGCCAATATTTTGCACTATTTTGGCGAAAATTATGTTTAAAAACTAATAAATCAACTCAAAATGGAAATTGCAGATATAAAAACATACATAGAAAAATATAAATCAGAAGGCAAAAAAATATTTACAACCTCTAGTTTTCAAAGCCATAGCATTGTGCTTTTGCACATTTTAAGTCAAATTGACAACACAATTCCTGTTTATTTTATCAACACAGGTTTTCATTTTCCAGAAACTATCAAATACAGAGATTCGATTGTGGAATTGTTGAACTTAAATCTTCAAAATGTTTATTCTACTACCCCAAAAAGCCTTCAAAAAGATGTTCAAGGCAGGTTTTTATTTACTTCCGACCCAGATTATTGTTGCCATATAAATAAAGTTGAGCCTTTAGATCCCATTTTGAGCGACAACGATGTGTGGATAAATGGCGTTCGGGCAGACCAAAGTTCGGTAAGAAAAGGCTTTCAAATAGAAGAAAAAGCTCCGCATAATGTAATTCGTTTTCATCCTATGTTGGATTGGAATAATATGCAAATACAAAAATATTTGAGCCAAAACAATATTCCTAGGCATCCACTTGAAGAAAAAGGTTATTTTTCGATTGGTTGCGAACCTTGTACACACAAATTCTCGAGCGATTTATCCGAAAGGGAAGTACGTTGGTATGGACTTAACAAAACCGAATGTGGTTTAAACACCGAATTAGTTTCTAAATAATTGATATGAAAATAATAATTAATAAATTATTATATTACATTTATTTTTCATTATTTTATTTAATATCATTACTCCCATTTTCAGTTTTATATCTTTTATCTGATTTTTTATACCTAATCATTTATAAATTTTTTGGGTATAGAAAAAAAGTTGTTTTTGAAAATTTAAAAAACGCTTTTCCTGAAAAAACCAATACTGAAATTAATTTAATTGCCAGTAAATATTACCATCATTTATGCGATTTATTGGTAGAAATGATAAAATTATGCAGCATTTCAAAAACCGAATTATTAAGAAGATGCACCATTTCAGGCGATAAAACCATGTTAGATGCTTATTTTAATCAAAAAATTAACTGCATTGGCGTACTTGGGCATTTTGCAAATTGGGAATGGGCTTCGCCTATATTTTCAAACTATTTGGATTTTCGATTGCAAGTGGTGTATAAAAAATTATCAAATGCAAACTTTGATTTACTAATAAATAAAGTTCGCACTCGGTTTGGAAGCCATTTAATCGAGTCGCAAAGTATTATAAAATCTATGTTCAAAAACAAGGATAACACAAATATTACTATTCTAATTGCAGACCAATCTCCCGACCCAAATAATGCTTTTTGGATGAATTTCTTGCATCAAGAAACGGGTGTTTTGAGAGGTCCAGCCGTATTGGCACAAAAATTTAATTCTCCTATTTTGTATCTTTCTGTAAGCAAAACCAAACGAGGATTTTATGATTTTAATTATAAATTATTGGTGGCAGAACCAAAATACTTTTCTGACGAAGAAATTATGCAACAATTTATGCTACATTTAGAAATTGAAATACAAAAACAACCCGAACTTTGGCTTTGGAGCCACCGAAGATGGAAACACAAAAAACCTTTTTAGATAAAAAATTACTTTTTATTTTTTTAAAAGCATTTGCCTTATACTTGATTTGGTATTTAGTTTATCAACTTTGGCTACTGCCGGCTGGCAAATTTGACCCTTGGATGAACGAAAGTGTGGCTTATGGAGGCTGGCTTTTTGTACGAGCTTTGGGCTACGATGGTTGCATAGAAGGCACAAACATTTGCGTTAATATTGTTTCGACTGTCAAGGTAAACACAGGGTGCAATGGATTTGAAATATATTGTATTTTTGCGGGATTCATCATTATTTTTAGCGGTAAGTTTTGGAAAACTTTTATTTATATTATTATAGGAGTAATAATTCTTTATATCTCAAATATATTACGAGTTGGAATGTTAGCTATTGACCATTACAAACGGCTTGATATGTTTCAATTTAATCATAAATTTACTTATGTAGTGATGGTTTATAGCTTAGTTTTTGCTTTATGGTATTATTGGATAACTAAATTTTCTATCGAAAAAAATGAAAATTCTTAGGTATTTAGGATTTTTTATAGGTTTTATTTTTCTCTTATTTTTAACTTATGACGGACAAAAGCCTTATTCTGAAATCGAAATTAAACTTTCAAAATTATACAACGAGCCAATGAATTTTTCTAACGATAAATATCCAACTTCGTTAGAAAATATTTCTAAATTAAATTTTGATTCTTACAAATGGTTATTAAATTTTTATAGATTTTTTTCTTATATTTTTTGTACTTTTTTAATATTATTAAGTTTATTTCCGTTTAAAAAAGTCTTCTTAACATTAATTTATGCTTATATTTTAATTTTATTCACAAGTATAATTTTAATTTGCCTTGGTTTTTTATTTCATAATTTTACGCTTGGTTTTGGTAATATTCAATATTTAAAAAGATTTATTCAAAGTCCAGTTTTATTAATATTTCTAGGAATGTATTTTTGGAAAATTAACCCAATTCATTCATCCAATTCTTAATTATTATATTTTAATTATTTTCAAAATGACAAATTTTATAATTATTTTTATTGGTGGCGGTTTTGGAAGTGTTTTTAGATTTGCTATTTCTAAATATTTCAATAGTTATTTTCCTTTCGGAACTTTACTATCAAATATAGTTGCAAGTATTATTTTTGGTATTTTTATGGGTTATTTTTATTTTAAATTTCAAGATAATCAAGCTATAAAACTTTTAATTTTGACAGGTTTTTGTGGCGGACTTTCCACTTTTTCTACTTTTAATGCTGAGGTTTTTGAAATGATTCAAAAAGGAAATTTCCTTACCGCTATTTTGTATGTTTTTATGAGTATTTCTGTTTGTTTGGCTAGTTATGGAAGTGCCGTTTGGATTTTAAAAAAGTAATTATAAATTACTTTTTTCTATTAAAGTTAATTGTAAATGTTGTTCCTTTATTAACTTCGCTTTCTACCGAAATTGATCCGCCCAAGGCTTCGATTTGATTTTTAGTGATAAATAATCCAACGCCTCTTGCGTCTGCATGTTTATGAAAAGTTTTATTTAATCCAAATAATATTTTTCCATGTTTTTCTAAATCTATACCCAAACCATTATCGGTGCAAGTTAAACAAATAGTATTTTTTTCGTTTAATTTCGTTTCAAATTTAATGAGAGCTTTTCTTTCTAAACTTCTATATTTTAGAGCATTTGTAAGCAAATTAAGCATAATACTACTCAAATACACTTTTGGATAGTTTATATTTTCACAAATACTAAAGTCAAATTCTATTGTAGAATCCGACTTATTAATTTGTGTTTCGAGACTTAAAATTTGATCTTTCAAAACCTGCTCAAAATTTAGGTTTATACTTTCTATTTTTGTGTCATTTTTTATTTCTACTACTGATGTCAAGTCTGAAACAGTTTCTGAAAGCTTTTTAAAAGATTCTTCTATTTTTTCTAACATTAAATCTTTGATTTCAGGATTAGTTTCATCTTTCAAAAATTCAAATAATGCAGTTAGGTTAGCTACAGGTGATCGCAAATTGTGCGAAACAATATAGTAGAAATCCTGTAATGACTCTTGCTTCTGTTTTAAATTAAAATTTAAAGCTTTTAATTCACTAATTTTTTGATTTATTAAAGTTTCATTTTCTTTTCGTTGCGTTATATTTTTGCAAATACTCATCACGGTTTCTACATTTCCTAAAGCATCATAATCCAAAGGAAAAACTTTAAAAGATAAAAACACTTTTTGTTTATTATCAAGAATTAAATCATATTCAAATTCTTGTAATTGTTTCGTTTCAAATGCTTTAATAACATTTTTTTCAAAAATTTTACTTCTTTCTTTATCTTCTTTACTTACTGCCAATTCAAAAATTGATTTCCCGATATAGTTTGAAAACAAACTTTCTTTTAAGGTTAAAGCAGAGCTACTTATAAATGAATATTTTAAATCTTTGCCAATCAAAGAAACAGTGTCAGGGTTATTTTCAACTAATTTTTTAAATATATTTTTGCTTTCCGAAATTTGGTGTTTGGCATAAGAAAGCTCAATAATTTGTTTGTTTAATAAGTTTTCTGTTCGTTTTTGTTCTGTAATATCTTTGCAAATACTCATTACATTTTCTACATTTCCATCAGAGTCAAAGTCTAATGGAAATATATTAAAAGATAAAATATAAGTTTCATTGGAATAAAAATCTAATACAAAAGTTTGTTTTTCCTTGGTTTTGAAAGTTTCTCGTATATAATGTATAAAAATTTCATTTTTTGTTTTGTCGTTATCAGAAAACATTATTTCAAAAATCGACTTCCCTTCATAATTTGAAAATTCATTTTTTATTAATTTTAAAGCTGATGAGCTTATGAATTTATATTTTAAATTTTTGCCAATTAATGAAATAATATCAGGATTATTTTCAACAATTTTCTTGAGTATAATTTCACTTTCTTTAAATTCTTTGTTAGCATTATTCAGTTTTAATAATATGTTTTTTAAATGAAAAAAAGACATTTTTGAAAAAAATGAACTATAAATAAACAATTCGCTTTTGAAAAAAACAATTAATAATATTGTAGAAAGAATAGCGATTAAAGCATAAAAAATAGCTCCAAAAAGTATGTTTTGTTGCCAAAAAGCAATAATTTCAGCTATTTGAGCAAAAGAAGCCAAAATTGTAAATGTCAAAATAGAAAAAAGTAGCACTTTTATTTTTTTATTTTTAACCTTTTTTATATAAATTAAATATAAAAAGCAAAAGGCTAAAAACACAACAGAAATTATAATTTTAGCAATAACATAAGTCGTTATTGATAAATCATTGCTATTTAAAAAGTTAAAACTCAAAAATAAGTTTTTCAATAATTAATTTAGATTTATAGATTAACTACTTGCAATTAATAAATTAAAATTTACAAAAAAAATATATTTTAGAAAAGAGTAAAAAAAAGATAAAAAGTCACTAAAAAAGATAACTTAAAAATCGATATAAATAAAAAATGAATAAAGTGTAATAATTAAAATTTAAAATAAGATTACAAATCCCAAATAGTATTTCGTCTGATACGATAATATTTTTTGATATTCATCAAAAATCCTAAAGACATATATATAATAAGAGGAGAACCTTTGGCGATAAAGGAAGCATAAATAAAAAAAATTCTAATTTTGCCAGAGGAAATGCCCCAAATATCGCCCCAATAGCTGCAAATGCCAAAAGATTGATGTTCTAAATAGGTTATTACCTTATTAATTTTCGATAACATACAATAATTGTATAATTATTATGTTTAATTATAAACAAAAATAAATAAAATCATTTTAATTTTCAAATGTTAGTGTAATTTTGAAATTAATTTTTTAAAATAAATAAAATGAAAAGTCAAAATCAAATATTTTGTGGCATCATAGTTTCTATATTATTAAGTGCTTGTTCGGCAGTTGATATGAAAAAATTAGCTAAAGAGCAAAAATTACAAGTAAATCCTAGCCCTTTGGAACTTCATGGCGATTCTGTAAAGTTTGATATATCTTGCATTGTGCCTATTAAAATGCTCAAAAAAAATAAAAAATATGTGGTTACTGCCACTTATAAATCGCTCGACCAAAAGCAAATGGTAGGAAAAATATTGTTTGATAGCAAAGATTTTCCATTTGCAGCCACACAAACGCCCACTT
>REAG01000325.1 GCA_004294265.1 Cytophagales bacterium | reverse complement strand
CTGTTCGATATTATATAACTTCTTTAGAGCCAAAATCCGAAGATATATTACAAGACATTAGAAGTCATTGGTCGATAGAAAATAATTTGCATTGGAACTTAGATGTTATTTTTAAAGAAGATTTTCAACTCAAAAGAAAAGGCAATTCTTCAGCAAATTTTAACGTAATAATAAAAATGTCTTTAGGCTTGATTGAAGCCGAAAAAACTACAAAGAAATCTAAACCCTTAAAAAGGCTAATGGCATCTCTGGACGATGATTATAGAGAAAAAATCTTGAATCTTTAAATGCGAATTCCCTGTTGAATTTATGGGTTAAAACATAAATTCAATGAAATTTATCATAAAGATTTGCTCTAAATTAGACTATAAAAACCTTAATGTAGTTTTAAAACCTCACCAAAATCTTTCCCAATTGGGTGGGGAAAATAGGAATTAAAGTTTTAGAGGTTTCCATAAATTAAATATATAATAACTCACATAAATATTTCTAAAAAGTGCCCCACCCTAAACCCAATTTCTGCTACGAAACCGCAGAATCAAAAAGAATGGGTACGTCCCAATTTTATAAAATATTACTAATATGTTAATTAGTAAAGGTTAAAATACATATATGGGTTTTCTAATTAAATATTTAAGTTGTGGAATAAACCTAAAATCACTAAAATACAAATTATTATAAATGAAAATTTATAATAATCCGAAATTTTGGTTGTAGGTTAATTCATGTATAAATAATTAAAACTATGATTTCTTTACGTTTACGGCAGTTATTCCTTTTTTTCCTTCTTTTAATTCAAAAGAAACCTTATCATTCTGTTTAACTTTATCTATTAATCCAGTTGCATGCACAAAATATTCTTTTTGACTATCTGTTTCTTTAACAAAACCATACCCTTTTGGTTCGTTAAAAAATTTAATTATTCCTTCATTCATGTTTAGTATAAATTTTAGTATTATAAATTTATAAAAAAAAATCTTACAATCAAAGTAAATGCCATTTTTTTTGTAAATTTTTATTTTTTTTAAAATTATTTTGAAAATAATAATCTACTATGTTGTTATTTTAATTCTAAAATTGGTTCATTCAGCCAAGCAATAGCACTTTCAGTTTCTTTGAAAGTATTAGTTTGCAATATGCCATCACTTTCAATTTTCTTTTTTATAATGGTAAGTGTAAAATTGCCAAATATGCTTTCTCCGTTGATATATGCTATTTTTTTTAAGGTAGAATTATATATTCGTGGTTCAATCTCTTCTTTTGTCCACATAGCATTGTCTATGGTTGTTCCTTTAAATTTGCGTAAATCGCATAAAAGGAATTTAATATTTTCATCTTTTATCATTTTTTCTTGTGTTAAAAGTGCATCAACATATTCTGAATCACTACAATAGTCTTTCCAAATGGCATA
>REAG01000143.1 GCA_004294265.1 Cytophagales bacterium | reverse complement strand
TTAAAAAGGCTATTTATGAATTTTTCTAATAAAACAACTTTCATTTTCTTAATGAATTTATAAAAGCATCAGACTCTTCTTGGCTCAACTTTCTAGAATTTAATCCATCCATAATCCATTTTGCAGTAGCTCTATCCTCAATTTCTTTTGCAGTACATGCTTTTATTTCTAAAGCTTTTGCAAATGCTAATAATGCCTTGCTTTGGCTTTTATTTTTGGTTTGCAATACAAGTGTTTCCATGTTAAATTAATCTTAGGTATTCAAAGTTAACAAATTTAGCTGATATTATTATGAAAAAAATAAAATGAATTAAAAAATTGCTTAAATAAACTGAAGCTTTGTTTAAATAAATATAGAAAATTCTTGACCTTTCTCAACTATTCCTGCTAACTCTACTTCATTTTTTTTACTTGAATACCTATCACATATTTTCCAAATTCAATCGTATGCAGATAAGGCATTCCAACTAAACGGCTACAATTTATTTCAGAAATAGAATTCGCTAATGTTAATTTATCATAAATATCTGCGAGACTTTCAAGTTCAAAAGCTGATAAAATTTCAAGATTACTTCTAAACTTTTTAGATGCAATTATATTCATTTTCTTAACGAATCAAATAATGCTTTCGTTTCTTCTTGACTCAACATTCCATAAGCTAAACCTTCTTGAATCCATTTTGCAGTAGCTCTATCCTCAATTTCTTTTGCAGTACATGCTTTTATTTCTAAAGCTTTTGCAAATGCTAATAATGCTTTGCTTTGGCTTTTATTTTTGGTTTGCAATACAAGTGTTTCCATTTCTAATTAATCTTAGTTATTCAAAGTTAATAAATTTAGCTGATAAAAAAACTATTTTAACATAGATTTTTGAAATGATATTTGATGCTAATGATATTAATTTTAAAATATATAACCAATAATGAATATAGTAATCAATGTAATTATACAATATACCTATAAATATTAAAAATCTAAAAACTAATTTGAAACTTTGATAAGAAAATAATTACACACATTTTTAACTTTAATTTTGATAGTTAAATCTTTCCAATTTTATTTGATGAAAATAAAATTTATTTTCAATTCCTATTTCCCAAATTTTCAATATAAAAAAATGTTGATTAGTAAGTAATTTAAATTTTGAATCATTTTTTAGCTTTTTTAAAATCTTTTAAATTATTATAAAACAAAAAAAATGGAATGTACAGTTTGCGGAACAATTATTCCGCCAAAAAGACTTGAAGTTTTACCTAATACCAAAACTTGTGTGCAATGCAGTAGCATTGCACGGGTGCATGGTCATCCTATTATAAGTGGAAAAACTTCGTATTCTGAATTGCAAATTGTAAGTGCTGAAATGGCAAACGAACTCGCCATGAAACAAGAACGAAAGGGGAGTAGCATTGCTACTGGCGTTCAATTTAGACAATTACCGCCACCCAAGCTAAGTAATTTTGAATAAAATTTACATTTAAAATTTCTTTTAAATAAAATGAAAATATTTAATATTATTACTGAATTAGAAAAATTTGCTCCTTTGTCTTACCAAGAATCGTATGATAACTCGGGCTTATTGGTTGGTAATACGCAGTCGGAAATTTCTCAAATTTTAATTTCATTGGATTGCACCGAAAAAGTAATTGATGAAGCTATTCAAAGAAATTGTAATCTTGTAATTTCGCATCATCCTATTATTTTTAAAGGTTTAAAAAAAATTACTGGCAATACTTATATTGAGCGAACGATTATCAAAGCTATTAAAAATGATATTGCTATTTATGCTATTCATACTAATTTAGATAATGTTTTGGGAGGAGTAAATTTCAAAATTGCTGAAATACTAGGGCTAGAAAATGTACAAATATTAGCTCCAAAGTCTCAAATTTTAAAAAAATTGACCGTTTTTGTCCCATTAAAAAATACGGAAGAGGTAGCTTCAAAATTATATAATGCAGGTGCTGGGCAAATCGGAAATTACAAAAATTGCAGTTTTAAAAGTTCTGGTATTGGAACTTTTCAGCCAAACTCATCTGCAAACCCATTTTTGGGACAAATAAATAAAACTGAAACTGTTAAAGAGGATAAATTAGAGGTTATTTTCCCTAGTTTTTTAGAAAAAAAAATAATTTTAGAAATGAAAAAAGCACATCCTTATGAAGAGGTGGCTTATTATTTAGAAATTTTAGAAAATGAAAATCAAGAAGTTGGCTCAGGAGCAGTTGGAATTTTAAAAATAAAAGATACAAATTATTCAGTTTATGAACATATAAAAAAAGCATTTAATCTTACTTTTTTAAAACGAACTGAAACAACATTTGAAATCAATAATGATTTAAAAATTGCCGTTTGCGGTGGTTCTGGTGTGTTTTTATTATCTGAAGCTATCAAACAAAAAGCTGATATTTTCATCACTTCTGATGTTAAATATCATGAGTTTTTTGATGCCGATTCTAAGATAACTTTGATAGACATTGGGCATTATGAAAGCGAACAATTTACTAAAGAATTATTATTTGATATTATTAATAAAAAATTTATTAATATTGCAGTCCTTTTGTCAAATAGTGTAACAAATCCTGTAATTTATAATTGAAATTATAAATTACCAATTAAATAGTATTATGGAACAAACCGTAGAGCAAAAATTAGATTCATTGATTAAACTTCAAATCATTGATTCTCAAATAGATGAAATTAAAAAAGTGAGAGGCGATTTACCCGAAGAAGTTAGGGACATCGAAGATGAAATAGTTGGAATTCAAACTCGAATTGGAAAGTATCAAGAAGATATTAAAGGATTTGAAGAAACCATTTCTTCTTATAAAATTTCTATCAAAGATGCCGAAAAATTCATAAAAAAATATGAAGAGCAACAAACAAATGTTAGAAATAACCGTGAATTTGATGCCATTTCCAAAGAAATCGAATCGCAACAATTAGATATTCAAATTGCTGAAAAGAAAATTAAAGAAGCCGTTTACAAAATTGAATTAAAGAAAAAAGACGTAGAAACAACTTCTTTAGTCATAGAATCAAGAAAAGCAGATTTGGTTTCAAAAAAGAATGAGTTAGATATTATAGTTTCGGAAGGCGAAGAAGAGATAAATAAACTTACTAAACAAAGAGATACGGCTGCCAAAGATGTAGATGCAAGATTGATTATGTCTTATTCCAAATTAAGAAATAATTATAGAAACGGTCTTGCAGTTGTTCAAGTAAAAAGAGATGCTTGCGGAGGTTGTTTTAACCAAGTTCCACCACAAAGACAAGCTGAAATTAAAGAAAGAAAGAAAATAATTGTTTGTGAACATTGTGGACGTATTCTTACTGGTGTAGAAATGATAATCGTACCTGAAGCTCCTGTTAAAAAAGGAGGTGTTTTGAAAGAAATGAAAGCAGCCGCTGCAGCCGCAGCCGCTCTTCCTTTAGAGTAAATAAAAATAAAGTCAATAAAAAAAGGTTTCAATTTTAAATTGAAACCTTTTTTTAATGACTTTATTTTTTGAAAAACTAAAAATCAGCTTCAACAGTAAACCTTATTTCTTCTTTTTCGCTTGTTAAACCTGCTTTTTGATATTCAGCAACTTTCTTTTCAAAGAAATTAGTTTTATTTTGTAAAGAAATTAATTCCATAAAATCAAAAGGATTTTTTGCGTTATAATATTTGGCATATCCTAATTCTTGCAACCATCTGTCAGCCACATATTCTATATATTCCGACATTAGTTTTGCATTCATTCCAATCAAATTTACTGGTAAAGATTCTGTAACAAATTCTTGCTCAATTCTTACCGCATCTTGAATGATTTCATAAACTCTTTCTTGCGATAATTTATTTTTTATGTGATTTCTATAAAGTAAACATGCAAATTCACAGTGCATTCCTTCATCTCTAGAAATTAATTCGTTAGAAAAACTCAAACCAGGCATTAAACTACGCTTTTTCAACCAAAAAATTGAACAAAAACTGCCTGAGAAAAATATTCCTTCAATGGCACAAAAAGCTACTAATCGCTCTGTGAAATTTTCTGATTCTATCCATTTTAAAGCCCATTCGCCTTTTTTTGAAACGCATGGCATAGTTTGTAAGGCATTAAAAAGCTTATCTTTTTGTTTGGGATCTTTTATATAAGTGTCAATCAAAAGCGAATAAGTTTCGGAATGAATATTTTCCATCATAATCTGAAAGCCATAAAAACATTTTGCTTCAGGATATTGGACTTCATTGAAAAAATTCATGGCTAAATTTTCGTTAACTATGCCATCGGAGGCTGCAAAAAACGCCAAAACGTGCGATACGAAATGTTTTTCATTATCATTAAGTCTAGCCCAATCAGCTGCATCTTGCGAAAGATCTATCTCTTCGGCTGTCCAAAAACTAGCTTCCGCTTTTTTGTAAAACTGCCAAATATCGTCATTCTGAATTGGGAATAATACAAATCTGTTCGGATTTTCTACTAACAATGGTTCGGAAATTGCTTGTTTGCTCTTCATTTATATTAATTTTAAAAGTGTATCTGTATCAATTTATGAACAATTAAAATGTTTTGTTATAGATAAAAGTTTATGTGAAATATAAAATTTAATATACCTAAAAATTAATTGTTATTTACAAATATTATCAAAAAAAACCATATTTTCAAATTTAAAAATATTGTTTATTTTTTATGAATTTTGTGTTATAATTAATTGATTAATAGATGATTAGAATACTTTTAGTTATTTATAACTTTTATTGAATTTGAATAGAAATGCGATTTTTTTTTTATCTACAATTTAAAATTATTGAAAAAAAAACACTTTCAAGAATTACATGTCAAAAATACTTGTCCTTTTTGTAATTTTAGATTAAAATTAGTATTTATTTTCTATAAAAAATATTTCAATAATTTAAACAGAACCAATTTTTGAAAAAAGACAAAAAAAATATATATTTGCAATAATGAAAAAAGTTTTTAAATCAAATTTTTTATTTTTTATTACTTTTCTAACGCTTTCTTACTCAAATGCGAATGAAAAATGTTTTAATCCGCCTCAAATTGATATAATTGCTTTTCCTAATCCTTTTGATGAAGGCGTAAGTCTTGAAATTATTAGTTTAAATACAAAAGTAACCGAATTACGTGTTTTTGATATTATTGGAAAAGAAAGACAGAAAATAGAGTTGATACAGTTTTCAAATGTTGGTATTTATCATGTTCAACTTCAAGAACTTCCTGCTGGCGTTTATTTTTGTAATTTATATTCCGAAAAAAGATTAATAGGAAGTAAAAAAATAGTAAGTACTCGTTAGTTTTTATTCGGCTTTTTCAACCCTTATTCCAAAAGATAATATCTCTTCTAAAGGACTTTTTCGCATATATTGTTTTACTTTAAAAGTATATTTACCTTTTTTGGGGAATTTTATTTTTTGTAAAGCAAACACCCGATTTGTAAATATTTCACCCATTCCGCTTCCAAAAGGTGCTCCCGTTTTAGAATCCATTAATTGCATTTCGTGCAACTCACTTGAAATTTGCTTTTTAGAAATATCAAATAAATAATAAGTTACATACAAATTATAAAACTGATAATTTAATGAGTTTCTTACAATATACATTACATTATAAGGAATAGAAATATCCTCAATTTCAAATGAATATGTGCAAAGTGTATCTTCAAACCATTTATTCTCTTTAAAATCAATGTTGGTTTCGTACACACGCTTATTATCGCACGAGGTTTGAAAAATTATTGCAGCAAATAGAATTATTAAATTTAAAAACTTCATTTATTTCATTTATTAGCAAAAATACAATTATAATAATAGATTTTGATTTTTTCTTTATTATTTTAAACTTATAATCCAATTTTTAAAGTTTAAAACGGGTCAGAAATATAACTTGAGTATTAAGGGATAAAAGTTTTTATTTTCAAAATTAAAAATCTAAGATTTTTAGTAAGATAAATTCTAAAACACTCGGGTTTGCTATTTCTATGATTAAAAACGGTAAAACATACAGAATTAAATTTTCTTTTATCTGGGAAACTCTAAAAAATCCAATATAATTTTTTAAAACCCCATCCTAACCCAATTTCTGCTACGAAACCGCAGAATCCAAGTGGGAGGGGAACTCAAAAAATGAAGTTTTTTGAGTGTTTAGTATTTAAATGGGCTGTTCCATTAAATTTTATAGAAAAGCCCATATATTTATTATTATAATTGTAAACGCCACATTCGTAAGATTTTTCATTATCGGGACGTTTCCCTCCCCTTGGATTCTGCGGCTTTGTAGCAGAAATTGGTTAGGGTGCGGCTCTTTTATTTAAAATACGTATATGGGCTATTCCATTAAATTTTATTGTTTTTAAATTTCATTTATAAAATTATTAAAATTATATATGAAATAATTTATTCTACAGCTGATTCTTTTATTTTACTTGGTTTTTCAATATTTACGTTCAACGAAAAACGCAAAGAATTTGCTAAAGGCGAATTTCTAGTGGTTGCAACTAAATAAGCAAAATCCAAACCAATTACACTATATTTTATTCCTAATCCAAGAGAAACATATTGTCTTCCACCTTTGGTTGTGCTTTCGTGAAAATATCCTCCCCTTACTGCGAACATATTATCATACCAATATTCTGCACCTGTGCCAATAGCAATTTCTCTAATTTCTTCCGCAAAACCGCCAGGAGCATCTCCAAAAGAGCCAAGCATAGCACTTACAATTGATTTTGAGGTATTTGTAAATCTTGCACCTAGGCTATTAAATTGCGGAGAAGGCGTTAATAGTTTTGATGCTTCAATGCCAAAACTAATTTTATTATATTCATCTAATTCAGTAGTGTGCATGGTTCCTAATTTTAAAGTCGTTGGTAAATAATCTGCACGGTTATTAATTCCATAACTTAATTTTCCGCCAATATTATTTATCATAATACCTACGGTAAGTTTCATATCCTTGCCCGCAGCAAAGAAATCGGTATTGTAATAGAAACCAATATCAGCAGCAGCAGATTGCCCAGCTCTAGATTGGGCGTTTGGTCCGGTATATCCAGCCAATAAATTTGAATATATATATTTTAAAGAAATTCCTCCACTCAATTTCTTACTTAATAATCTAGAATAAGTACCCGACAAAGATAATTCCTGTGGTGTACCTTGTCCTTGTGGTATAGCTTGATCATCAAAAAAATCTATTTTTCCGAGATCAAAATAAGTGAAATTTACAGCAATGGCATCCTCTTTTCTGAGTTTATAATAACCTGCAATATTATATAGTGCCATGTCGGGAGCTAAATTTCTAAGCCAAGGATTGTAAGAAATGCTTGCACCAAAGTCTCTTTCTACCAAACATAACTTTCCAGGATTATGAAAAGCCGAATTTTCATCAGCTGAAGTTGCAACACCCATATCGCCCATTGCTGCCGATCGAGCATTGGTAATAATTCCTAAAAAAGGAACGGCAGTTTGTAGAGGATTTAGCTCCTGTCCAAGTAGGTTACTTCTATTTGCACCAATAGTTGCTTGACCAAAAGAGGATAAAAAACTAAACAAAATAAAAATGGTAATTAAAAATTTTGTAATATTCATAATTTGATTTTAAACTGTATTCTTTTATTTAACGATAACTAATTTTTGAATGCTTTCGGAGGTTTGATTATCTTTTTTGGAAACCAAAGCACATTTATAAACGTAAATTCCTTCTGAAATATTATAATTTTCGTTGTCTTTTATATTCCAATCAATTTCTAAAGTGGCATTTGCATAATTAATATTTTCAGAAAATTGCTTAATTAATTTTCCTTGTTGGTTATACACGTTCAGTTGCAATTCTAACTGCTCGCCAGCTTGGTTGTGGCTTATTAAAAACTTTGTAAATTCATTGGCAGGATTTGGAACATTAATAATTTGATTAATGGCAAATTTAACTGATTTAGTAACAATAAAATCTAATTTTTTTTCAGATGAATTATTATAAGTATCCCATGCCTTAACTATTATTTGATGCGATCCATCCGAAAGTGAATCTAATCTGTAAACAACTCTACCTTTTGTAAAATCATTTAATTCGGTTGAGTAGTTTTCGTTCAAAATTAATTTTTCAGATGTTTTTTCATCAATAACTCCCGTTATTTCGTGACCAATACCCGAACGAGCGATGTTTATACCATTTTCATCTGCCAATTTTACTATTAACAATGGTTTTGAGCCTGTTAATCCTTTATTCACAAAAGTAGTATCATCCATATAGAGTGATATTTGAGGCGGATTATTATCTTCAGGGGCATTTTCGTTGGTTCCGCCCAGCATAACTTGCGAGGTGTAACCACCAGCATCAATTAATTTTTTTTCATCATAGGCGTATAAACTTACTTTACTTTCGCCCACTTTATAATTGATATCTTTTGGTAAAATAAAGCTATACTTAAATTTACCGTTTTTTACAGAAGCTTTTGCTGAAAGTACAGAATTATCTCTTGTTTTAAAGCTCACAGGGGAATCAGATTGACCAAGTGTTCTTAAAAGGCTATATTTATCAAATAAATCAATTTCTACAACGCCATTAAAGTCTTGAATAAGTTGATTTTTTCTGTGCGTTCTTATTTCGCCTTCAAATGTAACTTTCGAGAGTGCTTCTAATGTGTCAGCTGATGTTTTCATTCCATTAATAGAAGTTAGCACCACATTGAACTCAGGCAAAGCAATTTTTGTTGATGGATCAGCAAACAACATATAGCTACGGTTAAAAACCCCAATGGCACTAGCATTTTTTGCTCTTCTAAAAACGTCACCTATGTCAGGTCTTATTCCCATAGTGTCAATAGAAAACATATTATTATACATCTGTTTATTAAATTCCAAATTGGTTGATTTATAAACTGGTCGAGTAGCAGAAACAATACCTATTGCTCCACCTTTAGGAGATAAAACTAACTCAACAGCACCGCCAACACGCAAAGGTTGGTCGCACAAACCAAAATCACAAGTAGCAGTAATATAAAAATTTAATCTGTCAAAATTATTAAAAGTTTGAGCATCCGTTTTAGATAATATTTTCTCGCTTGCCAACACATCTGGTCCGCCATGCCCTGAATAATTAATTATTAAAACACCGTTTTCTATATTATTTCTCAATATACTATTTACTCTTGGAGCTGTATTTCCAACTGGAGTCAACCGCATTGGATAAGCATCAATATAAGATTTGGTAAGATTTATCAAATTTGTTTTGCTTTCAATAATACTTGTAAGTATTTCTGCATCATTCAAATGTCCGTTTCCATCACCATTGTCAGCCATCAATAAGATTTTATTTCGCCATTTTCCAAACGAATTTATATTTTTACTGTAATTTATAATTTTATTAACTGCTCCTGCAGCCTCTTCTTTATTTCTTATTGGCAATCTGCCAACGCCAATCAATAAATTATAGTTTCCACTTCCGTTTTCAGGCCAATCTCCCTCGTTATCTCCAAAAAAACCATAAAAATCATCAGAGCAATATGAAGTTGTGGTGTTGTATGAATCTACCGCTTCATAAACTGGAACAAAATTAGTGTTTTTTGGTGTTCGATCTTTATAATCATAAGAACAGGCTCCAAAAAGTAATACATTTTTTAATCCACCACGTTTGTAAAACATAGCAGCACAATTTCTTATTGCTGAAATATCTTGAGCTCCACTCGAAAATTCATTATAAATTTCATCAGTTGTTAATGCTAATGCTTTTATTCCTATTCTATTTTTGAAAGCTGCTAACCTTTTAGCTTCTTCAATAAATGGAGGATAACTAACTATCAATAAATGTGGAGTTTCGGCTCCATGAATATTTTGGTTTGTTACTTTATTTTCAAAAACGGGTACAGTACTAATTTGTGAAGGATTAAAAGCAATAAATTTGCGAATCAACGAATTTGAATTACTTAAAAACGATAAATTGTTGCCATTCAAAGTTGACTGAATTAAAAAAGGAGATGTTGTTGTTGTAACATCCCAAATTTCAGTTGTTGAGTTAGCATTTTTTAATAAAAATTCTGATGTTTGAATTTTACTTGATTCGATATTTTGAAAAATAGTGGAAGAACCAATTAAATTTAAACTTCGTTTGGCATTAATTTCAATAAAATTCAAGTAACCAGTCGAATTTCCACTAGCCTCTCCTGTATAATTCATATTAATGGAAATTTGAGAATTATTATCAAAATTTGAACTATTAACTCTTAGAATGTCATTTTTTAAATTTCCAAGACTATATTCGGAGAGTGTTCCGTTTAATACTTGGCTTAGAGCCAAAAAATTATTAATTGAAACTTTCATTATAGACTGATCATTAGATTTTGCTTTGTTGAAATTACTAACTTTAAGTGTAATATTACTATTTGGAATAAGTCCTGAAAAGTTAAAGTTGAAAGATCTTGATGCACCATCTACAAATTTTTCGCCATACCAATTTCTACCCATTAGTAATAAATTTTCTATTTCTTTTTCATGATATTGAAAGTCGTCATAATAATCTAAAGTAGATCCAACTGTAGAATTTGGAATTTGAGTAGATGGTAAAACCCTTAATCCACTATCATCTGCTATATTCAAATAATAAAAAGTTTTGTCTGAATATAGATTTTGAATATGTTCAAAAGTTTGATTGGTTTTATTAAAACTTAAAATATCAGGACCTTGGGCAAAAAATAAAAGATAATCAGAACTATCGAAACGACCATCTTCGGTTCCATACAATTTTATGGCATTTTCTTGTAAATCATCGTATCTAAAACTCGAAATATTTTGAGGTAACATACCAAACCCATTTCCATAAATTTTAATTTGATTTGGATTTATAGTAGTAGGATTTAAGCCTAGACTTTTTAGAAAATTAAAATTAATTTTAAAAATACCTGTGGATGAAACTGATATTTTGTAAAAATTTCCAGACTGCAATATAGATTTTTGCTTAAGTTCAGCAAGAAGCAAAATGGATTGTAAAAAACATACAAATATAAGCCTTCTTTTCATAAAGAATATAAATAAAACAAAGTTTATAGTTTTACTATTTGTATAATTTTTTTATATAGGAAATGTTTAAATTAAATACTTTTAACTGAATATTTGTAACCCTCCATAATGATATTTGCAAGTAGTTTTTTACAAGCCATTTCGGTTTTGGATTCAGCATCAGTTAGATTTTGTGCTTCAAGTTCGATTGTAATGTGTTTGCCAATCCGAACATCATTTATTTCAGATATTCCTAAATTTGAAAGTCCCAACTTCACGGCTTTACCTTGTGGGTCAAGTATTTCTTTCAATGGCATTACATCAATTTCAGCTATAAACTTCATAAGGTTCGACAAAGTGTTTTATCAACGACAAAAATACATATATTATTATAATTATTGGCAAAGAAAATAAAATATTAATTTCAAGTGATAAAAATATAAATACAAATAATAAAATTAAAACTAAAAATAAGAGATGAAAAACAATATTTTTAAAACTTAATGATTTAATTTTAAAAGAAAACATTCTTATTTCTGAAACCATAAAATAACAAAATAAGCAAACTAAAGCATTTAAAATAATTTGAGGATTTAAAAAGCCAAAAAACTCAGATTTAAAAAATTGATTTTCATTAAAAACATAAGCGATGGAAGCCCAAAATATTCCATTTGCAGGCGTTGGTAATCCTAAAAAGCTATTGCTTTGCCTAGTGTCAATATTAAATTTTGCTAATCGAAGTGCCGAAAATACAGGTAATAGAAGTGCTAAAAAAATATCAATTTGAAACATCATTACCGCTGGTGCAGCTCCGAAAGTAAGCATATCTGCCAAGGAATCTAAATCTTTTCCAATAGGAGAAAACGATTTTAGCCAACGAGCAGCAAAACCATCAAAAAAGTCAAATATTGCTCCTAAAAGTATGAAATGCAAACCCCAAATTGGATAAACAATAGCTAAAGTGCCACAAAAAATATTGCAACAAGTTAAAAAATTAGGAATATGTTTTGTAATAGTATTCAATTTTCAAATATTAATCCGTCTTTCATTTTAAGCCACCGATCCGAAAGTTTTGCCAACTCAAGATTGTGCGTTACAATCACAAATGTTTGATTTCTGGTTTGCTTTAAATTCAAAAATAATTGATGCAAATCTTCAGCATTTTTAGAGTCTAAATTTCCGCTAGGTTCATCTGCAAAAATGACCTTAGGGTCGTTTATTAAAGCTCTAGCTACAGCAACTCGTTGTTGTTCTCCACCTGAAAGCTCGCTCGGTTTGTGATAAATTCTGTGCGAAAGTCCTACCAATTCCAAAAGGTTTTTACCTTTTTCTTGTGCTTTTTTTTCATTCATTTTGCCAATATATGCAGGCAAAATTACGTTTTCGAGTGCATTAAACTCTGGTAATAAATTATGAAATTGAAAAATAAATCCTAAAGTTTTGTTTCTAAATTTTGCTAAACCAACTGAACTTAAATTGAAAACATTTTCATTGTTTAGCATAACATTTCCAGTATCGGGCTTATCTAAAGTACCCAAAATTTGCAATAAAGTGCTTTTACCAGCTCCCGAAGCCCCAGTTATTGCCACAATTTCGCCTTCTTTTATATCCAGATTTACGCCTTTTAATACCTCAATTTTATTATAGGATTTTTTTAAACCCTCAACTTGAATCATTTTATTTACTTTAAAGGCAAATTATAATATTTTAATTTTTAAAATTTAATTGAAATACTAGCTAACAATTGCATTGTTTTGAATTGTATCTTTAACCATATAGAAGCCAAACCAAGCTAATAAGCCAATTAAGATACCAGTAATAAAAATTACGGTTCTATTAGGTTTATATTTTTTGAGTGCTGGCTGAGCGGGTTCTACAATATCTATTGTTTTTATTTCAGTTGTTGTAAATACATTAAATTGACCACAATTATCCTTAAGCATATAATAATTTCCCAATTCTAATTTCATTTGATTGTTTTTGGACAACATTATATTTATATTTTTCATTTCTTTTTGATTTTCAATTTCAAAATTCAACTCATTTAGAGTTTCCTCACTTTTTAAAAACCGTTTTTTATAAATCCCTAAAATCTTTAAATTTCTTTGTTGAATTAAATTAGAAAAATGTTTATCTATTAAATAGGTAATATAATTTGCCATTAAAGCTACTGTATCTTTGGATTCGTCAGTAACTTGAACCTCTACACCACCGTTGGCAACTTTACCAAAATTAAGGTTTGAGTTTAATTTCAGATAAAAACTGTTTTTATAACTAGCAAAATCGTCCGAATCTTTTATTTTATATCTATTAAATAGATTAAATTTTAAAGCCAAAGAATCTTTTACTTCTCTAGAACTTGCATAAGAAATAAATTTTTCAGACAAATCAATTTTTTGTTCTTCAATCAAATTTCTATCTAAAATTCTTGGATCAGATTCACTTTCTTTAAGTGGATAAAAAATAACTCTTGCTTCAAATAAAATTGGGCGAGTATAGGCAAATATTAAAGTTATAATAACGACTATAATCATTGAAATTAAAAAATTCTTTGGTCTTTTTTTGTATGACTTTATAAATTGAAATAGATTTATTTCTATTTGTTGCATAATGTATATTTTTTTTTAAATTTTGTGCAAGTTAAACACTAAAAAACAATTTAATTATATAAAGCAAAATATAAATTTATAAAATTTTAAATTTTTTGCCTGGCAAAGTCTTAATAATATTTTTAAATTCTAATTGCAAAATTACATTACTAATTTTATTTATGTTCATTTCAGCTTTCCAGGCAAGCTCATCAATGCCAATATTAGATTCAGAAAAAATAAGTTCGTAAATTTTTCTCTCTTCCCCTTCCAATTGATGGTCGGTATGTAATTTTTTAGTTTGTGTTTGAGAATTTTCGACATTCCAGCCTAAAAGCTCTAGTAAATCTTTTGTGTTTCTGAAAATGGCTGCTTTATTTGAAGAAATTAATTTATTGCAACCCATTGAAAATTTATCAGTAATTTTTCCTGGTACAGCATATACATCAACTCCATAGTCGTTTGCTATTTCGGCAGTAATTAAAGCTCCCCCTTTCTCGGCTGCTTCTACCACAATTATAATATCTGATAACCCAGCAATTATTCTATTTCGAGCCGGAAATCTTGGTGCATCTGGAATTGTACCGATGGCATTTTCAGTAATAATTGCACCTTTTTTTTGCATTTCTAATGCAGTGGATTTATGCACACTTGGATAAATAATATCTATTCCGCTCGCCATAACGCCAATGGTTGGCAGGTCATATTTTAATGCAGATTTGTGAGCTGCAATATCTATTCCGTAAGCTAAACCACTGATAATATGCGGATTAACTTCAGAAAACTCTTTTATGATTTGCTCTGTTATTTCTTTTCCATATTCGGTTGCATTTCTAGTTCCAACAATACCGATAGATTTTTTTGGATTCAAATTTGTATTGCCTTTCATGTAAAGTAAAGTAGGCGAATCAGCAAATCGTTTTAACCTTTGGGGATATTCTTCGTCTGTATAAAATATTATTTTAATATTGTTTTTTTCGGCTTTTTCAAGCTCTTTTTCGGCTTGTTTTAACACATCTGATTCTAAAATCTGTTTGGCTAAAACATCCCCTATGTTTGGAATTTTTAAAAGTTTAGGTTTTGAATACTTAAAAATATTTTCTGCTGACCCACAATAACTCAGTAATTGTTTTGAAATTAAATTGCCAACACCAGGAATTAATCCAATTGCAATTTCAAATATTTTCTGTTCTTTCGTCTTTATTGACATTAATTTTTGTTTATTTACAATGTACTATTTTTTTAATTAATTTAATAAAATAGTATTTTTTAAATCTATCATAAGTTTGAATTCAAACATTTATAAATTTAAGTCTTAGTTATTGAATTTAAAATATCTTTGTTTTTAATATTGAAAAATAAAATGTTTAATAATTAAGATTTTAAATAGAATTTTAAAATTTAATTTTGAATATAAATAACAAATATAATGAATCTTTTTGTATCAGAAAATATCGAAATTTTTAAAATATCTTTTATAGCTATCGCTACAATTTTGCTTATGTTCAATATTGGAGTAATAATAATTTTAAAAGCTCTTGGTATTTAAGTGAGCTTTGGCTAAAATTTTATACTACTGAAAAACTTACTTATATTTTTTATGCTTTAGAACGAAATGACAAGGGAAGCTTTCAAAATATTACTGAATCTGATATTTATTTTTATTTAGGTTTTTTGGAAGAAATAGTAATTTTTGTAAAAACATATCTTTTTTTTAAATTCATAAAACTAATCAAAACGAAGTTTTAAATTTATTTCAATTTCACTTTTATTATTTATATGATAATAATGAAATAAAATTACTTTTTTGGAGTAGAATTATTGAAAATAATGAAAACTTCAATAAAGAAATTAATCAATTTTATTAAAAAAAACAAAGATATTTTTCCAAAGTATGTGCCTATAAAATTAATAAATTAGCAATTTAATTTTTCAAATTCTTAATTTTTCAAATTTTTGATATATAAATTGGCTGCAATAGATTCAATAATAGATTTTGGCAAGAAATAAGTTGCCCAAACGGTAACAATATTCGTTAATCCAGGAATAACTTCTGTCTTTTTAGCAAACATTTTATCGATTCCAAATTTAGCAACCACATCCGAAGGCATAGTAAATTTATCTGCTGTTGCTTGTAAAGTTTCTGAGGCTTTTATGCCAGCTCGGTTTGTGAAATTTGTGGTTGTAGTTCCAGGACTAAGGCAAGTTACAGAAACATTTGTTTTTTTAAGTTCAAAAGTTAAAGCTCTTGAAAAGGAAACCACAAATGCTTTTGTAGCTGCATAAACACCCAAACCTGGAACGGATTGATAAGCTGCCGTACTCGCTACGTTTAAAATATATGATTTTGATTGCTTTTTTAGGATTGGCAAAAATAAATACGTTAGTTCAACTAAAGTATTCATATTTAAAATCATCATGTTTTGTTGTTGTTCAAAAGTAAGTTTTTCAAACATTCCCCAAAGACCATATCCAGCGTTATTAATTAAAACTGAAACTTGATAATTTTTAGATTCTACCCAAGCCAAAACTTTTTTAGGAGCTGTCAAATCAGATAAATCTATTGCTAAAACATCTATTTCAACTTTATATTTTTGTTGAATTTCGGTTTTTGAAGCTTGTAATTCATCAAAATTTCGAGCTATTAGTAATAAATTAAATCCTTTTTGGGCTAGTTCAAAAGCCATATCTTTGCCAATACCTTTGCTTGAGCCTGTAATTAATGCGTACATTTTTTTGAATATAGAGTTAAAAAAAATGCGTGTAATTTATTTACACGCATCAATTATGATTGATTTTATTTTAATAAATACATAAATCGTTGGTACAAACGAGGTTTGCTGTTTTCATTTCTTGGCTTAAATTTGCCTGTAATAAACGGAACGTACATTACTCTTCTACGGCTGATTTCGCCTACAAGTGGCGAAAGTGCAACTCTGTGCCATAATCTGCCATCATGAACTGTTAAATCGCCTTTTTCGACAGTTAAACCAATTTCTTCTGGATCTGGTTCGTAATCTAAAAAGTATTTTTTGCGAAATAATAATTGTCTTAACGATTGCTTGTGAGTGCCTGGAATTAATCTTAATCCTCCATTATCAGTGGACGAATTATCTAAATGTATGCCAACATTTAACATCGGCATTATTTTTTTTCCATAAAAAACATCTCTTAAAGAGTCTGTATGCCATCCCATTTGTGATAATTTGCTGTTAGGAGTATTGATATAATGGTTCATTACTAAGCCATCTTTTTCGTATTCTCCTACTCTAGGACTTACAACTTTTTTGCCTAACAAAGGAAAAAGTGCTTTAAATCTTTCGTCTTTTAATAAATTGTGAAGAGTAGGACTAAACAAAGAAGAGAAAGCAAATCTTTGTACAATCTTACTTCCATCTAAGTCAAAACCCCACTTTATTGGCACTCCGTTAACTTTTTCACGATTTTCATCTATCCATTGCTTTTGTACATCATGCGAACCTGAAATTATTTCAGCTACATGTTCTTTAGTAATAAATGATTTAAAATGAATAAAACCATGTTCTTCAAAAAAGGCAACTTGCTCTTGCGTAAGTTTTTCGCCAAGTGTAAATTTTGGATATTTGAATTCTCTCATGCTATAAATTTCTTTCTAATAAATTGCAAATTAAAACATTAAATTAACATTGAAAAATATTATTATTTCAAAATTTAATTTACTATTCAATTAACGTATGATTTTTTGATTTGTAATATAAAATAAATCTATCTTGATAAGGTTTTATTTTTGAATGATTTTATAGAATAGCCCATTTACATTACAAAACTCTCAAAAAACTTCGTTTTTTGAATTCTCTTTCTCTTGGATTATGCAGCATAGGAGTAGAAATTGTTTAAGCTGGGGTCATTTTACTTGAAACAAGTTTATGGGCTTTTCTAAAAAATTATTTTGATAATTTAGAAAAATATTTCAGTAAAGTATATTCGTTTTTATAAAATTATAGGTTGAGCTTGAAAATTTACAAAATCTAGTATTCAAAAAAATTAAATTTTAGCTATATTTTTTAAAGGAATCTCTAAAACCTAAGTTGTGTTTTTTAAAACCCCACCCAAACTCTCCCCAATTAAAAAGGCTTCATAAGAATTGAGGTTTTTACAGGTTCCCCAATTTAGAATTCAATTCCAAAGTGGATAAAATTCTAAACTAATCATTTCTTTAAAAAAATGGCGTGTTGAGGCTTCAAAAGAATTTGTATAATCGGATACAAAAAACTTTTTTGAGCTTATATTTTCAAAATCTAAAATTAAGTTATTAGTTTTTAACATATTTTCTAACTCTATCGCCACAATTTCTGCACTATCAATAATTTCTATTTCGTTAGAATAAAAATTTTGAATTTGATTTTTAATCAAAGGATAGTGCGTACACCCAAGTATTAAAGCTTCAATGTTTTCTAAATTTGGGTTGGATAAATAATTAGCAATAATGGACTCACTAATAGAATTATTAAAAAAACCTTCTTCAATCATGGGAGCTAAAAGCGGTGTTGGTAATGATTTTAGCTCTATATTAATGTTTAAATCTTTGATTTTATGAGCATAAACTTCGGATAAAATTGTTTTTTTTGTGCCAATTAATCCGATTTTTTTATTTTGATACTTACTTTCTATATAATTAATTACTGGGTCGATTACATTCATTACCAATGCTTTTGAACCTACATATTCTTTTACTAGTTCAAAGGCTGCTGCTGAGGCAGAATTGCAAGCAATAAGTATTATTTTGCATTTTTGACTTAATAAAAAATCACAAATTTTGATTGAATAAGATTGAATGGCAGCCGTAGATTTTTCGCCATAAGGCAAATGGGCAGTATCGCCAAAATAAATAATATTTTCATTTGGCAACAGCTTTGTAACCGCTTGAGCAACCGTTAATCCGCCAATGCCACTATCAAAAAATCCAATAGGATGTTGTTTTTTTTTCATAATAAGTTCAAAATTAGAATTAAAATCTGATTTTGAAAATCAAGTAATAGAAAATTTACAACTTTGGAAACCACATTTACATACAATGACATCGGACAATGGCAAAGAATTTGCAGTACATAGACGTATTGCGAAGCACTAAATATCAAATTTTACTTCGCAAGACCCTATCATAGTTAGGAATGAGGCTCAAATGAAAGCTTAAACGGATTGATATGGCAATATATTCATAAAAAAACTTGATTTGATGTCTTAACAGATGCATATTTGCAAGATATCGAAGATGAAATAAATAATCGTCCAAGAAAATGATTTTATTACCAAAATCCTTTATTTATTTTAAACCAAAAAGTTGCATTTGCCGCTTGAATCCTGCTTTGTAAATTCAATAAAAAGATACTCTGAATTTAAAACTATGTTTCATAGTTTTTCTACAAAAGTAATCTCTAATTGACTGTAAGTTTTTCTGGAAAAAGCCGTACTAATAATTGATGGTCTATCGTTTAGATAGCATAAATTATTTTTTACGCAAATCAACAAAATATAATCCTAATCCCAAACTATTGTCGCTGACCCAAAATAAATATTATTATATTGAGTCCACTAAATATTTACAATTAAATTTTTAGAAAACCCTTTTCATATTTCCCCAATGGGGAAAAGTTAAAAAGGAATTGTAATTATTTATTGGACTTTGTATAAAATCAAAAATTTACATTCGTTTTTTCTAAATTTTTAAATTTTTAATATTATTTTGCAAAAAGAATAATGCAAATTAAAATAATAAAATTTTAAAATAGATGCAACCATTAAGTTACGACAGACGAGGAAGAGGCAAAGTAATAGTTTTTTTACATGGTTTTTGCGAAGCAAAAGAATATTGGGACGACTCAATAAAGGTAATGTCTGAGCATTTTACTTGCATAAGTTTAGATTTGCCAGGTTTTGGAAGCAGTGCTGCAATTGGAATTGTGAGTATGGAAACTTTGGCAGAATCAGTATTTTATCAATTAAATTCGATGGAAATAGACGAATTTATTTTAGTTGGACATTCGCTTGGTGGATATGTAGCACTAGCTTTGGCGGAAAAACATCCTAAAAATATAATTGGATTGGTCATGTGCAACAGCACTGCATTTGCAGACTCGGATGAAAAAAAACTACAAAGAGATAAAACTATTAAATTTTTGGATGATAATGGTTTAGAAGAATTTGTTCGACCTTTTGTGCCACCTATGTTTTTTCCTAAAAATAGAAAATCTTGTTCAAAAGCCATAGAAGAAATAATTGATATGGGTTTAAGAGCTGATGTAAATGCAGTAAAAGCCACTATTTCGGCAATGAAAAAGCGTCCTTCTCGCATTTCGGTAATTCAAAATGCCAAATTTCCTGTTTTATATATTGTCGGAAAAGATGATGGTTCAATAAAAATGGATGATAGTATTTTGCAATGCCACCAAGCTGCCGTAAGTTTTGTGCTTTTTTTAGATGAATGTGACCATCAATCTATTCACGAAAAATTTGATATAGTAATTGAAACTATTTTAGGGTTTTGCAAAAAAATTAAGGCTGAACCTTTAAACTTAATATAGGTATTAACTTGACTTAAATATATCTATAAATTGACTTAGCGTAAAGTACTGATTATCAATAAGTTGTAAAAAAATAATTATAGATAAATATACGTCAGGTTAATAACCATTACAAAAACCGAAAATATTTATACTTTTTTGGAGTTTATTTTTTTGTAAATAATATAAGACGACATAACCAAAGTAAAAAGATTAGCTACAGTAATAGCCAAATCTTTTTTTAAAATACCATAGATAAACCATAAAATTACGCCAAATGAAAATAACAAAAACATCTCTAAAGAAATAGAAGATGTTTCGTTTGTTTTCCATATTTTTATTACTTGAGGCACAAAAGAAATAGTTGTGAATGTAGCAGCAATGAACCCTAGAATAGTAAGATAATTATTTTCCAATGACAACTTTTTGAAGTATAGTTTCTATAATTTGACTGCTTTTTACACCATCTGCTTCTGCTTCATAATTTAAAATTACACGATGATTTAGCACATCTTTGGCTATTTCTTTAATATCTTCAGGCAAAACATATTCTCTTCTGTTCATGAAAGCGAGTGCTTTTGCAGCTAAACTCAAATTTATACTTGCTCTGGGCGATGCTCCAAATTGAATGTATTCCGCTTCCGCTTTCAAGCCATAATCTTTAGGTTGGCGAGTGGCAAAAACCAATTCAATAATATATTTTTCAAGACTTTCGTTGATGTTTATTTTATTGATTTCATTGCGAATGTCTATTATATCTTGTTTATTTAAAACAGGTTGCACATTAGGGCTAAAATTCATATCTGACATTCTTCGCATCACCTCCAGCTCTTCTTGCTTGTTCAAATAACCTACATAAATTTTCATCATAAATCGATCTACTTGGGCTTCTGGCAAAGGATAAGTTCCTTCTTGCTCTACAGGATTTTGGGTTGCCAAAACTAAAAATGGCTTTTCTAATTTATGTGTAGTTGCTCCAATCGTTACTTGTTTTTCTTGCATGGCTTCCAAAAGTGCTGATTGTACTTTGGCTGGCGAACGATTTATTTCATCGGCAAGTATTAAATTAGAAAATATTGGACCACGTTTTACTTCAAAAGAACCTTCTTTTTGGTTATAAATCATTGTTCCAATAACATCGGCAGGCAATAAATCAGGTGTAAACTGTATTCTTTGAAAATCTAATGCCAATGCTTTAGATAAAGTATTGATAGTGAGGGTTTTAGCTAAACCAGGAACGCCTTCTAAAAGAATGTGTCCGTTGGTAAATAAACCAACCAAAAGGCGATTAACCATATATTGTTGCCCTACAACAACTTTTCCAACTTCTGTTAAAACTTTATCTATTTTATCTTGTAAACTTACTTTTAATTCTTCTGATTGAATCTCATCCATATCAATAAACTACATTTTGTTTTTGCAAATATAATACAAGGTTTAATTTATTTTAAAATGGTTTTTATATTTTTTTTAAAATCATAAAAAAAATTCTAACTATTTAGTTTTAACTTAGCTTTACTTTTTAAAATAGACAAAATAGGTTCATTTTTTTTAACAAGAGTATCGTTAATAAATTCCAAGATAGCTATTTACACATTTTCAGAAAATTTAACCCAAGTTACAGTTTTCTTTAATATAAATTGCATTTTTTAAATAAATCACATAAGCTTTAGAAGATAATAATTTTTATTTTTTTTACAAAGTTGATTTAAAGGAAAATTAGGCATTTTAAAAACTTAAAAGTGATTTGTAATACACAAAGATACTTATAAGTATCAAAAATTTTACTAAATTTGTATTATAAATTACTGTCGTCCGACAACTCATTATTACAAAAAGTACTATTCTTAGAAAAGTACAATTTTTAAAAATATAGATGTGAATTATAAAAAAACAACAC
>REAG01000272.1 GCA_004294265.1 Cytophagales bacterium | reverse complement strand
ATGAAACATTGTCATATTGTTACCACAACTACACACAAAACTTTGCGTGGACCTCGTGGTGGAATGATTATGATGGGACAAGATTTTGAAAATCCGTGGGGTTTGAAAACGCCAAAAGGAGAAACCAGAATGATGAGTGCTTTGCTTGATTCTGCTGTTTTTCCTGGTATTCAAGGCGGACCGCTAGAACACGTGATAGCTGCAAAAGCCATTGCTTATGGCGAAGCATTGACAGATGGATATGCAACTTATATCAAACAAGTGCAAAAAAATGCGGCTGTAGTAGCAAAAACTTTTGTAGAAAAGGGTTATAAAATTATCTCTGGAGGAACAGATAATCACTTGATGCTAATTGATTTACGTTCTAAAAATCTTTCTGGAAAAATTGCTGAAAATGCGTTGATAAAAGCCGATATTACCATCAATAAAAACATGGTTCCTTTTGACACTCAGTCGGCTATGGTTACTTCTGGAATGCGAATTGGAACAGCTGCAATAACCACTCGAGGTTTGAAAGAGTCGGATATGGAACGCATAGCAAATTACATTGATGATGCCTTAATGAATCACGAAAACGATAGTAAATTAAAAGCTATCAAAGCAGAAATCAACAAATGGATGCATAATTATCCATTGTTTCAGTGGTAAAATTTCAGTAATATTAAAACGTATTTTTTTAATCAAAAGTACGTTTTTTATAAAATAAATGTTATTACCTTTCAAAGTACAATTTTAAAATCATGAATATAGTTTTTAAAAAGTTTATATATAGTATATTATTACTTTTTTCAATTTTACTTTTTTCTCAAAACAAAGAAAATTCTACACCTAAAGGCGGAAAGCGTTCTTTTAATGGAAGTCCAGTTGGTGGCACTATAAAACCAAAAAATACAGGTGATTGTCCTATTAAAGTACCAGTAAACCCAGCGGGATATGAAGTTTTTACGCCAGTTCAAGTTGAGTTAAAAGCCAAAGCAAATTTAATTCGCTCTACTCAAACTTTAAAATTTAATTTAGTAAACGTAAACGATATACAATTAAATATTCCAGCTTTCAAACAATTCAAAAACAATAGAACTGATTTTACTGAAGATGGAGAAACCGCTTTTAAAGAAATAATTGAAAAAGTAAAACTTTTTTTGGGAACTGATAATAAAAACAAACCAATTTCATTAAAAATTACGGGTAGTGCTTCACAAATTCCGACTAGTTTTGATGCAAACTTACCAAACAATAATCTTAATCCTGATGGAAGTTCAATTTCTGGAAAAACAAGCATTGAAAATAATAAAAAATTGGCAAAAGCACGAGCCGATGAACTTGCAAAAAAGTTAAGACATTTTTTCCCTACTTTAACAATTACTACACCAAACTTAAATGAAATAAAATTAGGGGTTGAAAAATGGGATTATTCTCATCAAAAATTACTTGCTGAAGCTATTAAAAAGAAGGATAGAGTTGCAATGGATAAAGTTTTTGAACCTTTTCAAAAAGACCAATGGGTTATGTTACAATCTGCTGACAGAACGACTGCAACCATTCAACCAGAAGCTGTAAAAATGTATATGGTTTCCACAACTCCACCTTTAAAATCTAAAATTGATAATAAAGAAGAACTTATTAAAACTATATTTATCGTATCTAAAAGTACTTATGATAAAGTTGGACCTACCAAAATTTTTGGTTCAGTTGTAGAGCGTGATAAATTTTTAAGAAAAATGAGTTTGAAAATATTTCAGTTTGATAAAGATTCTGTTTCGAGATGGTATCTTTTGAGCGGAAAAGATGAGATTAACGCTTTTAATTTAAAAGATTATAAAGAAAAAACTTGGAAAATGCATAAATTAGGTATCAATGACCTTGCAGATCAAGCTATGATTGATAGAATGATTAGTGAGGAAATTATTGATAAATATAAGTAGTTTTTTTATTAAATGTTACTTTTTAAGTAATTTGTAAAATCAATTCTTGAAATCATTTTAGCACCTAAACTTTCTAAATGATTGGTATGGACTTGGCAGTCAATCAAGCTGATTTTTCCTAACAATTCATTTTTAATTAGCGTAATAAATCCTATTTTTGAACTGTTAGAAACTAAAGAAAACATACTTTCTCCAAAAAAAATAGTACCTATTTTTATACCATATAATCCTCCAACTAAATTATTATTTTGCCAAACTTCTATCGAATGAGCAAACCCAAGATTATGAAGATTTTGGTAAGATTTCAACATATCATCTGTAATCCAAGTGCTATCCTGACCAGGTCTAAATATTTGTCCGCAAGCGAACATAACGTCTTTAAAGCATTGATTAATAGTAACTTTAAATTTATTTTGATTTAATAATTGTTGGGTAGTTTTGGATATTTTTAAATCATTTGGAAACAAAACAAATCTAGGATTTGGTGACCACCATAAAATAGGTTCATGAGCATTATACCATGGAAAAATTCCACTTTTGTATGCTAAAAGTAGTCTTTCTGAACTTAAATCGCCACCAAAAGCCAATAATCCATCAGGTTCGGAGTTATAAATATTAGGAAACCATATTCTACTATCAAGTTCAAAAATTGGCATAAATTATAAAATTTATCATTTCTAACTATAAATTATTTTCATAATTTATTACTTATATTATTATTTGATAGTAAATTTAGAATTTCTTCTATGGCTTTGTATATTTTATTTAATTCAACTTTTGAAATAATATAAGGTGGTAAAACATAAATTACATTTCCTAAAGGACGAAGTAAGATATTCCGATTTAAAAACTCGATATATAAATATTCACGCAGTGAATTAAAGTAAGAAGTATCTGATTGATTATCAATTTCTAAAACTAAAATAGTTCCAATATATTCTAAGCGTTTTAAAGGATAATTTTTTTCTTTTATTTTTTCAATAAAATTACAATGCCAAAGTTCAATATTTTTTCTATTTTTAATACTTTCATTTGATAAAGTTATTTTCAAACTAGCCAATGCAGCCGCACAAGCCAAAGGATTTGCCGTGTAAGAATGTCCGTGTAAAAATACATTTTTTATTTTTTTTGATTCAAATCCATTTATAATTTTTTGATTGACTGCTGTTGCTCCCAAAGGCAAATAGCCGCCTGTCAAACCTTTTGAAAGACAAATAATATCGGGTTTTGTTTCGCATTGATTGCTAGCAAAAAGTGTGTTTGTTCTTCCAAAACCTGTCATTACTTCGTCTGCAATGCAAATAATATTATTAATTTTGGCAATTTTAAGTAGTTTTTCTAATATTTCGGGTTTATAAATTCGCATTCCCGAACTGCCTTGAACCAAAGGTTCGTAAATAAAAGCGGCAACTTCGTTTGTTTGACAAATGTAAGAAAACTGCATAATTGATTCTTCATTATTAGGAAAAGAAATAAATTTTACGTCAAATAAATAAGGTTCAAAAGGTAGATTAAATCCACCACGTTCTGCTACTGACATAGCTCCAAAAGTATCGCCATGATAAGAACCTTCGATTGCAATAATTACTTTTTTATTTTGGTTTTTATTATGCCAATAGTGCATTGACATTTTTAAAGCTATTTCGATAGAAGTGCTGCCATTGTCTGAATAAAATACTTTTTTCATCTCACCAGGCAAACATTTACATAAATTTTCAGCTAAATGAATAGCAGGCTGATGCGTAAATCCTGCAAAAATAACATGTTCAAAATAACGTAATTGTTTTGAAACCGCATTAGTGATTGTTGTGTTTCTATGTCCGTGCAAATTTACCCACCAAGAAGAGATTCCATCAACAATTTTACGTCCATCTTGTAAGAATATATAAATTCCTTTTGCTTTTTTTACTAGCAAATTTTCAGAGTTATACACATCAAACGGATGCCATACGAAAGTATTATCTTTTGAAATTAAAGTCATTTTATTTTTTTTAAAGACGCCATGCATGGCGTCTGTTTAATTATTTTTTTGTAGCCATGGATGGAAAATGTTTAATTATTTTTTTGTCTAGCATTGTGTCAGTTTGATTATTTTTTTGTCGCCATGCATTGCGTCTGTTTAATTATTTTTTGTCGCGATGCATGGAATCTGTTTGATATAATATGTTGTAGAGACGCCAAGCATGACGTCTCTACGCTGTATTATGGAATTTATCGTCTTTCCATAAGATAGGATTATTTATAATATAATTTGAAATTTTTTTATGACTACTTTCAGATCTAATTATATGTTCATGAAATCGAGGTTGCCAATCAAATTCAATTTTATTTTTTCTTGCAAACGTGGTTACAGCAGATTTATATCCACGAATTATTGATGCTAAATTTTTTGATTGTGGAGCAAATTGATTTGAAAATATACCATTTGTATCATTATTTGTAGATACACCAGGCAAGGCGTCTATATTTGATATATTATTTGCGGAGACGCCAAGCATGGCGTCTGTATTTAATATATTATTTGCGGAGACGCCAAGCATGGCGTCTCTACGATTATTAAAATTGTTTGATCCAATTATGATAATTCCGTGGATATGATTTGGCATAACAATAAATTCGCCCAATTCTAAATTCATATCAGAACGTATTTCTTTGGTTTTATGCCATTCTAAATGTGCAATTTTTCCAATTTCTGTGGGTTGTAATAAAGACGTAGAAACGCCAAGCATGGTGTCTCTATTTGATATATTATTTGCGGATACGCCAGGCATGGCGTTCTCTTCATTCATTAAATTAGAAACGCCAGGCATGGCGTCTGTTTTTGATTTATTATTTGCAGAGTCGCCAGGCATGACGTTCTCTTCATTCATTAAATTAGAGACGCCAAGCATGGCGTTTTCGTCATTCTTTAAATTAGAGACGGTAGGCATGACGTTCTCTTCATTTGTTAAATTAGAGACGCCAGGCATGGCGTTCTCGTCATTCGTTAAATTAGAGACACTAGGCATGGCGTTCTCTTCATTCGTTAAATTAGAGACGCCAAGCATGTCGTTCTCTTCATTCGTTAAATTAGAGACGCCAAGCATGGCGTTCTCTTCATTCGTTAAATTAGAAACGCCAAGCATGGAGTCTCTACGGACAATATCGCCAAAATAATTCTTTCTGTTTTTTGTACAGATTGTAATAAAATAAATTCCTTTGTTTGCATAATTCAAATATTGCAAACGGTCTGAACGAATTCTATAAATATTTTTATATAGCTGTGTCATTTTAAACAAAATATGATTTATCTATTTAATTCTAAGTAAAATTACTAATTATAAATATAAACAAAAAAAATGTATTTAAGGGTTGAATCCTGCTACGTAAGAATTTACATAAATCTATTAAACCGTCTCTTAATTTCAGAAAGACTAACTGAAATTTGTTATTAAGAAAATTAATAGCGAAATACATTCTATTATTTGTAATTTATTTCAAAATACTTTCTAAGTCTTTTTCGTTTTCTTTAATCCATTGATGAATTTCAGTCATAATTTGTAATGGTTTAATTTGAGGTTTCCATCCTGAAATTGCTGTAATTTTTGAGTTATCGGTAATATAAACAGGAATATCAGCTTGTCTAGTTTCTGCTATTTGAGCAATTTCAATTTTATTACCCGAAATATTTTCGCATAAATTTGTTAGTTCTAATAAAGAAACACTTACTTCGTTTCCTCCACCTACATTGTAAGTTTCTCCGTTTATTTTATCTATATTTTTTATTTGCCAATCAATTAATTGAAATAAATCTTCGGTATGCAAAATATCACGAACTTGCTTGCCAGTGCCACCATATCCAATATAGCTAAGATTTTTTTTCCAAAAATGCCTTGCTGCCCATAAAACCACCACACCTTGATCTACTTTTCCCATTTGCCAAGGTCCAGTAAGTACGCCACAACGATTTATTACAGTTCTGATTCCGTAAGTTTCGGCATATTCTTGAATGATTAATTCGGAAGTTAATTTTGAAGCACCATATAATGAGCGAGTTCCAAGCAAAGGAAAATCTTCTGAAAGTCCATTTTCAGAAACACCTACAATACTTTGGTTATTACTAATTTTAAAACGAGTTTCCTCTTCAGAATATTGTATTTTTTCAATATTTTTAATGGGATAAATTCGGCTGGTAGATAGAAAAATAAAGTCTGATTTATTTTTTAGAGCAAAATTTAGGCAATTAATAGTTCCTACTAAATTTGTATTTAACAAATAATCTGGACTTGAATTTATGCCAGCTAATACAGAAGGCTCTGCCGATGCTTCAATGATTAAATCAATAGGAGGTAAGTCATCAAAATCTTCTTTATTACGAATATCACCATGTATAAAAGTAATATTTACTTTTTTTAGTCGTGGTATATTTAACTCTGAACCCCTTCGTTTAAGATTATCTAGGCAAAAAATTGAACAATTGGGATACGTTTTTTTGAGTTCAAAAGCCAAGGCTGAACCCACAAATCCTGCTCCTCCCGTGATGAGAATATTTTTCATTTTATTACTTTATTAATATTATAAAATTTCTATTATTTATTAAACTTCTATTTGTAATCCATCATAAGCTAATCTTATCCAGCTTGGAAGTGTTTTTTCAACTGATTTATGTTTTCCCAATTTGTGACTTATATGTGTAAAATAAGCTCTTTCTGGTTTTAGTTTTCGGATTAATTCTAATGATTGTTCAAAAGTAAAATGTGAAATGTGAGGTTCGTGCTGTAATCCATTGATTACCAGAGTTTTAGTGCCTTCAATTTTGGAATATTCTTGGTCTGAAATATAATTACAATCTGTAATATATGTAAAATCTTTAATTCTATATCCAAATACAGGAAGTTTGTGGTGCATAACTTCAATAGGTAAGAATTGGGTTTTTTCTACTTCAAAAGATTTGTTTTCTATTTCTTGCAAATTTATTTCAGGAACACCAGGATATTTTTTTTCAGAAAAAGCATAAGCAAAGTCAATTTTAAGTTGATTTACTACTCTTTTGTTGGCAAAAACATCAATAGCTTTTTTTTGTAAATAATTAAAAGGTCGAATATCGTCTAATCCAGAAGTATGATCTCTGTGTTCATGAGTAAAAACAATGGCATCAAGTGTTTTTATTCTATTTACTAGCATTTGTTGTCTAAAATCAGGTCCAGAATCAACAACAATGCTTTTATTTTCATCGGTTTGAATATGGATTGAACTACGAAGTCTTTTATCGTGAAAATCAATAGAAGTGCAAACGGGGCAGTCGCAACCTATCACAGGTACGCCCTGCGAAGTTCCAGTTCCAAGAAACGTAATTTTCAAAATATTTTACTGTAAAACAAGTGAAGTTTGAGTTATTTGATGGTACAATTCTTTAGATTTTTCTTTAAATCTTGAAGTATCTATAGGAAGCGTTTTTAAAATATCAACCAAACAATTTATTTTTCCTTCTAATGGGTAATATTTATTTACAATAATCACATTTTGCTCTTTTAAAATACAATATCCAGATTTAAAATTACCTTTTTCGTATCTTAAAAGATAATTTGATTCTGAAAAAACATCTTCCATTTTAGCTAAAAAATGAATGGTATATTTGATTGTCATTTTAAATTAGTTTGCGTATTTCCTTACTAAGTCAAGTAATAAATCAAAATTTAATGGTTTTTGAACATATTCATTAAATCCTACAGATTTAAAATAATCTACAGTAAAATTAAGTGCATTGCCAGTGATTGCTATGAGAGGAGTATTTGCTTTTGTTGTATCTTTCATGGCTCTAATGGCTTTTGCACACTCAATTCCGTTTACAATAGGCATATTAAT
>REAG01000324.1 GCA_004294265.1 Cytophagales bacterium | reverse complement strand
ATACATCACCCGAACCTCCTCAACATAGTCGAGGTCGTCGCGTTCATAAATATCAATTTTATTAAAAACCAAAATCATAGGTTTGTTATTGGCTTTTATTTCTACCAAAGTTTTATTTACAACCTCAATTTGATCTTCAAAACCTACATGAGAAATATCTACTATATGCAATAAAATATCCGATTCTGAAACCTCATCAAGGGTAGATTTAAAACTTTCGATTAACTGATGCGGTAATTTACGAATAAAGCCTACAGTATCAGAAATTAAAAATGGAAAAGTATCCCAAACTAATTTTCTTACTGTACTATCAACGGTTGCAAAAAGTTTATTTTCGGCAAAAATGTCTTCTTTAGTTAGCAAATTCATCAAAGTAGATTTGCCTACGTTGGTATAACCAGTGATGCCAACTCTAACTATGCCAACCCGCATTTTTTTTTGGGTCAAATTTTGAACATCAATCTCTTTTAGTTTTTCTTTTAGTAAGGATATTCTATCTTTTACAACTCTTCTATCGGTTTCAATTTCCTTTTCTCCCGCTCCTCCCCTTGTTCCTGTTCCGCCTCTTTGTCGCTCCAAATGGGTCCACATATTGGTTAAACGAGGTAAAAGATATTGATTTTTAGCTAATTCAACTTGAGTGCGTGCTTGAACAGTTTTGGCTCTTTGTTCAAAAATATATAAAATAAGTAAACTACGGTCAAGAATATTTCTTTTAAGTTCTGTATTTATATTTCTTACTTGTGAACCCGATAAATTATCATCAAATATTACCCAATCTACATCTTCAGCTTCCACATATTCTTGAATTTCTTTTAACTTTCCTGATCCAATATAAGTTGCGTTATCTGGTCTTTCAAGTCTTTGAATAAAATGTTTTTTTACAGATATGTGATAGGTTTGAGCCAAAAACTCTAACTCAATTAAATATTCTTTTGCTTTATGTTCAGGTTGAGATTTATTAATTACAGCGACCAAAACTGCAGTTTCAGGTTTTGCTACTGTATCGTAAGTTTTTGGTTTCAAAGGTTTTTTTTTACAAATTTAGCTAAAAATTTGTATTTATTTTAATTTGTTTGATGAGTTATTACCCTAAATCCATTTAATGAAAAAAAAGATTACAGAGTAGTAGTGAGTCGAGAGCCACTAACAAATGGAGATTTACTTACAGATTCTCATTTTTCTTACCGTGGTATTATTACAAATGACTTGACTAACAGCGATTTAGAAGTACTAACTTATTATAACCAAATAGGCGGACAAGAGATAATATTAGATGAGATGAACAATGATTTTGGATGGAAAAAATTGCCATTTTCATTTTTAAACGAAAATACAATTTTTATGTCAATCATGGCAGTCTGTCGTTCATTTTATATTTATATAATAGAAAAATATAGTAAGGTAATTAGTTTTTTAAGTC
>REAG01000354.1 GCA_004294265.1 Cytophagales bacterium | reverse complement strand
TACGTTAGCATGAGAAATTATTTCCGTTTCTAGAAAATGGGGAATGGCAGGCAACGTTTTGGGGCTTTGCGAAGAAGCGGAATTAGAAGCACAAATGTTTAATAAACCACAAAAGCCCATAAAAAGCACCTTAGCCCAAATTTAGCACTTTTGCCCCTTTTTCATAAATACAATGTTAGGCACAGTTTTATTGTTTTTCGTGGCGTAACTGTTCTATTTGCTCAAGTGTCAAGCCTGTATCTTCCGCTATAATTTCTGTTGACGTACCTCTTTTAAGCATTTTTTTGGCAATTTCAAACGCTTTTTCATTACGTATTTTTTCCTCTGCTTCCATTTGCAAGGTTAATGCATCACTTGCTTTTACGTGTAAGTAGTCTAAATAACGATTGTAGGCATAATGTTGTTCTTTGTCCAAACGCATAATGTCAAAAGCCTCTTTCGCTTCTGCCAAACCTTTTGCCTTAAATTCGTCTTTTACTTCACTATTTTTGAGGAAGTAAACCCACTCATCAAGCGTATCTGTGGCTATATCATTGAATTGATTAACTTTAATGATGTAGTACTCAGGAAAAATATCTGAAACATTTTGCTTTTCAAAGGTCTTTTTTTGTTTGTTTGAAAGTTGCAATAGGTCTTTTTCGTGCAACCCTTCAAAATTCGTTTTACCTCTGTAAATATAGTCTTTGCCTTGTCCTAAATCAAAATACACAATGTTAATAGAGATTACTTTCTTGATTTCAGCGTAAGAAGCCCCTAAAGTTAAGTTTTCAGTCAAGGCTTTAGATGCCCCATAAATCATTCTATGAAAGTAGTCTATTTCATAAGTATTTTGAATTTCAATCACAACTAACTCATTTTTAGCGTTTTGTGTCAAAATATCTACTCGATTATATTTATCTTTGTCTATTTCTTGGTTGCTCTCACTTTCCAAAATCTCTTTGATTTTGACATCTTCAAAGAGAAGTTCAGACAAAAAGCCCTCCAAGACTACAAAGTTAGCCTTATCACGAAGTAGCCTTTTAATAGCCCAATCAAAACGAATTAGTTTCTTGCTCATATTTTCGGTTGTAAAAATCTGATGCAAAGATACAAAAAAAGTGTAAAAGCAAGGCAAAAAAGCCTTGCTTTTGCCACAATTATTTGTTGTTTTCTATGTCGGCAGTTTTAACAGGTGTGCCTTCAACTTCATAACCAACTTTACCAAAAAGAAAATACCATTTTCTTTTTGCATACACTACACCGTCTATCAAACAGTCATAGTCTTTACCAGCACTCTCAATAGCACGGTCAGTTGCTTCTTTCAAGTTTGGTCTTCCAAAGGGAATACCCAAAAAGACTACAGGCAACCTCTAAAAACCTAAAGTAATTTATTTTAAAATAGATTTTTAAATATCATGTACTTTAATTATATTTATGGCATGATAAAAGTATTTAAA
>REAG01000271.1 GCA_004294265.1 Cytophagales bacterium | reverse complement strand
ACTTATAACACCACCAATCAATGTACCGCTACGCTTTCAGCCTTTGCTCCCTGTGCTGATAAAGTGGGTTGGCAGCATTGGAAAACGGTTTATAATGGCTTAGATTATGCAAATAATACGATTTATTGGAATAATTCTGTAACTTTTTATTTTAAAGACATGCCAAAAGATATAATATTACATGTTAGATTAATTTATATAAATGGAACTACTACCACTGTCGGACAAAGTTATTCGATGGGTGGTGGGGAATATTTTAAACCTATTTTAACGGCAGGTTTTAGTATTATTCCTAACGGAAATTGCAGCGTTATTACGACTCTTACAGCTAATAGCAATTTTAATAATTTTCAATGGTTTTATCCTTCAAATATTTCACCTTTTGGTAGTTTAGCAGGACAACCAGTAAGTTTATCCAACAATGGAACATTACCTTTTTATATTTTCACGACAAGTTCTGTCAATACACAATATAAAAAAACACCTTGGAAAGTGCAATCTACAAACTCGTGCTTCACGAGTTCGGCTTTTGTTACCATTCCTAACTGGTGCGAAATATGTTCAACTGTTCCATTAAATCTTTGTTCAAATGCTCAAAGACAAGAATCCCAAACCACCGAAACCTTACCAATATCCTCAACAAAAACCATCATTTATCCCAACCCGACAGAGCGAATTTTGAACATCGAAGCCCAAGACATTATTCAAAAAATAGTTTTATTTGATGTTATGGGCAAAGAAATAGCGGCATATTTGCCAAACGATAAAAAATATGTATTGGATTTGCAAAATATAAACGAGGGTTTGTATGTTGTGCGTATTCAAACGGTGCTGAACACGGTTGAAACCTTCAAGGTGCAAGTAAACAAATAATTATGAATTATGAAATGTAGAGACGCCATGCATGGCGTCTCTACATTTCATAATAAACCAATAGCAATTTTTCATTCACAATTCTTTTTTCATTCCTTATTTTTTAAAAATATTTTTTATATTTGAAAAATATTTACGAAACATAATTTTAATTTTGCTTTTATCAAAGCTATTTTAAAAAACACCTAAACTTTGAAATGAAAATATTAATACTTGATAATTACGATTCTTTTACTTATAATTTGGTTCATATTGTAAGAAAATTGGGATTTAAAAATTTAGATATTATCCGAAATGATAAAATTTCAGTGGACGATGTGGCTATTTATGATAAAATAATACTTTCTCCTGGTCCAGGAATACCCGTTGAGGCGGGTATTTTGATGGATTTAATAAAAAAATATGCACCAATTAAACCAATTTTGGGCGTTTGCCTTGGGCATCAAGCCATTGGCGAAAGTTTTGGAAGTGAGCTTTATAATATCCAAAAAGTTATTCATGGAAAATCTATGGATACGCAATTAGTAGCTGAAGATTATATTTTTAAAGGTTTGCCCAATACTTTCAAAACAGGCAGATATCATTCTTGGGCTGTTAAAAATTTACCTGAATCTCTTGAAGTTACTGCCGTAGATGCCAATGGAATCGTGATGGCTCTTAAACACAAAACCTATGATGTGCGAGGCGTTCAATTTCATCCCGAATCGGTTATGACCGAACATGGCGAACTTATGATGATGAATTGGTTGAAAAATTAATTATTTAATATTACTAAATTAGATAATATTATAGATATTATTAATCTCATAATTTTAATTAAAGTATTTCCAATATTATTGAACTTTCAAATTATTATAACTGTTATTTTGTTTAATTATGATATAATTATAATTTTGTGTGAAATATAAAATCAGTAAAACATTATGGCGGTTAAAATAAATCCTGAAATTAATTCTTTTGCACAAGAAGACATCTTTGAATTAGATTCAAAAATATCTAAATTCAGAGCGGGAGAAATTGCAGATGAGCGTTTTCGTGCTTTTAGATTAACAAGAGGCGTTTATGGGCAACGTCAGCAAGGCGTACAAATGATTCGTATTAAATTGCCTTATGGTAAGATTACTGCCAAACAACTTGAAAAAATATGTGATGTTTCTGATAAGTTTTCTACGGGAGTTTTGCATTTAACCACTCGCCAAGATATTCAAATCCATTACGTAAAGTTAGAAGATACACCAAGCGTTTGGAACGACCTTGAAGAAGCAAATATTACGCTTAGAGAAGCTTGCGGAAACACAGTTAGGAACGTAACAGCATCGCCCACTGCAGGAATTGATAGAGATGAACTATTTGATGTAACGCCTTACACACACGCATTTTTTGCTTATTTCTTACGCAATCCTATTTGCCAAGAAATGGGAAGAAAGTTTAAAGTTTCATTTTCTAGTTCTGATAAAGATACCGCATTTTCTTACATTCACGATTTGGGCTTTATTCCTAAAATTCAAAATGGGGTTAAAGGATTTAAAGTTATGATTGGTGGCGGATTGGGTGCTCAGCCTTTTTTGGCACAAGTGGCACACGAATTTTTACCTATCGAACAAATGATGCCATTTTCTGAAGCCGTTATTCGTGTTTTTGATAGATATGGCGAAAGAACTCGCAGACACAAAGCTAGAATGAAATATTTAATTTCAGAAATAGGTCTTGAAGAATTTATGAAATTAGTGGATGAAGAAAGAATGGCTTTAAAGTCGAAATCTTACCCAATTAATGAAGGTGATTTTCCTTTAGGTAGTAATTTTGAATCCAAAAATTTACCTTTTACTGAACCATCTGACAAAATTAAATTTGAAGAATGGAAAAAAACAAATATTTATGCTCAAAAGCAAACGGGTCTAAACGCAGTTTTTATTAGAGTTAGAATTGGAAATATTCCAACCGAAATAGCCCGAAAATTTGCAGAAATAGTATCCGAAGTTGCTGCGGATGATATTAGAGTAACTGTAAATCAGGGACTTATGATTAAGTTTATTCCTGAAAATGGATTGGCTTATGTATTCAATAAATTACACGAAATTGGCTTTGCAGAACCTGGGTTTGATAGCACAGCCGATATTACAACTTGTCCGGGAACAGATACTTGTAACTTAGGAATTGCTTCAAGTTATGGAATAACTCACGTTTTGGAGGAAATGATGAAAGTTGAGTTTAGAGATTTGATATATAATAACGATATAAAAATAAAAATTAGTGGTTGCATGAACTCCTGCGGACAGCACGGAATGGCTAATATTGGTTTGCACGGAAGTTCGATTAAGTCGGGCGAATTAGTAATGCCAGCCATGCAATTATTATTAGGTGGTGGTCTTTTAGGTGATGGTGCAGGAACTGTGGGTGATAAAATCATTAAATTACCAACCAAACGTATGCCAAATGCTTTGAGAACGATTTTTAATGATTATGAAATAAACGGAAACGATGGTGAATATTTTAATGATTATTACTTACGCCAGGGTAAAAATTATTTTTATCAAATCCTAAAACCTCATGCAGAAGTTAAAAATCTTACACAAGATATGTTTGTAGATTGGGGACATTCCGAGCTTTTTACAACTGAAGTGGGTGTTGGTGAATGTGCGGGTGTAGTTATAGATCTGGTTCAAACTTTGTTAATAGAAACCGAAGATAAATTAACAAAAGCAATCAATACTTACGAATCTGGTCTTTTTGCTGACAGTATTTATCATTCTTATGCCGTTTTTGTATCTACTGCCAAAGCCTTGCTTACAAGTAAAGAAGTAAATACAAACTCTCAGCACGGAATTATTGGTGATTTCGACAAAAACTTTGTTGAAACAGGTGAATTTAGTTTTGAAACCTCTTTTAAAGAATTGGTTTTGAGTATTAATAAAAATGAACCAACAAAAGATTTTGCAAATGATTATTTATCTAAAGCAAAAAAATATTTACAAGATTCATTTGATTATCGAAAGAATGTGCAATTAAATGCACTTGTGTAATTACTTTTTTCTTAATAATTAAAAGTCTATTAAAGTTTGAAAAAGTTAATTTTTAACAAAAAATTAACTTTTTGAGTTATTTATTGTAAATTTGTTAAATTACATTTAGATTTTATCTAAAATAACCACAATATGTTCAAGGAAGAAAACGATAATGCACTTTTAGAGGAAATTACAAATTCAGAGTATAAATATGGATTTGTAACCAATATTGATGCTGATGAAGCCCCAAAAGGCTTGAGTGAGGATATTGTGCGTTTTATTTCTGCGAAAAAAAATGAACCTGAATGGATGCTTGAATGGAGATTGAAAGCATACAAACATTGGCTTACGCTGAGCGAACCTTCTTGGCAAAATGTAGATTACAAAAAAGTTGATTATCAGGATATTAAATATTATTCTGCTCCAAAACAAAAGAAAACTGTCAATAGTCTTGACGATATAGATCCTGAGTTGAGAGAAACTTTTGAAAAATTGGGAATTTCACTAAACGAGCAAAAAAGACTCACAGGAGTTGCTGTAGATGCAGTGATTGATTCTGTATCTATTGCCACGACATTTAAAGATAAACTAATGGATTTAGGCATTATTTTTTGCTCTATTTCCGAAGCCATCAAAGAACACCCAGATTTGGTAAAAAAATATATTGGTTCTGTAGTTCCTGTGGCTGATAATTTCTTTTCTGCTTTGAACTCGGCTGTTTTCTCCGATGGTAGTTTTGTATATATTCCAAAAGGAGTACGTTGCCCTATGGAACTTTCTACCTATTTCAGAATCAATGCAGCAGAAACTGGTCAGTTTGAGCGTACATTGCTCATTGCTGATGAAGGTTCTTATGTGAGTTATTTAGAAGGTTGCACCGCTCCTATGCGTGACGAAAATCAGTTGCATGCCGCTGTAGTCGAACTTATTGCCTTAGATCATTCAGAAATTAAATATTCCACAGTTCAAAATTGGTATCCTGGCGATAAAGATGGCAAAGGAGGAATTTATAATTTTGTAACCAAACGTGGTATTACTCACAACCATGCCAAAATATCTTGGACACAGGTAGAAACTGGTTCTGCCATTACTTGGAAATATCCAAGTGTGATTCTCAAAGGAGATTATTCTATTGGTGAATTTTATTCTGTGGCTGTTACCAATAACATGCAACAAGCCGATACTGGCACCAAAATGATACATTTAGGTAAAAACACCAAGTCTAGAATTGTATCTAAAGGAATTTCTGCTGGAAAATCACAAAACTCGTATCGTGGATTAGTACAAATTCACAAACGTGCCGAAAATGCGAAAAATTTCTCTCAATGCGATTCGCTTTTGATGGGAGATAAATGTGGAGCCCATACTTTTCCATATATAGAAATTAAAAACAATACCAGCTCCGTAGAACACGAAGCCACCACTTCAAAAATAGGAGAAGACCAAATTTTTTATTGCAATCAACGAGGCATCAGCACCGAACTAGCGGTAGCATTGATTGTAAATGGCTATGCCAAAGAAGTACTCAACCAACTCCCCATGGAATTTGCCGTAGAAGCTCAAAAACTCTTGGCAATTAGTTTGGAAGGTAGTGTGGGTTAGGGAATTATGAAAAGATAACAATTAAAGTTAATAGTTTAATTGGTAATTTAATAGTACAATGAATAAAGAAAATCTTAAAGAATTAGCAGAATCAAGATTAATTGAAGCAAAAATTTTATTAGATAATAAGTGTTATTCTGGTTGTAATTATTTATTGGGTTATGTAATTGAAATGGCTTTGAAGGCTAGAATTTGTACATTATTGAACGATGAATTTCCTGAATCAATATCTAGTTACAAAATTCATGATTTTAAAAATTTAATACACCTTTCGGGTTTAAGAGTAGAATTTGAAACAAAGTGTATCAATGATGACGAATTTAGAGCATCGTACAATGAGATTTTTAAATTAAAAGTAGAAAATCGGTATATTTTACTTAATATCTCAGGAACTGAAATATTAAGTATGTATAATTCAGTAGTATTAATCTTTAACTGGATAAAAGAAAAATGGTAGAAATTAATAGTATTTACAAAATAGCAGAAACATTAAAAGAATATAATTCTCTTAATGATAAGATAAACAAACCCTTTGGTTTTAACAACGATTATCAACTTATGCTGTTTGAAGCAACAAGTAGTAATTTAGATTCTTTTAATATTTTTCTAAGTTCTGATTGGATTAATAAAACCGAAGATTCGCATGTTTTATTAAAAAACTTATACTCATTTTTTAGAAATAAACTTCCAAAAGAAATTAACAGGGTAATTAATGCCATATTTTTCGTTCACACAAGCGATCAAACTGTTCAATATTTCAATAATTTATATAATTTTAACAATCAAGCTATTACATTTATTCCTTCTTTACAAATTGGTAATAATTTAATTGAGAATGCTTATTTGCTAAACCCTAAAAAGTTCGAAAATGTTCTTGTTTAAATTTGCCGTGGAAGCTCAAAAGCTATTGGCGATTAGTTTGGAAGGTAGTGTGGGGTAGGGAATATAATTTGATTCTTTTTTGCTTTTTTAGTCAACTATTTAGATAATGAAAATAAGCGTTGCACAGACTAGACCTATCAAAGGGAATATTTCAGCGAATATTGAATCTCATAAAAATATTATTTTATTAGCTTCAAAACTAAAATCGAATGCTGTCTTTTTTCCTGAACTGTCTTTAACAGGCTTTGAACCAGAACTAGCTTTTGAACTTTCAACAGATCAGCATGATAAAATATTAGATGATTTTCAAATTATTAGTGATACTTATAAAATTACCATTGGAGTGGGATTACCAATAAAGACCAAAACGGGCATACAAATTGGAATGGTAATCTTTCAACCTTTAACACATCGACAAACGTATGCCAAACAATACCTTCATTCTGACGAAATACCTTATTTTAAAAATGGGACTGAACAAACCATCCTAAAAATTAAAAATTAAAAATATAAAAATTGCAACTGCTATATGTTACGAAAGTTTAAAATTAGAGCATGTTGAGGTAGCCAACAGTCTGGGTGCAGAAATTTATGTAACTAGTGTGGCCAAGTCGCAAAAAGGTTTAAATCAAGCCGTTACACATTATTCTCAAATTGCCTTGAAATATGCTATGCCTGTGTTAATGTCAAATTGTATCGGAAAATGCGACAACTTTGAAAGCATTGGAAATAGTGCTATTTGGTCAAAAAATGGCATATTACTAGACCAACTTGATGCCGAAAATGAAGGTATTTTAATTTATGATACCAAAACAGAATTAGCATCTACCTACATCATTTGAATGACAATCGTGTGGATTGAATTTATAAAATCCTATTCCTTAAAAATATATTTCCTTTCCCTTTTTCTAAAAATAGCCCTTTTTATAATTTTTAATAAGTATTTGCTTTTGAACTCCTAACTTTGTAAATTGAATTTAAAACAAATAAAGTCATGGATTTAAAAGATAAATATACTGTAGCTGAGGTAATTGAAATTGTAAATACATAAATACAGATGATAAAAAATAGTTGAAAAGGAAATAATAAAGCTTTTTTTTGAATAATGATGAGTCTTTTATAAAAATGGTAAAAGAAGATTTTGTTATATAAATTCCAATAAATAATTACAAATTCCTTTTTAACTTTTCCCCATTGGGGAAATATGAAAGGGGTTTTCTAAAAATTTAATTGTAAATATTTAATGGACTCAATATAAATAGGGTCTGCTGAAAAACTAAAATCTTTAATTTATCTTTGAAATTTTAAAGATACTGGATATTTTCATAATTTAACAATGCTTTAACCCACATTGCAGCTATCCACCTAAAAAGCTTTGATTTTGAGCAATGGACTTGCTTTTATGAAAATGCTGTGTACTACAAATTTGATAAATACTT
>REAG01000270.1 GCA_004294265.1 Cytophagales bacterium | reverse complement strand
TATGAACTTTATCAACTTACAACTGAAGAAATAGCAACCGTGGAGGAAAGTTTTGGTAAGAAATAATTGATAGATATTAAAATAAAGGAATTTGTGAAAAAAAATGGTAGCAAAAATTAGATTTAAGGTGAAGTTTTTAATATAGAAATTTCAAATACTAATTCCCTAATATTTTATCACCCTTATTTTTTATCTTATATTTTTAAAACTTATATTAATTTAATGTTTATTTGCATTTAATATAAAAATCAAATTTTGATATGCTCCAAATTTCAATTCTTAAAGAAAATAAAGAAAAATCAATTCAAGCTTTGCTGAAAAAAAATTATAAATCAGCCATTGAAGACATAGAAACTATTTTGAAATTAGAGGAAGAAAAAAAGAAAACTCAATTTGATATGGATAATTCCCTTTCTGAAGCTAATAAAATTGCTAAAGAAATTGGTGAACTAATGAAAGCCGGAAAAAAAGAAGAAGCTGAATCTAAAAAAGCACTTACATCTGAGCTAAAAATTATATCAAAAAATTTACAAGAAAAATTTGAAATACTCGAAAAACAGGTTTTTGATGTTTTAGTAAAATTGCCAAATTTGCCTTACGAAGCCGTTCCTAAAGGATTTGGTGCAGATGATAACGAAGTTATCTTTGAACATGGTAATCAACCAGTTTTAAATGAAAATGCACTTCCACATTGGGATTTAATAAAAAAATATGATATTATAGATTTTGAATTAGGTAATAAAATCGCTGGTGCTGGTTTTCCTGTTTACAAAGGAAAAGGTGCGAAATTACAACGTGCTTTAATTAATTTTTTCTTAGATGAAGCTTCAAATGCTGGTTATTCGGAAGTGCAGCCGCCCATTTTTATCAATAAAGATTCTGGGTTTGGAACAGGGCAATTACCCGACAAAGACGGACAAATGTATTATATGAATGAAGACGATTTGTACGCAATTCCTACTGCTGAAGTTCCTATCACAAATATGTATAGAGATATAATTATTAAAAGAGAAAACTTACCAATCAAGCATGCAGGTTATTCGCCTTGTTTTCGTAGAGAGGCTGGTTCTTGGGGTGCTCATGTACGTGGTTTGAACCGTTTACACCAATTTGATAAGGTAGAAATTGTGCAAATAACTGAACCAAAAGATTCTGAAACAGCTCATCAATCTATGGTAAATCATATTAAAATGTTGCTAGAAAAATTGGAACTTCCTTACCGAATTTTAAAACTTTGTGGGGGTGATATGAGTTTTGGTGCAGCACTTTGTTTTGATTTTGAAGTTTATTCTGCCGCACAAAAAAGATGGCTTGAAGTAAGTTCTGCCTCAAATTTTGACACTTTTCAAGCCAATAGACTGAAATGTAGATTTAAAAATGAGGATGGAAAATCGGTTTTGGTGCATACGCTCAATGGAAGTGCAATGGCGTTGCCAAGAATAGTAGCGGCTTTGCTCGAAAATAACCAAACACCAGAGGGAATAAAATTACCAAAAGCATTGGTTTCTTACACTGGTTTTGAATTCATTAACTAAATTTTAAATAATGAAACTCATTGAAGTAACCAATAAATCTATAAATAGAAAATTTTTAGATTTACCAGTAAAATTGTATGAAAATGATAAAAATTGGATTCATCCACTCGATAAAGATGTAGATGCTGTTTTTGATTTAAAAGAAAATAAATTTTTTAGGCATGGCGAATGTGTTCGATGGATTTTAGTAAATGAAAAAAATGAAACCATTGGAAGGGTAGCGGCTTTTATAAACCGAAAAACTGCTAATTCTACCGAACAACCCACAGGTGGAATGGGATTTTTTGAGTGTATTGATAATGAAAAGGCTGCTTTCATGTTGTTTGAAGCTTGTAAAAAATGGAACCAAGAGAAAGGAATGGAAGCCATTGACGGTCCTATAAATTTTGGAGAAAGAGATAAATGGTGGGGACTTTTAGTCGAAGGGCAAGATTTAGAACCCAACTATTGTATGCCTTATACAAAAAAATATTACATTAATTTCTTTGAAAATTTTGGATTTAAAAATTACTATGAACAATATACATACAGTATGCCTGTTCAATCTGAATTGCCCGATAAATATTTCGACAGAGCCAAAAGAATTGCCCGTGATCCAGCTTATAATTTCAAAACCTACAATAAAAAAGAATTAGAAAAATTTGCAGACGATTTTTTGTATATCTATAACAAAGCTTGGGCAAAACATGGAGGCGTTAAAGGAATGGCTAAAGCTCAAGCCATTAGTATTTTTAAAAAAATGAACCCAATCGTAGATACAGATATAGTAATATTTTGTTATTACGGAACAGAACCTATTGGCTTCTTTTTAATGATTCCTGAATTAAATCAAATCTTTAAATACTTACATGGAAAGTTTGATATTATTGCTAAATTAAAGTTTCTTTATTACCAAAAAATAAAAAAAACTTGCCGTAAAATGTTTGGTGTAGCTTTCGGAATTATTCCTGAATATCAGGGCAGGGGAGTAGAGGGGGCAATTATTATAGAAGCTGCTCGTATCAATCAACCAAAAGATAAATACGATATTTTTGAGATGAATTGGATTGGCGATTTTAATCCCAAAATGATTCATTTAGTGTCTTCTTTTGGAGCTGATATTGTTAAAAAACACATTACTTACCGATTACTTTTCGATAGTTCAAAACCTTTTGTAAGAGCAAAAATAATTGATTAATTTTTAAACTTTTAAGTAATAAAATTATGATTAAAATAATAAAAGTTGGCGGAAATATAATTGATAATCCTACTAAACTGAAATCTTTTTTGAAAGATTTTGCACTTTTAGATGGGCAGAAAATTTTGATTCATGGGGGCGGAAAATTGGCAACTGATTTATGTGTCACCTTGGGAATTGAATCTAAAATGGTGGACGGCAAAAGAATCACAGATTCTGAAACCTTAAAAGTGGTTACAATGGTTTATGCGGGTCTAATCAATAAAGATATAGTGGCAAAATTACAGGCTTTTGGTTGCAATGCAATTGGGCTTTCGGGTGCTGATATGAATATTATACCAGCTAAAAAAAGAGTTGATACAAAAATTGATTGGGGATTTGTGGGTGATATAACGCCAAATACTTTGAAAGCTGAAAAATTTGAGTTTTTTCTTCAAACTCAAATTACACCAATTTTTAGTGCAATTACCCACGATGGTGAAGGAAATTTACTAAATACAAATGCCGATACTATTGCTTCCGTAATTGCATCAACACTTGCAAATGCAGGGCATAAAGTAAGTTTAGTTTATACTTTTGAGAAAAAAGGTGTTCTTGTAGATGTCAATGATAATTCAACTATTATTAAAAAAATCACATTCGGTTCATTTAATGAATTAAAAGAAAAAAAAATTGTTCACTCGGGTATGATTCCAAAATTAGAAAATGCTTTCAAATCAATTGCAGAGGGAGTTCAAGAAGTTAAAATATGTATGGCAGAAGATTTGCATGATTTTGAAAATGCTGGTACAACTATTTCATTGCATTAATTTTATAAATTTAAAATGAAAAAAGTATTTACTATTACTTTATTTGAAAATGTTTTTCAGATAGAAGAAGATGCTTATCTTATATTTCAAAGCTATTTTTTAAACCATCCATCTAAAGAAATTGAACAAAAAATTGTTAATATTCTTTTAGTAAATAATAAAAAAAATCAAGTAATTACGCAAATTGATGCTAATTTTTGTATCTCTAATATTAATAATCCAATTTTTGAAAATGTTAGTATTTCAGATAAAAATCCTATTTTAAATCAACCAAGGCATTTTTTTAGAGATATAAATGCAAGAATGATTGGTGGCGTTTGTGCAGGAATGGCAGCTTATTTGGGTTTTGGAATTTGGATTATTAGATTAGGATTCTTACTTGCTTTGTTGCTCGGAAGTCTTGGTTTTTGGATATATATAATACTTTGGATTGCTGTGCCAAAACCCAAAAACGAGGCTGAAAGATTATCTATGCAAGGAAAAAAAAAGTCTTTTAATGAAATAATTTTAGCTTTTGAATCTCAATTAATAGATTTAAAAGAAGGAAAATATAGTTCTATTTTTAAACCAATTCTTTCTTTTTTTACATTTATAATATCTTTAATTATTCGATTAGGGAAAAAAATATCTGGCGTATTAATACTTTTTATTTCTTTTTTTTTGTCTTTATTTTTACTTTTAAGTTTGGGAATTCAAACTTCTGGCAACTTTAGTTTTAATGGACAAATTTTTGATTTCAAAAATCTCTTGTCTATTATAATTCAAGATATTTCATTTTTGAAAACATTGTTTTATTCACTTTTAATTTTTGTTGCAATCCCATTATTTTATTTTATTTGTTTCGGATTATGGCTCTTGAAAAGCACTTTTAAATTAGATAAAATATTGAGTTTAACTTTAATTTCGATTTGGGTTCTGTCTTTATCTTTTTGTTTATATTACTATTATAGCATTAAAAATGAATTTTCATTTTCAAAATCTGATTCAAAAAATATTACTTTAGGTTCTAAAAATGATTTTGTTTTGAAAATTGCACCTTTTGTAAGTGATAGTATTATTGGAAATCAAAATGTGAATATAAATATTCAAAATATTGGTTTAATTTTGGCTGACAGTGGCTTATTTGTAAATAATGTTTCTCTTAAAATCCAAAAATCTAAATCAAATTTGATTGATCTAATTTACACAGCCAAAAGTAACGGCAATTCTATAAAAAATGCTCAAGAAAATTTAAAAAATATGAGTTATAATTTTTCAAAAATTGATAATAATTTATATTTAGATGACTTTTATAAATTATTACCCAAAAAATTATGGAGAAATCAAAAAATTGAACTTATTCTTTTAATTCCAGAAGGTCAATATTTTTATTTGGATTCTTTTTTACAACAATTAAAAATTGACTTATCAGATGTAAAAAATGATTTAGAAAAAGATGATTTAAAATATTTCGGAAAAGTTTTGAGAATAGAAAAAGGCAAATTAATAATCAACGAAATTGAAAAAACAATTTAATTTGTACTTTTAACCTTACAAATCCGCTTCAATTTTATCTAAATTTTCCATATTTTGTGATTCAGTGGCATAAAAATTAAGTACCAAGCACAAAAAAATATATAAACAAGCAAATAATTCAAAATTATATAATTGGTTTATCCATAAAAAATCCCATAGCAAAAATAGAAACTGAAAAAACCATGCAAAAAGTAGAAATAAATTTAAGTAATAAAGAGTAATCATATCAATAACATGAAAGTTCCCTTTTTTGCTTTCCAAAACTCTTATTAAACTAAATGTAACAGTCAAAAAAGTTGCAAAATCAGCTATTATAGAAGTAAAATGTGTGTGTGAATCTCTACATTCCTTGTAAAGCCAAATTAATAAAACCGCAGAACCGAAAATATTTAATGTAATAAAAAAAATTTTTTTCAAAATATTTAATTTTTATTGATAACTTATTTGTTTAGAATATTGTTTTAATAATTACAAATTTATAGATTTTATGTTTATTTTTAAATAAATATTTTTTATTTTAACTTTTGATTTTTTATTGCAAATCTAAAATGTAATTTTGAAACTTGAGTTATGGAAAAAAAACATCTTTTTATTATATTTTGCATTTTTAGTAATTTTTTTGGGGTTTCGCAATCTAATTTATTTGAAGATAAATTAAATTACATCAACGATTTAAAAAAGCTGTTAGCAACTACTCGCAACCCAAATTACATGGCGATTGTACCTCAATTTGAATCAATTTATTGGAATAACACCCAAAATGATGAAATAGACAAACAAAAGATATTAGAGATTTCAAAAAAAATGATGACAAAAGGATGCAAACCTTATCCTCATTTTGTTTCTTTTATGAATTGTTTAAATGCTACCATTGGAAATTCAGATGTAAGAAAAGATGTTTTATTGCATTTTTTTGAAAGCATTTCTCTCACAGTTGAATATCAAGATGAAAAAGTGTTTTTAGATTTTTTAAATATTAGTACTACTTTTTTTAAATATCGAGCTATTTTCAAAGGAAACAATAATAGTTGCATAATTAGTCGTGGTAATTTTGATTTTGGATATGAAGGAATGGCAGCAATTATGCTCAATCAATCCTCTGATTCTATTCAAAGTGCTCCAATTATTGTAGATGCACCTATAATTACAGATTCAGTTGCTCAAGCTAATATTTACCAAAGTAGTCAAGTTATGCCTACAATTGAAGGACCTGTTCTTAAATTTCAGGATATCAATATTCGTTTAGGCAGTCGATTTGATACTGCCGTTATTCAAAATACAAAAGGAACTTATATGTTTAAAACCAAACAATTTATTGGTAAAAATGGTAAATTTGACTGGTCTGTTTTGGATAAAGATTTATTAAATGTATATGCCACTTTTAAAGATTATTACTTTAATACTAACGATAATTTTTTGCATATTGAAGATGCTACATTTAATAATCCTGACAAATTAACTAATCCTATCAACGGTATTTTTGAATTTAGAAGCGAAAGACATACAAGAATTAATTTGGCAAATTATCCGAGATTTATTTCTTATACAAACGATGTTCAGCTGCCTAAAATTGGCAAAAATCTTTCTTACACAGGCGGATACGCCCTTAATGGAACTCAATTTAATAGCGATTGCGTAGATAAAAAACCTGCTGCTTTGGCTTATAATGATGGAAAATATAAGTTTAATACCTATTCAAAAAAGTTTAATTTTAAAGATTCTAGCCTTTCAGCAGACCCAGCTGAATTATTAATTTTTATAGAAAATGATTCTATATATCACCCTGGAATTAGCATATATTTCGAGGCTGAACAAAAAAGTTTTAAAGCTCAAAAAAGCAAAGAGCAATACAAAAACGCTTGGTATTCAGATACTTATCATAAATTAGAATATTCTATTGATAATATTACTTGGGATTTGAATTCCGATTCAATGTTATTAGATATTAATGCTGCAAAAACTCAAATACCTGCTATTTTTAAATCTGGTAATTATTTTACAGAAAAAGAGTTTAGAAAAATTCAATCTTTAAATCAATTTCATCCACTCCGAACTTTATTTTATTACAAGCGACAATATAAAACCGATATATTAATAGCCGATGAAATTATCCAAAAAATGAAACTCAGTAGTATGGCTTTTAAAGGTGCTATGCAAGATTTGAATAACAAAGGCTTTGTAATATATTCTCCAATTTCTGGCGATATTATTCTTAAACCTAAAGCATATAATTATGTACTATCAATGGAAAATAAAATGGATTATGATGCCATGTATATTCCTTCACTTTCGCCTGAAGAGCCAAACGCTTCTATCAATATGGTTAATAAAATGCTGACTATCAAAGGAGTAGATAAATTTCAAATTAGTGATTCTGCCAATGTGTACGCAAATCCAGAAGGCAAGATCGTAAAAGTTGGTTACAACCGAGAGATTACTTTTGATGGTAGATTTGTAGCTGGTTTTTATGACATGAAAGGTAAGGATTTTAAATTTAATTATTCCGATTTCAATGTTACATTAAATAAAATTGATTCAATTAAATTTTTAGTAAAAGAAAAAGACCCTAAAACTGGCAAAATTGTTGAAAAACCACTCGATAATCAATTAGTTTATTCCTCCGGGACAATGTATATAAACGATCCTGATAATAAATCTGGAAAAAAGAAATTGGCTCAATACCCCAAATTTGATGCCGTTACGGGTGCAAATGTTTATTTTGACAAGAAAGAAATATTAGGCGGAGCATATAACAAAAGAGTATATTTTAAAATTCCTCCTTTTAAAACCGACAGTGTAAAAACTT
>REAG01000269.1 GCA_004294265.1 Cytophagales bacterium | reverse complement strand
GCTTTTGTAATACTCAACTCTCCAACAACTGTAATTACTTCATAATTTGCTGAAATAGGCGAATTTATAATCGGTAAAATTGGATATAAGCCAACAGGACTTAACTGGTTTTGTACAACAGTTGAGCTTACACTAACAACATCCGCATTTAATAATCCTGAAACTTGAGTATTAAAAAAAGGTGGATTTGCAACGCCATACTCTCGAGTGTAATTCAAGGCAGTAACTGTAAGTGTATTTGCCAAAATATTTAATCGCCCAGCTACAGTTGTAAAAGAATATTTGTACAAATCTGTTCCTGAAATTACAGGAAATAAAGCATAGTTACCAATTGAACTTTGGGTGTTTGCATTGGTTGAATAGGAAATAATTACATTATCTGTATTGCTAATTGTTCCTTCGATTGTGCCTCCATAGTTTTGTTCCAATTCCCCATATTTGCGTGTAAAAGTGCCAGCTGTAACTGTAATTGGAATTATAGGTGGAACTGTATTTAAAATTTTCAAAACCCCACTCAAAGTTGATATATTGTAATTATTTAATCTTTCGCCAGAAATAGAAATTGGATAAATATTATAATCCTCTCCTAAAGTAGATAAATCAGGAGCATCGGTGAATAAATCTACATGTATTTGGTCGTTATTTACCAATCCTGTAAAAACGGGTTGAAAAACAAATGGACTTGTATCTGTGTTGCTTCTGCTAGAATTGGCGGCTGCAATAGTCAAATTTGCTTTTGTGATTTCTAACATTCCAAGAATGGTTACATAGCCATATTTGGCAGCATCAGAACCTGAAATTACAGGTAAAATATCATAGCCACCAATGGTTGAGCTAAGATTGGCTTGCGGTACAAAATTCACATACACATAAGGTGCTTCAGGTAAAACACCAAGCAAAGTTCCAGTAGCTATAGGGTTTGGCTGTCCATAAGTTTTCGATAAATTATTGCCAATAATAGTGATGGCGGGACGAACATATAAAATGCCTGGGAACAAAACCAAAGAATAAAAATTAAGATCTACCCCAGCAATTTCTGGAATGATATTATATCTTTTGGTTTCTCCAGGAACTAATTGAGTTTCAAATGTGATTAAAGGTGCACTTCCGGCTAACAATCCAATAATTGTAGTTGGAAAAGTTTCTGGAAAAGGTTGCCCCTCAGCTATTGTATAATCAAAAGTTCGGACTATCAAACGCCTGGTTCTAATTGTTAAACTACCCACCGTATTACTAACTAAAGCATACCTTGAGGCATCAATCCCTGTTATTGATGCAAAAATAGGATATTTGCCAAAATTAGAAAGCTCGTTTGTATTGGTATAATAACTAATTGTTATATTTGGAAAACTGGGGTTAATACCTAAAACAGTTCCTGTAAACTCAGGATCAGGATTGCCATATTCTCTGCTCACATTTACACCTATAACAGTAATAACTTCTGGATTAATGATATTTAATTTACCGCTTACAACCGTGATATTATATTTACTTAAATTAGTACCACTTATTGTTCCATTAATATCAAAACTCCCTAATGTATTGGTATTTGAAATAGCGGTTTTGTATGACATGTTAAAACTGTCATTTAATTTTAATCCTAGAAAAGAAGTACCATTGAAAGTATTAGTTGGAAATGGTGCTAATTGAAAAACATTCATATCTTGAATAGTAGCTATTAAATCAGCTTTTTGAACATCAATTGAATATGCTTCTGAACCTGAACAAGAACCATTTCCTCCTGTTATCGTGAAATTAGAGAAACCAATTACTGTAGGAATTCCTGAAATTAAATCATTACTTAGGGTTAAACCGTCTGGTAAATTTCCACCAATTAAGCTAAAGGATAAAGTATTTGAACCTAAACTTTCATTGTAGTTTGTTCCATAAGTTGTTATACCTGAAATTGATGAAAGTACGGGTTTGGGATTAACTGAAATTGTAACTCCTTTAATTTCTTTACAGTTATTCAACCCTGTAGCAGTAAGATTATAAAATGATGATATAGTTGGAGAAACTTGAATTATTTGCTTATTATCTCCATTATTCCATTGATAAGAAGTTATATTTGAACCAGTTGCGGTAATTCCGAATGAATCACCTAAACAAATTGTTTCAGATCTTCCTATATCTACAATTGGTAAAGAATTTACAGTAAGTGATATTATAGCTGAATTACTACATCCGCTTGCATTAGTTCCAGTAACGGTATAAAAACCATCAGTAGAAAATACTGATGTTGATTCATTATTAATAACTCCATTTGTCCAATTAAAACTAGCTGCACCAGCTCCAGAAAAAGTTGCGGTTTCGTTTGCACAAATTTGAGTGGGAGTAACTGAACCTGTAACTGTAGGTAATGAACCAACCACCACATTTACAATTCCACTCAGTGTTTTCACACAGGCGACTACACCAGCTAAACCAGCTTGTACATAAAAACCACTAACAGAACTTACTACTGGAGTTGTAAACGTAAATGGACCCGCACCGGATATAGTTTTTGGTCCAGAAACCAATTGATGTGATAAATCATATAACGAATATTCAACAGGATAGAAATCACCATCTGACTCAATAGTTTGAGCACCGCTTACTGTGATAATAGCAAATCCGTTTCCACAAACGGTTTTACTACCGGTAACTGTAAAATCATCATAATCGGTGTATCCCGAAACGGGAATAATATATTTTGGAATGATTACAGAATTAGTTTCAATATCTACTGTTTTGGCTTCAAAACATAATGAAACACCTGTAAAGCTTACGTTAAAATCAAGTGTGGCATTTGCCACTAAATTAAATGGCGTATTAATATCTGTATAATCGGTTCTATAATTACCCGAACCAATTTTGGTAATTTGAACAGACTCATTTCCATTTATAATTCTAAATGCTTTAACCACCGTTTGTGTAATGGTGCGTGTTCCGAAATCATTACCCAAAGCAATTGAAGTGAGTGTTGAATTGTTAGCTATAAAATTGCCATTTCCAGTAACTGTAAATGAAGCACCACTCACGGTTGGACAAGTACCTGAACCATACAAAGTTAAAGGAGAGTCATCAGTTAAAGCCCAGTTTGAGCCAGATCCTGTAAGGCTAAAATTGCTAAGTGTACCATTTTTGCCATTTCCACTACGGTCTAGCAATTGAATGTTTCCAACATTATTTCCATAAGCTAAATTTTGGTTAAAATCATAATGCACTGCAATACCCAAAATCGTATTGGTCATTTTGCAACTATTTCTACTTTGAATTTCATCAAATGTCAATGCACGATTCCAAATTCTGACTTCATCTAACACAACGTCTGATGCAAAACTGGGATTAGAATTAAATGTACCTAATTGTAAATTTCCACTAGCAGGTAAGGATAAATTTGTACTGAATACTACATTAGGTTCGGGATCTAAACCTTGCATAAAAGACAAAGTTTTTGAAGCAGCTTTATACACAAAAGAAATATGATTATAAAAATTCGTACTAAAACCTGGTATGGAAATCGTTTCTGAATCATTATTATTGTTTGCAATGATTTGATAAGTATTATTAACCAAATCTACATCAACACCAAATTTTACACCTTGATTAGGACTAGAATTACCAAAAGCTGCAAACCATTGCACACCTGATTCTCCACCAAAAGGTCTAATAAACGCCTCGAAAGTAAAATCCGAATTACCCGTTGGCATACCCGATGTATAAGGAATATTTACAAAATCATTCACACCATCAAAACTTAAACCTGTGCCAGGTGCAGTAAGATTGGCAGCTATTGCAAAATCATAACTTGAAGATGTATGGTCATTGGAAATAATAATTACACTACTTGTCAAAACTCCTGGTAAAATTGTAGGAAAATTACTAATTATCAAGGTTGTAGATCCATTGGGTGGGATGATATTGCTTGTAAGGGTATGCGTAAATGCACTATTTGGGATATTAATACCAGAAATTGTAATATTTGATAATCCTTTATTTTCTAAGACAAACTCTTGAGACCAGTTATTATAAGTTTGGATACCAAAATCTGTACCATTGATTGTAGAAGCGCTTATTAAACCATCTCTTACCAATATGCCTCCTTTTAGCACTCTTAAATCAGTAAATAAAAATTCGCCACAAGTGGTACTGATTGCTGGATTACCTGCTACAAAATTTGAATTAATAGGGTCTGTTAGACCAAAATTACTTAAAACTAAATTGTAATTTACGTTTCCTTGTCGGTTAATTACTTCTGTTATTGCACTATTATTACCACCTGCATTGCCTTGATTGAAATCATAATAAGCAATTAAATTGGGAGTAGTAGAAGCACTCAAATCATTACAAGAAAGTCTAGATTGAATTTCAGCCTCAGAAAGAGCTCGCTTCCAAACTTTTACCTGGTCTATTTTACCAGCAAAAACTCTGTTGTCAATAAGGTTTTTACCTAAAGTTAAAAATCCTGGTCCATCGCCCAGAATATTAACACCAGCCATTGTTGTAGCTGACAGTATTCCATCGATATACAAGTTCATTGTTCCCTCTTTACGCCATGTCATGGCTACATGCTTCCATTGATTTACTCCAATTGTACCTGTGGAAGTTAATGTAATGATATTGTTATTGTTGTCTTGTATATGACCAATAAGTTTTCCGTTTTCGATTCCCATAAAATAGGAATAATCACTAATATTGCCACTATATTTACTAATCAAATGATCATAATAAAAAGTATTTGCAGCGTTTATCCAGGCTTCGAGAGTAAATTCGTTATTAAATCCTAAAAATTCAGTTTTTGAAATTGCATAATCATCAAATGCATCAAAGGACAAAGCCCCTCCGGGAATCGTTACTATTCCGGTAATCGAAAACACAAAATTAGGCGTTTCGGCATCTGTCGAAGTCAATGTTACTTTGGCATTTTTTTCACCTCCACTAGATGGATTAAATTGAATATTAAAATTACTTAGTCCTCCAATGGTAAGATTGGAAGCAGAAAAACCCGAAAGTACAAAATCACTCGCATTTGCACCCGAAACTGCCACACTCGATACGCCCAAAGTTGTCGTACCAATATTTTGAATGGAGAATGAACGAGTAATTGGAGAACCTAAAGAAATAGAACCAAAATTGGTACGATTTAATACAATAGGTATAGAATTAGGAACAATAAAAGTATTATTTCCTTTCACACCTACTCTTGGACCAGGAATAAAACCTTGACTAAATGTGGCAGTATTTCGGTTATATTTAATTCCAGTGGCTTGGTTGGTAAACTGTGTGCTTGGACTTTCATTAAAAGTAGCATTTACCAATAAGCCAGAAATTGTGTTGTTGATAGAAATTGCATAATTATCAAAAATCTCTTGTGCGGTACGCATGCCTTGCCATACACGAAGTTCATCTAGAGAACCAACCATTTTTTCAGTACTATTTACTTGCTCACCCATTTTAATTTCTGCCCCTGCAGTATAATCTGTCGTTGAATTTACAGCAGAAGTTGTGGAAGAAACAAGAACTGCATTTACATACAAATTCATTACCCCAGTAGTAGGATTTGTAGCAAGTGCAATATGGCTCCACTGACCTCTTTTAATAATTGGCAAAGTACTTATTCCAGCAGATCTATTAAAGTAATACGTTTCTACTGTCAAATCAGAAACCAATGATGCGTCATCAAATTGAATAAAAAACTTATCTGTGTTTACGCCTGAAATATTATGGAAACTAAAAGGAGTAATTTTGCGACCTAAAGAAGTTAAAGCTGGTTTCACCCAAAACTCAACCGTAAATGAGGGTTGATTAATAGCCAATGCCGGTACTGGAATTACTTGTGTTGCACCACTTCCATTAAAATTGAGTGAATTGTTGCAGTTTATGATAATTAAAGAAGCACTGTTAGATACTAAATTTGTACACCCACCTGTTATAGTAGCATTGTAATTACCTACAACATTTGTTGTAAAGGTATTTCCAGTACCTAAAATATTACCTGATCCATCTCCCCAAGCATAACCAATACCTAAACCCGAAGCTGAAACTGAAAAAATGTTAAAACTATTGACACAAATCGTGCTATTTGTGGGTTGGGTTACAATTAATGGAGTATTTAATCCAGCATCATTAATAGTCCAGCTTTTTGAAGAAGTCAAATTATTTCTTGCGGATGCCCCACTGCAATAAGAAAGGTTATTTGCAGAAAAGGATCTACCTGTAACTGTACCTGAATTAAACCCAATCAACAAAGCATCGTAATTGCTAGTATTCAAACCACTATTTTTCACAAAATTACCCAAAAGTACACTTGGATTTAGCTTTGAACCCCAAGCCCCTAAATTTTGATTGAACGCAGTTGCATTTTCAAACATACCGTCCATATCTGCAACCTTACTCACATTCCATCCACTCAAGGATTGGTTAAATAAGTCTGCTCCGTAAAACATAAGATTCATGCTGGTTACATTGCCCGTGTTCCAATTACCAATCGGTTGATTGAATGAATTACATTCATAAAACATTGTACGCATATTGGTTACTTGAGAAACATCCCAGTTGGCCAAAGGTTGGTTAAATGCGTAAGCAAAAGGAAAAGTCTCATGCATTGAGGTAACATTGCTTGTATTCCAGCCGCCAATTGGTTGGTTGAATGCACTGGCTAAATAAAACATGTAATCCATGTTAATAATGTTAGAAGTATTCCAATTTCCAATAGGATGATTGAACTTAGTCGCTTGATAGAACATAGATTGAAAACTAGTTACATTACTTAAATTAGGAGTATCTATTGCGCCACTACCCTCCAAATTATCGCAACCAGAAAATGCATTTTGAAAAGAAGACCATATCGTTCCTCCCCACTGTATAATATCTATTAAGCGACTTTTATCAGAACCTAAATTAATATCAATCCTATTAAAATTAGTAGGAGAAATGCCCAGTTTAATTTTTTGTCCAACGGGTAAACCAGTTGCAAAAAAAGTAGTTCCGCTAAAAGTACCAGTGCCGGAAAGGGTAGCTAAAGGAAAAGTTTCCCATGAGTAATTAGCAGTTCCAGATGTACCAACTCCAAAGGTAAGTTCAATAGGAGAAGCACCAACATTTGACAAATCCCATAATGTAATAAAATCACAATTTTGAACCGATACATTTATTCCCGAACTCGTTACGCTTCCTCCCAATCCTGTAACAGACACAAAATAAGTGCCTATACTGGTAATATTTATTACATTATACAAAGATGCCGTTGCACCCGATATTAATACATTGTTTCTAAACCATTGGTAAGTTAAACTTGTGCCTGTGGCGGTAACTGAAAGCGGAACGGTTAAACCTGAGCAAACGGTTTTAGAAGACGTGATGCCTGTAACGCTTGGTGTGGTAAAAGCGTAAGAACCATTAATTGTAGTGTTTGATGCCACCCAATTAGATGTTGCCAAGTTTAAGTTAAAGCCATTTAAAATTCCGTTTCTATTATTTCCTGAAATATCATTTAAAGACGTAACAGTAAGATTTGAACCAGAAGGAATACCACTGTTAAAATCATAGGCAGCTACTAAACCTGGCAGAGTGCTTGTAATAGTTCTAAATCTATTGGCTTGAATATCTGCTTGAGAAAGTGCTATATTCCAAACTCTAAAATTGTCGTATCTATTTTTGCCATATCGAGCATTATATCTAACATCATGTCCAATATCCATTTGTGCAACTGGATTAGACTGAATTGTTCCTGATATACCAGTAGTTTCTGCAACTTGTATGCCATCTACATATACACGAAAGTTAGTACCACTTGCAACCATTGCCATATGATGCCATCCATCTGTAATACCAGTTAAATTCAACTGTACCCAATTTCCACTGTTATTTACTCCAAAATTTGTGTCATTTCCTGTACCAGCGTCAATGAG
>REAG01000353.1 GCA_004294265.1 Cytophagales bacterium | reverse complement strand
AGTCTTTTGATTTGTAGAAAAACTAAATTACTTCTTTTTGCTCACTCTCCTCCTTTTTTTTTCTAAAACTGTAAACTGCATCGTGAAGGATGCCCTTTTGCGCCTGGTAAATTTGTCCAACCGTTTATCCAAGCAAATTTATAATTGGTACTGTAGGTTAACAAGCTGTTAGTAAAGGTAATACCACCTAAATAATAATTTAACGGACTTACATAATCGCCTGGTATTTCTATCCAAATAGGGTTATTATATACATTTGCCGTGTTTTGAGAAACATCTTTAAACACGCAATCGTTAAAGGCAGCCGTTAAGCCATTGTTACCTTTATTTACGTAAAAGGATGTCCAATTACTGCCATCTACAAAGCATTTATTAAAAACAATTTGCCCTGTTAAATTTACATTTGGTGCTTCGCTAAGTTGTATTTCGGTAGTTGCATACACATTTGTAATATCGTGGTTAAAAGAAAAATAAGAGTTTTCTACCGTTACCGAAACAGTAGGCGAGCTTGAGTTAAGTAAATGAAAAGCAAACACTAAACCAGCACCATAATTATTGGTAAACCTACATTTACGTATTTTAATGTTTTGCACAAATTGTTCGGGAAAATCGGGCTCAATATCCAAACCAGCTTCGGGCAAAGTACCTTTGGTGTTGCTAAATGTGCAGTTTTCTATCAGCACATTTTTAGCCGATATAATGCTGCAACCTTGGCGGCGGTTATTATCAAAAACGCAATTAACTACATAAATATTTTCGCAAAAGTTTTGGTTGTTTGTGCCGCCAGCATACCCTGTAATTAGTAACCCATCGCCACCGCTATCGTTTACCATAAGGCCAGCAATGGTTATGTTAGTACAATCGCTTAGGTCTACTGCGTGGCGCCATTCGCCTGTGGTGTATTCGGTTTTTAGCATTTTAAAAGTTGCACCGTAGCCGTATATTTTAAAATTAGTACAATCTTTTAGTTTAAATAAAGTGGCATAAGTTTGTGTAAATGCGCCGCTTTTGGCTTGCAATATTACACCCGGTTCAAAAATTATGGTTATAGCATCTTTATTAAAAAAAGTTAGCGGTTGTACTATCCAAGGCTGCCCTACGTTTTGTATAATTACGGTATCAACCGATGAATTAATAGCGTTTCTTATCTCGTTGGTAACATCTGTTGGGTTAAAAACCGAAGCACCCAAAATAGTTTTGCTGGCGTAGGTTTTGCTAAATCCGCCCATAAGGGCAAAAAATACAAGTAATACTTTAATGCTAATTTTCATATCTATTGTTTTTTAGAGATTTGACCAACAACTGTCTGACCCAAGAGTAAATCAAGGGTATTTTTTTCAACATGAATGCCAAAACTTCTGTTAGTGTAAATTATAGACTGGTAATATAGGAGATTTATTAATTTTGAGGAAATATATTAACCCTCAATAAAATGGCACAGATAGAAATAATTATC
>REAG01000268.1 GCA_004294265.1 Cytophagales bacterium | reverse complement strand
CTAAAGATGGTTATGATTTATATGGAGGTAAAGGTAAGTTTTTTGGAACTATTACTTTAAATCATAGTGGCATTAGAGGCAACGGAACAATTCAATACTTATCTTCTACTTGGCAATCATCCGATTTTGTATTTTACCAAGATTCAGTTTTGACAATGGGAAGCCAAGCAAAAATTAAAGAAGCTACAATTTCAGATATTTATTTCCCTGATACTGATATTTATGACTATGAAATGAATTGGGACACAAGAGCTGATTCTATGCATATCATTAATATAAAAGATGGTTTTGAAATTTATAAAAAGCAAATTTCTTTAGAAGGTTCTTTGAATTTATCGCCTCGAGGTTTATATGGAGCAGGTATGTTAGAAATTAAAAAAACGAATGTTATTGCTTCGCAATTTTTATTTAAAGAGGATAATGTGCAAGCTCGCCATGCTGTTTTTAACACAAAAGTTTCAGGAAGTCCCAAACCTGTTATGTCTGCAAATAATATGCGAGTAAACTTCAATTTAAAAGATTCCTATGCAGATATAAGCCCAGAACTTGCCGGATTAGCAGGTTTAGAGTTTCCTCTCAACGAATATAAAACATCTATCGAAAATGCTCATTGGGATATTTTAAAGAAAATTGTAACGATGAAAGCTGATTCAAGTGATTTATCTAAATCTTACTTTTATTCAACTAATATTGAGCAAGATTCTTTGGCTTTTAATGCTGGTGGCGCTTACTATGATATGAATAAAAAACTACTCAAAATAAGCGGTATTCCTTATATTAAAGTAGCAGATTCTAAAATAATTCCAGATTCTAACAGGGTTGTGATTTTTGAAGGTGCTCAAATGAAATCGTTTGAAAATGCACAATTAGAAATAGATGCCACTAATGGTTATCACAAATTAGATAAAGGCAAAATTAGTATTTTTTCAAGAAAAAAATTCAATGGTTCTGCCAATTATCTTTATATAAATGCAGGTGGAGATACTATGAACTTACTTTTTAATAACTTTTATTCAGAAAGTAAAATTGAAAAAAAAGATACCATTAAATTTACTGTTTCAAAAGGGGAAATTTTGGAAAAACAAAAATTTTATATAACCCCCAAAATTTTATTTAAAGGAAAAGTTAAATTAATTGCTCATAGCAAGTTATTAGCTTTTGATGGTAAAGTTAAACTTGAAATAAAATCTAAAGGAATGAAAACGGATTGGTTCGCTTTCAAAATGGATGGAACAACAGATGAGGTAATAATTGCTTTAGAAAAACCAATTGCAAAAGTGGTAGTTGATTCTAAAAAGTCCAAATCAGAATCCGCTTCAGACACTTTAGAAACAACCGAATCTCAAAACGATGAGCAAATAGATGAAGATTTAGGTAAATTATACACAGGTTTGTATTATGATGAGTCAAATCAAGATATTTATTCAGCATTAATTTCAACAAAAAGAAATGAAAACGATGCAGAAATTATAAACATAAAAGGCGAATTAATTTATGATAAAATTACTAATTCTTTTAAATTAGGTTATCTAAAAAGAATTAAAAATGAAACACTTTTTGGAAATATGATGACTTATAACGATTCTAGTTCGACTTCTCACAGTTTAGGAAAGCTCAGTTTAGTTAAGAATGACAAAGATTTCATTGTTACTTCAGCAGGTGATATTAAGGCAAATTTGAATAAAAATATTTTTGTAGGAAACCTATTTTACTCAATCAAATATAATATGCCACCCAAGGCACTTGCCATAATGGCAAAAGCAATCAAAGAAGCCGTTGAACATCCAGACCATCCTTTTAAAGATTCTACCTCACAAGCCGATATAGATATGTTGAGTTTACAGGTATCAAATATTGAAAATGAAAAAGTTGGCTCAGAATATAGTCGAGCTTTGAATGATTTATTGGATTATAAACCACTTTTTAAATACGCTCCAAAGCTATTAGAAGGCTTGTGCATTTCGCATGCTCACATGGAATGGTCTCATACGCACAAAGCTTGGCACAATAAATTTCACTTTAAAATTTCAAATATTCTTACTACTGACATAAATAAAAGAATGAAAGGATATATAGAAATTAAAAAAACCGAAAGTGGTGATGTTTTTACAATTTTTGTTCATCCAAGAAGTGATATTTGGTTTTATTTAAGTTATCAGCCTGGAAGACTTTCTATGCTTTCTTCAGAAGCCGATTTTATGAAAGCCGCTGTTGAAAAAAGCAAAGGCGAAACAAATTCTCCGCTCATATATACTTATGTTCAAGCCGATTATACAGAAAAAACTGATTTTTTGAAAGCCTTTTATAAAAATTATTTAAATAGAGTTTACAACGAAGAAGAGGAAGAAAAAGATATTGAAGATAAAAATGAAGAAAATGATGAACCAGAAGAGGAAGAATTAAAATTATCGGACGAAAAACCTAAAAAAGGTAAGAAAAAAGATGTTGAGAAATCAGATGAATCTACCGAAGAAACCGCTTTAGAAGAAGAGAAAAAGATAGAAAAGCCAAAAAAAGAACAAAAAAGTAAAAATAAAGATAAGAAATTATCTGATTTACCTGTTCAAAATATAAATTTAGATTCTCTAAACAAAAAGAACGAAATTCCTAATCTGATAGATTCTACACAAATTCAAAAATCAAATTTAAGTGCAGAGCCAATAAAGAAAAAAGAAGAGAAGCCGAAAAAAGAAAAGAATAAGAAAAAGGAAGACATTACTTCTGAGGAGGAAAAAACTGAAACTGAAAAATTAACTGAAAATAAAGAAGAACCCGCACAAGAAGAACCTTCTCAGGAAGGAAATTCAGAAGATGAAACTGGCGGTAAAAAGAAAAAGAAAAAAAAGTAATTTTAATGATAAAGAAATCAATTTAGAGTTGAGTTTTTAATAAAATAATTTCAATTAAGAATTTTATTTTCTAATTTCTTACAAAGTAAGTTTAAAATATCACATGAATTAATGATTTACTACATTTATTTATTTAGTCTTAATTTAGATATTGATTTGTAAGAGTACCATTTAATTAATCAATCATGTTTAAATTTTTTATTTTTTATTTTTTATCTTTTTTTACTATTTTTTCTCAAAGTTTAGACTCTACTTTTGTTGAAGAATTTAACGATAATATAAGAAATTGGACTTTAGATGATAAAAACAACGTAGATATTTTTCGTGAAATAAAAAATGGCAAATATTGTATTCATCAACTCAAACAAAGTGATTTTTTTATATCAACTATTGACACAAAATTAGATTTTACAAATGATTTTAGTATTGAATTTAAAATTAAGCATATTTCAGGTTTTGAAAACTTTGATTTTGGTTTAGTTTGGGCTCATCACGGACTTGACGATTATAATTTTTTTGGAATAAACACAAATCTTAGATTTTCTATTTACAGAAATTTAGAAATTAAAAAAGCTGAAAAAATATCATATCCTTTTTCAAATCAAATTCTTACAGGAAATCAATGGAATATCCTAAAAATTGAAAGAAAAAATAGTGTATTAAATTTTTATATCAATGAAAAGTTAGTTCATACCATTTTAAAAGCCCAAAAACATATTTCCAGTGGCTTTGGAATAGGATTTATGACCAATAATTACAAAAAAATAGAAATAGATTATTTAAAAGTAAAAGGAAAATTCAAAAAATTAAATATTATTATAAATCCTAATAATGGACATAATTTAGAAAATCTTACTGATAAAATTAATTCTGAATACCATGAACTGGGTCCTGTAATTTCTCCTGATGGTAATAAACTTTATTTTTTCAGGAAAAATCATCCGCAAAATATGGGCGGAAGAAATCAAACAGATGATATTTGGTTTTCGGATCGTACGCTCGAAAATACATGGACAAAAGCAAAAAATGTAGGTTTCCCGCTCAATAATCGAGAAAGTAATTTTGTGATTTCTGTAAGTATTGATAATAATTCTTTGATGATTACAAACAAATATAAATCAGATGGTTCTTTTAAAGATATTGGAATTTCGCTTGCTACAAAAGATAGTTTAGGAAAGTGGAAAGTTCCTGAGGATGTTCATATAAACGACTATTTGAACCTAAATAAATATGTTTCGAGTTCGGTTTCTGCCGATAAAAAATATTTGATTAGTAGTATAGAAAGTAATGATTCGCACGGAAATATGGATTTATATGTTTCCTATAAAATTGATGATTTTCATTATTCTAAGCCTATGAATTTGGGTAATGTTGTGAATACTTTTTCAAATGAAATTTCACCTTTTTTAGCTGCGGATAATAAAACACTTTATTTTAGTTCTTACGGACATATTGGATTTGGAAGTGCAGATGTTTTTGTAACACGAAGGCTAGACGAAACTTGGCAAAATTGGTCTGTTCCTGAAAATTTAGGTTCTGAAGTCAATTCAAACGCTTGGGAAGCGTATTTTACTTTACCTGCATCTGGAGATTATGCTTATATGGTTTCCAATAAATCCTCCTTAGGATTAAGTGATATTTATAGAATTAAAATGAATGAAGAGGCAAAACCTCAAGCTACTTTTTTAGTTAAAGGGAAAGTTATAAACAAGAAAAATCTTACTCCTTTGGCAGCAAAAATAAGTGTTTTTGATTTAGAAACCGATAGTATTGTAAGTGAAGTTATTTCTGATTTTAATAATGGGAACTTTGCAATTATTTTACAAAAAGGAAAAAAATATGGTTTCGGAGCTTTGAAAGATAATTTTTACGCAATTAATGAAAATTTAGATTTAAGTACTATTTCTAACTATACTGAAATAGAAAAAAACTTATATTTAGTCCCAATCGAGATTGGTCAGTCAGTTCGTATGAATAATTTATTTTTTGCTTACGACAAATCAGAGCTAAATTCTGACTCAAAATCAGACATAATTAAATTAGTAAAGTTACTATATTCTTATCCTAAAATGATCATAGAAATTGGCGGACATACCGACAATGTGGGTTCAGATGCTTACAATAATTCTTTATCGCAAGCAAGAGTAAACGCAGTTAAAATTAAATTAATGGAACTAGGAATTAATTCTAAAAGACTAATTGCTAAAGGTTTTGGCAAATCAAAACCCATGGCTTCAAATGCTTGTGAAATTGGAAAAGCAACAAACCGCAGAGTTGAATTTACAATTATTAGCTTTTGATTTTTATCTTTTAATTTTCAAACTTAAAAATTTTTGTTTCAACGGATTGTCTTAAATCCCAAAACTTAGCGTAAGTTTCTTTTTCCTTAAACCTAGAAATTAACATATCGTCAAAATTTCCCCATAAGCCAATCGTAAGTTCTGCAATTTCTCTAATAGGATAGTTTGGCTGTTCACAATAAGTAATATAATCACATAATTTATGTTCTTTAAAGTAATTCATAAATAATGGACTTGCAGATCTTTTTACTAAAAAACGAACCGATGATTCAATGGCAAGTGGGTAATCTATAATATCATCAAAAATTGTGGCTATGGCTTCATTATTAACAGAATAATCTTTTCTCAATAATTCCAATGCTTGAAATTTATCTTTATAACCCGCAAACACAACCGAAAGATGTTCTCTTTTTGCAAATGAATAAGCCGTTTCGTTATCAGCACCTGTTATAATGGCTATAAGAGGAAGTTTTTTATACTTTTTCCAATAGGCATATCTTATTATATGTAAAGCCATGGCATCTTGTTCTGCAAAATTACTTGATGTTTCTACACTTTTCCGTCCATCGTTGAATACGCCATCCCAATCAAAAATAAAACAATGTATATTTTGAAGTTTATTGAACAAAACTTTTGATGGTGTTATAAACTGACCACCGTTTTCCTCAAAAACTTTTGCCGCTTTTAGAGCTATATCTTGAATAAAAATTGATTTTGACATATTTATTTTTAATTAATTTGATTTTATGCTAATTTTTCATTTTACAAATTAATTAAAATGAATTTAAAATTACGTTGTAAAAGTAGGAAATAAATAACTAAAGTAAAATTTAGACAAAAAAAAACTTGATTATTTGCATAACCAAGTTTTTTTATTTTTAATTTATTATCCCATTTATGTAGTCCTAAGGGGAATTGAACCCCTGTTTCCTCCGTGAAAGGGAGATGTCCTAACCCCTAGACGATAGGACCATTATTTATTTGGGAGTGCAAAGGTAATCACTTAATATTAATTTGCAAACTTTTTTTAATTTATTTTCTTATAAGAGTTAAATAAAGTACAAACTTCATCATAGTTTTTTTCAGGAACGTCAAAATAAACTAAAGTTATAGGTGATTCTTTATCGGTAAGTAAAGTTTCAACGATACCTTTGAATTGATCATAAAAAGGCATGTGTCCACGCATCATCGCAAATTGAGTAATTCTTAATGTATCACAACCTAAAAATGTACACTCATCAATAACATCCTCAGTAAGTTTTGCTGCTTGATCTTTTCCAAAAAAAGTATAACGCTCAACAAAAGGGGTTAATATCAGATGATATTTTTCGGTTGTTAAAACTCCAATTCTTCTGCTAAAATTGCAATCTTCACATGCAGCCAAAACCTCTTGCTTATCTAATTTATATAATTGATTGACAATAGAAAACTCAACAGGACGTGCGGCACAAGTTATAGCATCAAACAAAAATTCATTATCATCATGAACTTTTTTGATAACAGCATTTTCTTCATCAAACTCTACTCTACCAGTGGCAACTACTACTGTGAGTTTTTTTAATTGAAATTTTTCTTTGAGCATGAATGATTTTGTTGATTTTATCTTACTTTAAAAGTGCCTGAACCAATTTTAAATCCATCACAAAAGATTTCGGTTTTATATTCTCCTTCTACATACTTCATGCCAGCAAAAGTAATAAAGACCATATTTTGTCCTGAATTATCAAATGTTAATGTTTGTTTCATAGTGTAATTAATTTGAGTGCCATCTGACAAAGTTGTTGTTCCGCCTCCGTTGTTTACATCCGAAAATGAATCTCCACCTGGAACAATTAATCTCATAAAAAAATCTTTACTTTCTTGTTTGGCGGCTTTATTATCCACCAGTCTAAAAGTGATTTTAACTCTATTAATTTTTGATGCTTTATAATCATCATCCTCAATTTCTTTTCCATTTTCTTTCAATACTGTTATTTTAAATTGTTCAGCTTTAAGTATTGAAGCGAATTTTAATTTTCCTTCCAAATCAGATTTTTTCATTGCTACATTATTTAATGAATCTCCTAATTTTGATTTTTCCTTGGTCAAATTTGAAACATCTGTAGTTAAGGAATCATTCGCAGCTTTCAATGAAGCAATCTCTTGGTCTTGCTTAGATATTTCAGCTCTTAAAGATGCTACCAATTGTTCTAATTCTTTGCGTTTAGATGAATCCAAATTTTTGGATTTTTTTAAATCTGCAATAGCTGAATTTAATGTAGTTAATTGCTTTTCTAAGTCATCGTTTACTAATCCTAATTGTTCCCTTTCTTTTTTTATTCTCTCAAAATCATTGCTTAATGATTCTAATTCTTTGGTTTTTTGTGAAATTACATCTTCGTTTATTGCTACTGTACCTGAAAGCTTTTCAACTTCGTTGTTAGAAGAACTAAGTTTCATTGCAAGAAATATAATAATTCCTAATTGAACTACTGCAACTCCTATTAAGATTTTTGTAAGATTTGAGGATTTTTGATTTTCTGACATGTTTTTTAGTTTTAAATTTTATTTTTTTAATATTTTTGATTTAATATGCAATAATAGATTAATATTTTGTAAAAACAATATGATTTTACAAAAATGTAATATTATTAGATTATTTTAAAATTTATTTCTTTTTGAAAATTTTATCAAAAATAGTAATATTTTCAAAAGAATTTAATATTTTCTTAAAAACATTGAAATACAAACAAAGACCCATTAATAAGGTTGTAAACCAA
>REAG01000352.1 GCA_004294265.1 Cytophagales bacterium | reverse complement strand
TAACAGGCTTTTTTGGCTTTTAGTGGTTTTTGAAATAGTTTATTATATTTGTTATTATAAAAATCAATTCAAATGAGTGTTACCGAAATTCAACTCTTTCAGCTATTAAAAGCTAAACTAGGCGACCGTGAAGCCGAGTATTTGGTGTCTTATTAAATTGATTTAGTGTTAAGTTAAGTATAATATGACGTATTATTTTGTATATTTGGCAAACAAATAACAAGATGATACGATATACTATCAAACTCACAAAAACGGAGGTTACAGAGCTTAATGATATTATCAATAAAGGTTCACACACGGCTCAATCTTTTCGAACAGCATATGTTCTTTTAAATTGCGATGAAGGCGAATATTCTCAAAAAGTTACTAATGAGGAAATAAGCAAAATTTTAAAAGTTGGGATGCGTACAATTGACAGAATTAAAAAGAAATTCATTGAAGAGGGTTTTGAATCCATATTAGAACGGCGTATATCTACCAGAATTTATGATAAAAAGTCTGATGGAGACTTTGAAGCAAATTTAGTGGCACTTTGTTGTAGTGAGCCACCTAAAGGTTTTTCAAAATGGTCTTTAAGATTACTTGCAGACAAGATGGTTGAGCTTAAGTACGTTGAAAGTGTTACACATGTTACGGTAAGAAGTGTGCTAAAAAAAACGAACTTAAGCCTTGGAAAGTGAAAGGATGGGTAATACCACCAGAGAAAAACAGTGATTTTGTGGTAAATATGGAAAAGGTATTGGATATTTATAAAAGACCTTATGATGAAGAAATGCCAGTTGTGTGTATGGATGAGTCACCTAAACAATTAATAGAAGATGGAAAGCCATCAATACCGATGAAAGTTGGCCAAGACGCTAGGGTTGATTATGAATATATAAGACATGGAGTTGTAAATATATTTATGGCAAATGAGCCATTAAAGGGAAATCGTTTCGTTGAAGTGACAGAATTTAAAACAAAAAAAGATTGGGCTTTTTTTGTAAAAAGAATAGCAGATGAATGGTATCCAAAGGCTAAGAAAATAGTATTGGTTATGGATAATTTCAAAACACATTCAATATCGGCGTTTTATGAAACATTTATACCAGAAGAAGCAAAGCGGTTATGTGATAGGTTTGAATTCGTTTATACCCCAAAGCATGGGAGTTGGTTAAATATGGCAGAAATTGAATTACATGTTTTAAATGGTCAGTGTTTAAACAGGCACATCTCAACAATTAAAAAGATAAAGGAAGAAGTTGATGCTTGGCAAAACCACAGGAATAATAAAAATAGTGCCATAAATTGGCAATTCACAAATAATGAGGCTAGGGTGAAATTAAAAAGACTCTATCCGTCAATTTACGTTTAACATAACACTAGTATTGGTGATTATGCTTTTGCTTCTTGTAATAGTTTAACGATGGTAACTGTAAATTGGGCAACTCCTTTATCTATTAACGCTAATGTTTTTAAC
>REAG01000267.1 GCA_004294265.1 Cytophagales bacterium | reverse complement strand
AGTGGGAAGCACCCATGATGGCAATTTTCGCCCTTGTTCAAGCTTTTTTGGCATCTATGATTTTAGGAATTTCGATAGGAAATCTCAATATTGGGAGTTCGCCTTTTATTCTTTTACGTGATTTCATGACCGATGCTCCTATTTTTCTTTCTCAACCAGAATTTGTTCCCAAAGATGGGACAGGTTTGAATCCGCTTTTACAAAATTACTGGATGGTTATTCATCCTCCAACTTTGTTTTTAGGATTTGCTACTACGCTTGTTCCATTTAGCTTTTGTATGGCTGGATTGGCAAAAAAAGACGTTACAGGATGGATGAAACCAGCCCTGCCTTGGGCTAATTTTTCAGCTTTAATTTTAGGAATTGGTATTTTAATGGGTGCTTATTGGGCTTACGAAACTCTGAATTTTGGCGGCTATTGGAATTGGGATCCCGTTGAAAATGCCGTTTATGTTCCTTGGATTATTTTGGTGGCTGCCATTCATTCAATGATTATTGCTACTCAAAAAAGTACGTATTTAAAACTAGCTATTATCTTGGTAATCAGTAGTTTTATCTTAATTTTATATGCTACTTTTTTAACTAGAAGCGGAATATTAGGCAATGCTTCCGTTCACTCTTTTACCGATTTAGGACTTTCAGGACAACTTTTATTATACCTTTTGGCTTTCATTTTTGTTGCCATTTTGCTTTGTTTGCGTGTTTGGAAAATAATTCCAAAAACTGCCAATGAAAATAATATTTTTGATGGAACATTTTGGATATTTATTGGAACAATATTACTTTCACTAACCGCATTTCAAGTAATATATACTACTTCTATTCCTGTATATAATTCCATTTTAAGTGCATTGAATATTAAATCATCTTTGGCTTTACCCGCTGATCAAATTGAACATTACAGTAAGTTTCAATTATGGCTTATGGCAGCTGTTACGATGGTTTCAGGAACGGGACAGTTTTTTTATTGGCGAAAAATAGACAAATCATCGCTATCAAAATATTTTTATACTCCTTTGGTAATCAGTGCTTTAGCTTCTGTTTTTTCTATAATTTGGTTTGATATTAAAATAATTCCTTATTTATTTTTTATTATTGCATCCGTTTATGGATTAGTTTTTAATGCAACTATCGCTATACATTTAATTGGTAAAAAACCAAAACTTTCAGGTGGTGCAGTGGCTCATGTGGGTGTAGGATTAATGTTAATTGGGGTTTTATTTTCGGCAGGTTATTCAAAAGTGGTTTCAAATAATACTTCAGGTTTGCTATATTCCAAAGAATTTACAACGCAAATGAACCAAGATAATGTGTTGCTTTTTAGAGATGAAACCATTAAAATGGCAGATTATGACGTAAACTATAAAGGTTTAAGAATTGAAGCTGATAATATAAAAGGATTTGTAAATAAAGAAAATATTCGACCTACTGATGATAAAAACAAGATTATTCTTACTAATGATGCTATTATAAATGGTATGACTTTAGCAAAAAAAGGCGATACACTTAAATATATGCCTGAAAATACTTTTTATGAAATAGAATTTAAAAAATCGGATGGCAGTACATTTACATTATTTCCAAGAGCTCAAGTTAATAAAGAAATGGGTTTATTGGCTTCGCCAGATATTAAAAAAATGTTTACAAAAGATTTATATTCACATGTATCCTCCATTCCAGACCCTAATGAAGAGCGAGAATGGAGCGAATTAGAAACCAAACAAATTGTACTTGGCGATACATTTTTGGTTAATGATTATTATGCAATTTTGGAAAAAATCGAAAGAGTAAGCGAAATTAACGAGTTTATATTAGGTCCTGAAGATGCTGCCGTAAAAGCAAAAGTTAAGATTTTAACCAAAGATAAACCTATTTATATGAATCCGATTTATGTCATTCACAGACAAATGGTTGGTAGAATTTCAGATGATAATTTAGGTTTAGGAATTAGATTAACATTAATGGATATTGACCCTAAAACAGGAACTTTTAATATGGGTTATAATACTACTCAAAAAGATTGGGTAATTTTAAAAGCCATGGAAAAACCCGGTATCGATATACTTTGGGGTGGTTCTTTTGTGGTTGTTCTTGGATTTTTATTAGCAATTTTTAGAAGAAAAAATAGCTAATCTGTAATTATTTTGATAAGATATTATTTTAATTTCTTATCAAATCTTCAATCATTATTACAATTTAACCATTTTTTTGGTTTCCAAGTATCTTCTATTTCACATAAATTAATTTGTGGATTAAAAAGTAATTGAGATGGTTTACCTTGCAAAGAAACATATACTTCAGCTCTAACTTTAGTAATTATATTATTTTCTTTACTGAATATTTTTTGTAATTTATGAGCAAATTGTAGTATTAAATCAGGCTGAAAAGACATTTGTTTTTCTTGGTGTTCATTTAAAAAATCACTATTAATAATGGCGGTTTCTTCTCCTGTTTTAGGATTTGTAATCAAAAAAATAGCATATCCAGTTTTTTCAACAACCATTACTCTCCACGAAAATCGATAACCCTCTTCAGTCCAAAATAAATTACAAGGATAAGGTATATTTCTGAAGGGAAAAGTTAAATTAAAAATTATATAAAGTGTTAGTAATGAGTATTTTATATAGTTATTATTGAATGAATAATTAAAGACTGGAATATTTTTATTTTCAAATTTTTTAAGTAATTTAATATGAAAATCAGATGAAAAAAATAGAAGCATACTCGAAGACATGATTAAAGGAAAAACACCAATTTGAAACATATATCCAGTTAAAGAATGAAATATAATAATGGTAAGATATGCCAAAAATCTAGTTTTTTTTGATAACATAAAAAACACAATAGATAAATCGAAAAATAAACCAACCCAACTAAATAAATAAGCTGTTTGCTTAAATTCAAAAAAGTAACCCAATAAAGGCATATCAGTTTGTGCTGGTAGCCATATTTTTAAAGGTAAAGCTTCAAAAATCCAGTCATGATTTATTTTTGCTAAACCAGCATAAAAATACACTATTCCAAGTTGAAATTTTAATATATCAATAGTCCAACGAGGCACATCATTTATTCTACTTTTACTTAAATAGGAATCAATAGAATAGTTTTTTGAAGCAGGAATAAATAGAAGTAAAATACTAATTAAACTTACAAAATAATAATGATTCAAATAGTAAGAAACATCTAATAATTCAATATAATTAAAAGATATAAAAAATAGAAACTTAAAATAATTATACTTATATCCAATAAAAATAGCTAAACTACTGATTAGCAAGACTATAAATAATATATAAATTAAATTTTGACTAGGGTAGGGAAGCCATCCAAATCCAAAATATTGAAAATGAATTTGAGTTTCGATATACTGTTTTTCTATCCAATCTAAAACTATAAAACGGAGCGTACTAATTGCCATTGCCAAACCAAAAATGATACGAAAACTCGCTAACGGAGCTATCGAAACTAATTGGTTTGGGTTATAAATTTTATTGAAATTCATATTTAATCTCCATCATTGCTCGAATAAGTTACAGATAAACTTAATGCAGAAGCTAATTCAGATTTAATAAATCGTGTATTGCTCGTTACTTGATTGAACAATCCGGCAAGACTTGATTTATCATTATTAATTAAATTAACCATATTTTCGTTTAATGGTATTTGATTATAGGCATTTTGAATATTAGAAAATTGTTGCAATGTATTATTTTTTAAGGTTTCATTTTTCTGATTTAATAAATCATCAAAACCATTTCCATTAATATTATTCTTACTTTTTCCAAGCCAAGTATTTTCAACAGCTTTCAAGCTTTCTTGCAATAATTTTAACGAATAGCCACTATATCTAGCCTCAATTTGGTTAGGATTGATAACCGAACTAACCCTCGAAATCAATCCCAAAGGAATTCCTAACTTATAATTTTTGACTAGTTCATGTGATTTTACATTGGCGTTAAATAGCTGATTAATAGAACTTTGAGCCGAAATTTTAGCATCTGAAACAAATATGGTTCTATAATTAATCCAATTTGTTTTTGTAGTATTAATACTACTTTTCATTTCAGTTATTACTTTTTTAAGATAATCTTTTCTATTGGTATTGCTTAATTCAGAAATAATTTCTGTATCATTTTTATGAAATAAAAGATAATCTAAAGCCCCAAAACCTCGAGTATCATGTTTGAAATCAGCAAAATTTAGATTTCCATCGGTGGCTCTTATTTTAATTTGAGTAGTGTCGGATGGAAATGTATTAACCAAAAAACTCAAATCTGAAATACCATTTAAGGACGGACCAAACATAAATGGCGAAACATATTGATAAGAAATATAAGCTTTTAAATATTTATTTTGAACACTATCTAAATTAACTTGATTAGGATTATTTGTAAAATTATCAAATGCAGTTTCTAAATCCGTTGTTGTAGAACTTAAATCTTCAAAATTTGGTACAATTAAATTATCGAAAATATTTATTAAAACTGGTTCAATTTTAACAGTTGGTAATTCTTCAGGATTGTTTGATTTTTTTGAAGAACAACAAGATAAGATTAAAAGTATTGAAACTATGATTAAATTTCTCATTATTTTTATTTAGATTAATTATAAACAATACAAAATTAAAAGTAAATGTTTAAAATAAAAATATAATTTTAAAAAATGATTATAACTTATGGTTATAATCAAAATATCATAATAAATAAAAACTTTTTAATCATTTTTTTTAAACATAAATAATAAACTTATCATTAAACTTGTAAAATTTTTTTTAAAATGTATGATATAGCAATTATTGGAGGTGGACTTTCAGGTTTGAGCTTTTCTATTTTAATGGCGAAAAAAGGATATAAAGTAATTGTTTTTGAAAAAGAAAGCTATCCTATGCACCGTGTTTGTGGCGAATATATTAGTCTTGAAAGTTTGAATTTCCTAAATCAATTAGGTTTAAATATTTCTGAAATGGAACTTCCAATCATAAAAAGAGTTGGTATTAGTTCTCCGGATGGTAGTTTTATTAATCAAAGACTGCCTTTAGGTGGAATTGGAATAAGTAGATACATTTTAGATGAAAAACTTGCATTTATTGCCAGAAAATCGGGAGTTTCAGTTTTTGAAAATACATCAGTTAACGATGTTCATTTTGAAAATAATCAATTTTTCTTACAAACAAATGAACTCAATTATAGTGCTAAAGTTTGTATAGGTTCTTTTGGGAAAAGATCAAATTTAGATATTAAATTCAACAGAGAATTTGTTAAAATTTCAAAACAAAATAAATTAAACTATATAGGAGTTAAATATCATATTAAAACTAAAATAGCTAATGATATTATAGAATTACATAATTTTAAAGATGGTTATTGTGGCATTTCACGTGTTGAAAACGGCATTACTTGTTTGTGCTATCTTACAACTGCAGAAAATTTACGTTTACATGGTTCGATAGAAAATTTGGAGAAAAATGAGCTATTTAAAAACCCTTATTTAAAAGAATATTTTACTAATTCAGAGTTTTTATTTTCAAAACCAGTAACAATTTCTCAAATTGATTTTTCAAATAAAAACCTTATTGAAAACCATATTTTAATGTGTGGAGACAGTGCTGGTTTGATTGCTCCGCTTTGTGGAAACGGAATGAGTATGGCATTTCATTCTGCCTATTTGCTTGCTAATGAGGTAGATAACTATTTTAAAAACAACAAAAACAGAAATGAATTAGAAAAAAATTATTTAAAAATTTGGAACAAAAATTTTAAAAATAGATTAAGAGTGGGAAGAATTTTGCAAGAAACTTTCGGGAAAGTTCATTTAACAAACGTAATAATAAAAACGTTAAAAAATTTCCCTAGTATAGTTAATTTTTTGATAAAACTTACACATGGAAAATCCTTTTCATGATTATTAAAATTAATTCATATTTTTATAAAAATTAACAAAAATCATTTGAAAAATATTGCAGAAATAAGAAATTTCTTAGATTTAAAAGTAGAGAAATATAATAAAATTGAATTTATCTCGAACGATCCTATATTAATTCCTCATTTATTTCAAAAAAAACAAGATATTGAAATTATGGGATTTTTTGCAGCCACACTTGCTTGGGGGCAACGAATTACTATTATTAATAGCTGCAAAAAATTAATTCAACTATTTGAAAATGAACCGCACAAATTCATAACAAAATCTTCAGAAAACGAATTTAAACGATTTGAAGGATTTGTACATCGAACTTTCAACGATACAGATTTACTTTATTTTATATCATTTTTTAGACATTATTACAAAAATAACGAAACTTTAGAAACAGCATTTTCCAATCATATTACTCCTAAAGACGAAAATATTGAAAAAGCACTTATAGGATTTTATCATATTTTTTTTGATTTACCTTATGCACCCAATCGAACACATAAACACATTGCCTCTCCAGCAAAGAAGTCTGCATGCAAAAGATTGTGCATGTTTTTAAGATGGATGGTAAGAAATGACAATAATGGCGTAGATTTTGGAATTTGGAAAAATATTAATGCTTCACAATTAATTTGTCCTATGGATTTGCATGTAGATAGAGTTGCTCGCAGACTAAATATTATTGAAAGCACGAAAACCGATTGGCAAACAGCTGTTGAGCTTACAAATTTTCTCAAAAAATTAGATGCTAAAGATCCTGTTAAGTATGATTTTGCTCTTTTTGGGTTAGGAATTGAAGAGAAATTTTAAATATATTTTGAATTAAAATTTAGTAATAATAAAAATAAAATTAGTGCATTTTTCCGCTAAAAGGTTGTTTGAGCATAATTACTGATTCTGCTTCAATTAATTCATTTAATCTTTGATAAACAACCGATTCTGGAAAATATCTTAACGCCATTTTAACGTAAACTTCGCTATGTTTTGCTTCACTTGCCCATAGTTTATGATAAAAAACTTTCAAATCTGGTTCAGTAATATTTTCATAAACAATTCTAAATCTTTCAGCACCTCTACATTCAACCAATGAGGCAATGATTAATCTATCCAAAAATCTATCATCCTTACCATTTCTAGCAAGTTCAATTAATTCTTTCATATACAAATCTTCTTCAATTTGATGAGTTAATTGAATTTTTCGGTCAAACATTATTTTATGAACCTCTCTAAAGTGTTCCATTTCTTCTATGGCTGTTTCAATAAGTTCGTCAATAATATCTACTCTATCAGGATATTTAGCCACAAAACTCAAAGCGACAGTAGAAACTTTTCGTTCGTTATTAGCATGATCTTGTAAAAATAATGGTAAGTTTTCCAAAACTCTTATTATCCATTCTTTTGGCGTTGCGACTTTAATATCTATTCTTAGTTTCATTATTAATATTTTATGAATTATTACCTAATTAATATTTATTTTTTTAATTTAACTTACAAAAATTAAAAAAACAGTTGGTGTTTTTCCAAGCTCAAAAGATAGTTTTTTCCATTCTTTAATTTTAATAGATTTTATCCATTCATTTTTTCCTGTTATATCTTTGCAAACACAAAAATGGGTTTCATTTTTACAATTAGTAATAATATCGTTAGCTAAATGATCGTTTCTAAAAGGAGTTTCTATGAAAATCTGAGTTTTTTTACTTTTTTTTGATTCATTTTCAAGTAATAATATCTTTTTAATTCTTTCGTTTTTTTCTATTGGTAAATACCCATGAAACTCAAAATTCTGCCCGTTAAAACCTGAAGCCATTAAGCTCAAAATAATAGAACAAGGACCTACAATAGGTGTAACTTTAACTTGGTTGTCATGTGCTAATCTTACTGCCAAAGAGCCTGGATCTGCAATGCCAGGACAGCCAGATTCAGACAATAAACCAAAATCAACACCACTTTTAATTTTAATTATATAATCATCTAATTCAGAGGACTTTGTGTCTTTATTTAATAAAATAAAATTTAAATTATCTATGTTAATATCTGCTTTTAAAGAAGCTAAAAATCGCCTTG
>REAG01000351.1 GCA_004294265.1 Cytophagales bacterium | reverse complement strand
CTAATTATTTTTAATTTTATTTATTTTATTTTAAAATTAGTAATATTTTTATTTAAGTAATCATAAATAATTTTTATTTTATTTTAACATAAAACATTGATAGTCAATATTTTATGTTATTTTTTTCAAAATTATTTTAAATAAAAAACTCTAACACAAAGTGAAAGAGTTTATATAAACAATTAAACAATTAAAACTAATCTTTTTGAAATATATAATAGATTATTTTTTATACATAACTTCTTTAACCGCTTTTATGGTTCTAGGTACGTTGGGTAAAATTTCATCAATTAATGTTGGTGCATAAGGAAGCGGTAAATCTTTGCTTGTAACTCTAATTACTGGTGCATCTAAGTAATCAAAGGCATATCTTTGTAAATGATATGTAATTTCTGTTGCAATGCAACCTAAAGGCCAAGCTTCTTCTACAACTACGCAACGATTGGTTTTCTTTACAGATTCAACTACCATCGGATAATCTATTGGGCGAATTGAACGTAAATCAATCACTTCACAGCTTATTCCTTCTTTAGCCAATTCTTCAACAGCGGGCATAACTACTCTCGAAAGCATTTTTCCGAAAGTTACTATAGTTACATCTGTGCCTGATTGAACAATATTTCCAACACCAATTGGAATAGTGTATTCGCCATCAGGAACCATACCTTTGTCTCCATACATTTGTTCACTTTCCATAAATATTACTGGATCGTTATCACGAATGGATGTTTTTAATAAACCTTTAGCATCTGCGGGATTTGATGGAACAACAACTTTAAGACCTGGTGTATTTGCAAACCAATTATCAAATGCTTGTGAATGTTGTGAACTTAACATACCAGCACTTCCAGTTGGACCTCTAAAAACAATAGGACAAGGATATTGTCCGCCTGTCATTGACATAAACTTAGCTGCACTATTTATTACTTGATCGATAGCAACTAAAGAAAAATTGAAAGTCATAAATTCAATGATAGGTCGCAAACCATTAACGGCAGCTCCTACACCAATACCTGCAAAACCAAGCTCTGCAATAGGAGTATCTATCACTCTTTTTGCTCCAAATTCATCCAACATTCCTTGGCTAACTTTGTAAGCACCATTATATTCTGCCACTTCTTCACCCATCAAAAACACAGAAGGATCTCTTCTCATTTCTTCGTTCATGGCTTCTCTAAGTGCCTCTCTGTATTGTAATTCTCTCATTTTGGATTATTTTTCTTAAATTAAAAATGATATTTTCTGATATAGCCTTCAATTATAATGCGAAGTTAAATATTTAATTGAAATCCCAAAAAACTATTTTAAAATTTAATTTCAAATATTTATGAAATTTTTATGTCTTTTTTTTAAGGAATCAATTCTACTTATCAACTGGGCTTTCGCATTTAAAAATAAATTTAGAATTATTTTTATTTTATTATATAATTATTACTGAATTTATACTTTCTGAAGAAGTTCCTCCCCCTTTTATTCTGCGT
>REAG01000142.1 GCA_004294265.1 Cytophagales bacterium | reverse complement strand
CCATCATATTGGCGGCACAACTGAGTGAAAAAAGCATTATCCAATAGCTAAAATTCATGCCAGAAATTCCTAAAATTGAATTTCCAATAAGTGCAAATAGAAGCGTTTGAATTGCTGAAATAGTAAAAAGAATCGTAATTTTTGAAGATAAATATCCTAATCTACTCAAATTTAAAAAAGTTTCTCGTTTGCGAATTTTTGCATCCCGAATTATCTCTTCTGCACTAATGGTCAAGCCCATAAAAAGTGCAACAATTATGCTCATGAACAAATAGGCAGGAATATTTTCATTTGTTCCGTAGTAATAATGTTCACCTTTAGGGTCGTCAATATATCTAATAGTAAAGCTCAATAAAAAAGCCAAAAGTGGTGCCTCTAACAAATTTATTAACATATATTGTGTGTTTCCGATTTTGGAAAGCACATCTCGTTTTGTAAAAACTAAAAATTGTTTGAGTATATTTGGAACAGAAAGTGATTTTGGTGGTGCATCCGTAACTACTTCTATTTTTTCTAGCTTAATTTTTTCGTTGAAATATGTATTCCATATTTTAGGAGAATTCTTACGTGTTTCGGTAATATTTCCGTACTCATCAACCACTTTTGCATCAATGGTATTAAAAATTTGTTCAGGATTTACGTTTCCGCAGCTATGACACTGACCTTCTTCTGCATTAACTTGATTTGTGATTCTTTTGAAATATGAAACTGCTTCAACTGGATTTCCGTAATAAATTTGATAACCGCCCACATCCAAAATTATCACTTTATCAAACATTTTATAAATATCTGAGGACGGTTGATGGATTACCACGAAAATTAATTTCCCTTTTAAAGTAAGTTCTTTTAATAAATCGAGCACATTTTCAGAATCTCTAGACGATAAACCCGAAGTAGGTTCATCCAAAAACATGATGGCAGGCTCTCGAATAAGTTCTAAAGCAATATTTAATCGTTTTCTTTGACCACCACTAATTTTTTTATTTAATACATTTCCTACTTTTATATCTCTAATTTCATATAAACCTAAACTTTTTAAGGTTTTAAAAACGGCTTCCGTTAGTTCGGTTTCAGAAAAATCTTTAAAACATAATTTCGCATTGTAATATAAATTTTGAAAAACAGATAACTCTTCAAATAGTATGTCATCTTGAGCCACAAAACCAATCACTCCATCAATTTTTTTTCTATTTTTGACTACATCAATGCCATTAATGGTTATACTTCCGTTTGTGGGTTTTTCTAAACCAGCCAAAACATTAAGCAAAGTTGTTTTTCCGGCTCCAGAACCGCCCATGATAGCAATTAAATGTCCTGGACCTTCACTAATATTGACATTTCTTAATCCAATATTACCGTTCGGAAATTTATATTCTAAAGATTTTGCTTCAAAAGATATTTTTGGAATATCGAGTGAAGACAAAAATCGAGTGTGTACATCGCTGTAATAAATAGGTTCGCCTTGAGGTAATTTAATTGTGCTGCCATAGGGAAATAAACTTACTTGGTTTTTGCTTACAGGTTGTCCGTTTAGTAATATATTTGAAGTTCCTAAATAACGCATAAAATACATATCCTCAGAAAGAATATGCAAAATTCCTATGGTACTATCAATTTCATTGTCAATAATTTTAGCCCCTAATTCTAGTGGTAATATTTCATTACCAACAAGTAATATATTAGGATTTTCAATTAATAAATTAATATCTTTTGTTTTACAAAACCTTTCTATTTGTGCAAATTCAAATTCTTCAATATTAAAAACAGTTGCTACTGTATTTATAATTTCTGAGCGTTGATTGGCAGTTGATTCTGCCACTGTATCTGTGTCTATTAATTCAAAAAGTCTTATTAAAACAATAAATTTTTGTTTTTGAGTAAGAGTTTTATTAATTTTTTTACAAATAGATAATGTCTTTACAGAATCTTTAACTGAAGTAAGTTTTTTCTTTTTTGTATCATCTTCAACTTCAGCTACTTTATCTTTAATTCCAAGAAAGCCTTCATAAAGTTCCATATAAGAAACTACTAATTCTGAGTTAAGTTGTGTTTTCAAAAAAGTTTCCACAAAAAGACGTTCTTTCTCACTTACTCCATCATCTTGTTTAGTAATGATAGCAAAAAGTTGCATTAATGCTTTTAAAATTTCTTCAGACATAAACTTAGTGTTGTTTGATTATATGATATAAAATTAGAAATATAAAAGTTTTAAATTAATAATTTAAAGATAAAAGATTAAAAATTAATTTTTTTAAAGTTTTTAAGGCATATTTTTGCAGATTCAAACTGAGATTTTCCTTGATAATTTTCTTGTTCGATCACGTGCAGTTCTAAACCAGATAAATCAGAATGTTTAAATATTTTAGCAAAATTTATATTCCCATTTCCAATTTCAGTACTTTCATTCAATGATTTGTGTTGGTCTTTTACGTGCCAAAGTGGAAAACGCTTTTGGTATTTTTTAAATAAGTCAATAGGATTTTTTCCAGCTTTGTTAATCCAATATAAATCTAATTCAAACTTTAAATTATTACTGTCTGTATTGTTTAACAAAACTTCATAAACTGTTGTATTTTCTATGGTTTGAAACTCAAAATCGTGGTTGTGATATAGAAGTTGTAAATCAGATTTCTTACACATTTCGCCATACATATTTAGATATTCTGCCGTTCTTTTGCAATTATCTAATGTGTTGTAATTGGCTTGTTCCATATATGGAATAATGTAATATTTTAATCCAGCTTCTTTGGCTCTATCAATTGATTCTTGCAAATTAGGTGGAGTTACTTCAAGCGGATTTTTTTTCATTATAGCTCCATGAGCACTACGCATTCTTAATCCTAAATCAGTAATAAAAGTCTTAAATGGTTTTGGATTCATTCCATAAAAGTCCCAACCATAAGCTTCAACTTCATTAAAACCCATTTTTGCAATTTTTTTTAAGGTAGATTTGGCATCTTTTTCCATTTCATCTCTTAAAGACCATAGTTGAATTGCTACATATTTTTGTGTTTTAGAAAAAGCTGTTGAGGGTAAAAAAAGTGAACCTGCTAAAACCGAACTTTTATAAATAAAATCCCTCCTTGTATTCATAATTTATATTTATTTGATAATACTTTTTAAAATTACGAATTTTTTCTTGGTGTCCAAGGAATTTCTTTAACTTCTAAGTCTTTATTCATCATTCTGCATAAAGTAAATAAGTAATCTGATAGTCTATTTATATATTTTATTACTAATGAAAGAGGATATCCATTTTCAAATAACAAAACTAAATCTCGTTCTGCTCTTCTGCAAACTGTGCGAGCAACGTGTGCAAAGGCAACTTCTTTATGACCACCTGGCAATATAAAACTTCGCATGGGTTCTAATAATGCATCCATTTTGTCGATTTCAGTTTCTAACAATTCTATATCGGATTCGATTATCAAAGGAACTTTTGAAATATGTTTGTCAATTTCAGTCATTACATTTGCTCCAATATTGAAAAGCATATTTTGTATTTCTCTCAAAACGGGTTTGTGCCTTTCATTAATGGTATATTCTGCCAATAAACCTACCCAAGAATTTAACTCATCCACAGAACCACAAGCCTGAATTTGAATATGTGATTTTGACACTTTTGAACCCCCAACCAAAGTAGTTTTGCCCGCATCACCAGTTTTTGTATATATTTTCATTATTTATTTAACTTTTGAAAGACTTTTAAAACGCTCATAAAAAGTAATATTCATAAGAACTAAAAGTAAATTATAGGCAAAATCCTCAACTGGAATTGTCAATATTCTGATACCAAGATTGTGATTATTATTATACCAAACGATTGGATTTGATAAAAAAGTGCCTGTCAAAATTGAATTAACAACTATAAAAGGAATTAAAATAAGTAAATATGACATCCAAAATTGTCCTAAATGATTACTTTTAATTACCATTATGTTATATATTAAGTATAAAGCAGCTCCAATAAATGCAAAAGCTGTGTACCACTTTGTGGTAAAAAAACATCCAATAAATACGAATGAAATAATAATTAAATTATTTATAATATTACTTTTAAAATACTTTATTTTATCAGATAAATAGATATTTACACATTCATAAATAAAAATACAAGAAAAAGGTACTGTAAGAAAAAATAAAATTTCTTCAATTGGTAAATTGTAAATATAAATTCCTAATACATAATCAGGATTAAATCCCCAAACTCCAAGATATGTAAAATAAGAATCAAATAATATAAAAAAAGCACCGACAATGAGCATACTTGGAAAAACAAATTTCCACATCGAGAAGAAAAAAATCTTTTTCTCAAAACTCATTATTAAAGGAAATAGGATTGTTAAGAAGTTGATTGTTAAATAGGTATATGTTCCCATTAGTAATAGTTTTTATTTTAAAAGTATTTTTTTGGCTTCATCGAAATACTTATAAGGTACTAAAAGCATTCCAAAACAAGTACCATCATTTTTAGTAATAACTTTATGGTGAGCTTTGTGTGCTTTTCTTAGAGCAACTAAATAAAAATGGTTAGAATTTCGTAATATTTTAAATCTTTGATGAATAAAAATATCGTGAACAATAAAATAGGTAAAGCCATATAATGTTATTCCTAAGCCTATAAAAAATCGAACATCAATTTCATTTAATAATCCAAAAATCATTAAAGAAGCACCAGGAATGGCATAAATTATAAAAAATACATCGTTTCTTTCAAACCAAGAATTTGTTGATTTATCATGATGGTCGCTGTGCCAAAACCACATAAAACCGTGCATAACGAATTTATGTGTAAACCAAGCCATAAATTCCATTCCAAAAAAGGCAAGTAAAGTAATAATTATATTTAAAAACATTCTTTTAAGTGTATTGAACTAACATTTTATGACTAATTTTTTCTACACAAATTTTGAACCAAACCGTATAATTTTGAGGATTTAATTCTAAATCTTTAACTAAAACGTCCCAATTAATGAATTTCCAGTCAGAAACTTCCAAAGGATTTGGTTCTGGAAAATTATTAAATTTACCGTAATAAACATGATCAATTTCATTTTCTATCAATCCATTTTCAAAATTTGCTTGGTAGGTAAACAGAAATTCCTTTTGTAATGGTATTTTGAACCCCATTTCCTCAAACAATCTTCTACTTGCAGCTTCTTTGTTTTTTTCATTTGGTCGAGGATGACCGCAACAAGTGTTTGTCCAAAGTCCGCCTGAATGATACTTTTTTGGGTTTCTTTTTTGTAATAATAATTGATTTTTATCATTAAAAACAAAAACTGAAAATGCTCTGTGCAACTTTCCTTCTTGGTGGGCTTGGAGCTTTTCCATGATGCCTATTTCTTCATCATTTTCATTAACCAAAATTACATTTTCTAATAACTGTACCATGATATTGGAAATTTTAATTAATTTAATTTTTCTAATTCTGATTTATTGCATTTTTTAGATTCAATTAAATATTTAATAATTAATTCTTTTAAAGTCGAATCGTCATGTAACTTTACATCTAAGGTAGTTATTTTTTTTAACAAAAACGCTTTATCAGAATTAATATCATTATTATAACCCAGAAAATTTGGTATATTAACTTGAATGGCAAACCTAATAAGTTTTAATTCTATATTTTCAGGGTTTTTATGAATTACTGTTTCTAGTATTTTTTTTCCGTCTAAGAAATACTTAAATTTAGAGTAAGGGTTGAAAACATGTTTTGCCATTACAATTATTGTTGCAGCTTTGTAACCTTCTTCAATTGGATTTAAGTCAGAAATTAATGTTAAATCAGAAATAAATTTTTTTGCTTCAGTTGAAGATTCAACCGAAATATAAAATCTATTTCTCAAAGCTTTTATATCCGAACTAAAAGATAAATTTGATATAAATAAAACAGATATTATTAATTTTATTTTCATTTTTTATGCCATTGATAAAGAGTATTTAAAATATGATTTGGTAAGTAAATATATTTTTTTTGAATCAGGTATTCTTACTCTTTCATTCATTATTCTTTCTGGAGTTGTACTTTGTATTTTTTTAAATAAATTGTAATAATACATATAAGCAACATATACGCCCAATTTTGCAGTTACAGGTAATTGCATTATTCCTATATAAGCATCTCTAAAATCTTTTTCAATATCGTCTTCAATTCTATGTTTTGTACATAAATTAAAAGATTCGTATTCTAATTCTGGAAAATAAGTTCTACCTAATTGTACGTTATCATGATTTAAATCTCTCAAAAAATTTACTTTTTGAAAGGCTGAACCTAATTTAAGTGCAGATGGTTTTAACTTCTCATAGTTTGTAAAATTTCCTTCTACAAAAACTCTCAAACACATCAAACCAACTACTTCTGCTGAGCCATAAATGTATTCTTTATAGCTTTTTAAATCATGTGACTCTTTGCTTAAATCCATTTCCATACTGTGAAGAAAGGCTTTAATAACATCAAGATCAATTTTATATTTATTTACTGTAAATTGAAAACTGTTTAAAATTGGATTTAAACTTATTCCTTCTTCAATTGCCAAATAAGTATCTTTTTTAAATCTCTCAAGCAATACTTTTTTATCAAAACCATGAAAAGTATCAACAATTTCGTCAGCATATCTTACGAATCCATAAATAGAATATATGTGCTGACGAATACTTTTATTGATTAATTTTGTGCCGATAGAAAACGAAGTACTGTAAGAAGTTGTAACTAATTTGCTGCAACTGAATGAAGTTTTGTCAAATAAATGCTTCATAAATTATAATGATTTTACAATTTTAACAAATGTAATCGGAATTTGTTTTAAATTCTAATAAAAAATACAGCTTTTATAACATTAATAATTTGCTGATTTTTGATTTGTAATTACCAAACTAATTTAAAAAAAGCAAATTAAAAAAACATTCTCCTAAAGTTTAATATTGTATATTTAGAGATAAAAAAGTGATTACATTTGTAAAAAAAAATAATAATGAACGATTCTTCCTTTATATTTTTAGAAAAATACCTAAATACACCTTCTCCAACTGGTTTTGAATACACAGGTCAAAGTGTATGGTTAGATTATTTGAAACCTAATGTTGATGAATATTTTACGGATGTTTATGGCACAGCGGTGGGTGTGATAAACCCTGATTCACCATTTAAAGTGGTTATTGAGGCACATTGCGATGAAATTTCTTGGTTTGTAAATTATATTTCAGACGATGGTTATATATATGTACGCAGAAATGGCGGCTCCGATCATCAAATTGCACCTTCAAAAAGAGTTAATATTTGGACTAAAAAAGGTGCTGTCAAAGGCGTTTTTGGATGGCCAGCCATTCATGTTCGTGATGCTGCAAAAGAGGAAACGCCTACTCTCAAAAATATTTTTATTGATTGCGGGATGACAAAAAAAGAACTTTTGGAAAATGGTGTTGATGTAGGTTGTGTGATTACTTTTGATGATGAGTTTTTTGTATTGAACGAAAAATTTTATGTCGGCAGAGCCCTTGACAATAGAATTGGCGGCTTTATGATTGCAGAAGTTGCCAAAAGGTTAAAAGAAAATAATATAAAATTACCTTATGGATTGTATATTGTGAATGCAGTTCAAGAAGAAATCGGTTTAAGAGGTGCAGAAATGATTGCTCATCGAATCAAGCCAGATGTAGCTATCTGCACTGACGTAACGCACGATGCACAAAGCCCTATGTACGATAAAAAACGTGATGGTGATATTTCTTGCGGAAAAGGTCCCGTTCTAACTTTTGGGCCTGCCGTTCAAAATAATTTATTACAAATGCTTTTTGATGTGGCAGCAAATAAAGAAATATCTGTTCAACGAGCAGCAGTTTCTAGAAGCACTGGCACCGATACAGACGCTTTTGCCTATTCAAATTGCGGTGTGGCGAGTGCATTAATTTCTTTGCCATTAAAATATATGCACACCACAGTTGAAACTGTGCATAAAGATGATGTTGAAAACGTAATAAAATTAATGTATGAGTTTATAATTCAACTCCCTTTGAATCACGATTTTAGATATTTAAAATAGGTCAAAAAAAAGAACCATAGATTTTTAAAGCTAAAATCTTATGGTTCTTTTCTTACAAAAAAAATGACTGAAAATTTTGTAAAAAAACAGAATTAGTAATTTATAATCTGTCCTTCTATTAAATCCGAATAACCAGTTGTAATTATTTTATCGCCTACATTTAATCCACTATTGATTAATATTAAATTTCCGTAAGTATCGCCAACTTTTACTGTTTTTCTTACAGTTTTGTTTCCCTCCGCAACATAAACATAGGAATCATCTCTGCTATTTTGAACCACATTGATAGGTGCTACAATCGCATTATTTTTACTGAAATCTTTTACTTTCAAATAGGCAATCATATTTGGTTTTACGCTAATATTTAAACTTGGAACATTTATTTCAATTTTAAAAGTACGATTTACGTTGCTGATGGCACTTCCCACCACCGATATTTTAGACTTAAATTCTTTTTTTAAATCTGGAAATGAAACCATTACTTCGTCACCCACATTGATACTTCCTACATAACTTTCGGCTAGTTCACCAGTTACTTTATAATCTGTAAAATTTATTACTTGAAACACAGGCGTTCCCGGTCCTACCATTTCTCCTAATTTTTTATAAGCCACATCCATATATCCGTCAATAGACGCAACGATTTTAGCTTTTTTTAATTGTTCGTTTAAGGATGATTTTTTGGCTTCTAATGCTTCCTTACTCGTTTTAGCTTGCAAAAACTGAACTTCTGTTCCTATGTTTTCTTTCCACAATTTTTCTTGCTTTTCAAACATGGTGTTTGCTAATTCTAATTGCGTGTTCAGTTCTTCAATGCCTTTACGAATCAAAATAGCATCAATTTCGGCTAAAACCTGTCCTTTTCTAACCTTATCACCTTCTTTGGCATACATTTTTGTAATCACTCCGCCAGATTCGGCACTAACAATCACATTTCTATCTGTTTCAACTTTGCCTTGAATTTCTATAAAATGATTAAATGTTTGTGCTTGAATGGTAGAAATTGCCACCATTTTAGATTTCACTTCTTTTTTTGTGGTGTCAGTCTGTGCAATATCAGCTTCTAATTGTTTAATTTGAGCCACAATTTCTGATTGCTTCTTTTTTAAATCATCTAATTGAACTTTTTTATCAGGATTTTCTTTGCTACATGCCAACGCAAAAATTGTGCTTGCTACGATTATTTTATTTATATTTTTCATTTTCTATTGGTTTAATTCTTGTTTAGCTAATTCTGAAAATTCGTGTAATTTTTGTAATAATATTTTTTTATCAATCAATTTTGTTTCATATTCTGAAATCATCATGGGCGAAGTGTTTCTAGCCATGGCAAATTCAACTACTTCTGTATCTTTTCCTTTGCATAATAAAATACCTATGCTTTGATTTTCGTTTTCTTTTTTCACATTTCTATCTAAAGCCTCCAAGTAGAAATTCATTTTTCCCATAAATTCGGGTTTAAACTCTTCTGTTTTTAATTCTATCATTACCAAACAATTCAAATCTCTATGATAAAATAATAAATCGAGGTAATAATCGTGGTTTCCTACTTGAATTCTATATTCGTTTCCAACAAATGCAAATCCTTTTCCAAATTCCAGAATAAAAGATTTTAAATTTTCAATAATGCCTTTTTGTAAATCTTTTTCGCTAAATTTTTCGGGCAAATTCAAAAATTCAAGCACATATTTATCTTTAAAATACTTTGTTTCTAATTGTGTCAACAGTGATGACACAATTAGATTTTTATGATTTGAGCGTTCGTAATAACAAGAATCTATTTGCCTTTCGAGTTCTCGAACACTTAATTTATCATTAACTACTAAAGTAATATAAAACTCTTTTTCTTCAATAGTTTTTGTTTTGCTTAGTAGAGCCAAATGTTGCGACCAACTAATTTGTGTCAACACTGTTGACACTATTTTAGATTGGTAATAAGTTTCATAAAATTGTTTCATTCTATACAACCCTCTAACATTAAATCCTTTCAATGTAGGTAGCTCATTATCAATGTGTTGAGCCAAATTTTTTACTACCGAATCACCCCAAGATCCAGAGCTAATTTTATCAAAAACCGTTTTTCCTATTTGGTAATATAATTGAACTAAAGTTGCATTTACAAATTGGTAAGATTTATACTGTGCATCCTTAATTAATCCAACTATAGATGAAAAATCAGAAGTATTTTTAATTTCAGCCAACATAAACTTTATTTTATATTCCCAACCGCCAAATCATAATCTACTTTTGACGTAATGGCATCAAAAAGTGTATTATAGTAATTAATTTGAGCCTCTTTCAACGAGCTTTCAGCTGTAATCACTTCAAGATTTGAGCCAGTGCCTTGTTTGTATTTTTTTTGCGTTACAATTGATACATTTTGAGCCAATTTCATATTTCTTTCCTGCATTTGCAAAGATTTTATGTTGTTGCGAAGCATTAATTCGGTTTGTTTTGCTTGCAAATCAACCACTTGCTCAAAGTTCTGAATGTTATTATCTGCTTTTTTTATATTTAATTTACTTTGCTGGGTTTTATACCCTTTACTAAACCCGCCAAAAATTGGAACTGTCATACCAAGTTGAATTAATCCATAATTCGCCCATCGAGAATTAGTACCTCCTAAAGCAAAATAATTATTTCCCGAAAAAACATCTCCAAAGTTTTTAGCTGAAGTAAATGCACCTACATTTAAAGATGCAGCAATCGTAGGAAATGCCGACCAACGATTATTTTTTAAGTCCATTTCTTGCAATCTTTTTGCCGTTTGTAATTGTTGATATTCTACTCTTTCTGTATAATTTATTTTTTCTGATTTGATAGTTGATTCATCAATTGATACACTTTTTAAATCATCCATCAATACAATATTTTTATCTAACGGCATGCCCATTTGATATTTTAATAAAATATTGCTTAAAAGCATCATATTCATAAATTTATCTCGCTCCGTAATTAAATTATTGAGTGTAACTTCCAATCTGTCTATATCGATACTTTCGACCATTCCTTGCTTATTTAATGCTTTCGTTTGCTTTAATATAGAATCTACTCTTCCAATATTTACTTGAAAAAGATTGGCTCTTTCTAAATTTATTAAAGCCATATAATAGGCTTTTGTTACATCGGCTTTGGTTTGAATGAGTGATTTTTGTTTCGATTTTTGTGATAATTCTTTATAAATTTTTGCTGTCTGCAAACCCACAACGTAAGAACCACTAAATAAAAGTTGGGAAACTGTCAAAGAAGCATCAATAGAATTGGGTAATTGAAAAAAGTTTGCAACTCTCAAATCTTTACCAACTGCATTGTTAGGAATAGGAGTACCAAAAACATTAGGTACAGTAGGATTCAAAAATATATCTCTTAACTTTAAATTATGCTGTACACCAACCGAACCACTCACTTGCGGCAAACCAATAGCTCTAATTTCTCCCACTTTTGCATTTGCAATTTGCTCATCTAAACTTGCATTTTGAATGGATTTATTATTTTTCAATGCATATTCCACACATTCCTGCAAATTCATTTTTAAAGTATCGTTTTGTGCATTTAAAAACGAAATACTTACTATAATTAAATAAGTAATTAAATTAATTTTCATTTGATTTTATTTTAAAATTTTGTAATAATTTATATCCTTTTTCAGTAGCCAATCCTAATATAAAATGCATGAATATATTACGTTGCAACTCTTCAAAATTGAATTTATCGCTAGGAAAGGCTTCAGGGTTAAAACACATTTCGCAAGATTCCATCCTATATATTGCCATCATTTCAACATTGATATTTTCTCTAAAAATACCCTCCTTGATGCCTCTATGGATACTTTGGGTAATTTTTTGCACCAAAAATCCTTTGCTAAATTCTCTGAATTTAGCATGACCTTTCGGATGATATTTTTTTAAATCATACAATAAAGATGGATTCATATTACTCACATGTTCTTTCATATACATAGCCGTTTTCATTAATTCGTCTAAAATATCTGTTGATTGCTCCGTAATAATTGTTAATCTTTTAACATCATTTTTTATTTCCATTTCTACTACCGAATAAACCAACTCATCTTTATCCTCAAAGTGTTGATAAATGGTTTTTTTTGAAATAGATAAATGCCTAGCAATGTCATCCATGCTGATTGACTTAATGCCATATCGCATAAATAACTCTGATGCACCCTGAATAATGTTTTCTTTTACTTCCATATTTAATTCTGATGCAAAACTATGGAAACTTTTTTTATATCAAAAGTTTTTTGAGTTTTTTTAATTAAAAATATTTAAAAATTAAAATGTGAGCGATTGAAAAACCTCTTCTAGAGAATATTCTTCCATTTTAAGCTCGATTAATTCAAGATTTTGAGCCGATATAGATTTAAAAAGTGCAGTTCTAATGTCTTTTTCTTTGGTATAAATAACAAATTTCTGTTCTGATAAAGTTTCTATTTTATCAATTCCTAAAATGTTTTGAAAAGCCAAAATTGGTGTTTTTTGAGCAAATTCTACCGAAATTCTAAACCCTTTTTCTTTGGATACATATAATGATAAGTTTTCGATTACATCATTTGCAACAATTTTTCCTTTGTTAATAATCACTACTTTATCGCAAACTTGTTGTACTTCTTGCATAATATGAGTAGAAAAAATTACTGTTTTTTCTTTGCCCAAATCCTTAATTAATTGCCTAATTTCTAAAACTTGGTTTGGGTCTAATCCAGTAGTAGGCTCGTCCAAAATCAACACATCAGGATTATGAATAATGGCTGCTGCAAGTCCCACTCTTTGTTTATATCCTTTTGAAAGCTGCCCAATCTTCTTTTTTTGTTCAACAGAAAGCCCAGTAAGTGTAATAACTTCATTAATTCTATTTTTCAAAAAATCAGATTTCATTTGGTATGTTTTACCCACAAATTCTAAATATTCTTTTACATACATATCGTAATATAAAGGATTATTTTCTGGTAAATATCCAATTTTTTTTCTAACTTCAATAGTATTTGCTGCTACATCTAAATCACAAACTTTTGCAACACCATCGCTAGCTAAAATATAACCAGTTAAAATTTTCATGGTTGTAGATTTTCCAGCTCCGTTCGGACCCAAAAATCCTAAAATTTCGCCTTTTTGAGCTTTAAAACTAATTGAATCAACGGCTTTTTGTTCGCCAAAAAATTTACTAAGGTTGGATATTTCTATGGACATATTAACTTCAAATTGAGCAAATATACAATTCATTTTTAATTTGCAGGTGCATTTTTCAATTCCAAAATATTTTTTTATAATTTTTAAACAAAATAAACTACAATTTACGTTTATTTGCTGTATGGATGCAATACAAGCAATTAGAGATAATCTTTATCAATTTAAAAAGAAATTTTTTGTCAATCAATTACTCAAAGGCACTTTGATTTTTTTGATTTCTATTATCGCTAGTTACTTGATATTCAACACTTTAGAATATTTTGGAAACTTCAATACTACCGTTCGCACATTATTTTTTTATGGTTTTTTTAGTATTTTATCAATTTTAGCTTACATATATATAGGTAAACCTTTTGTAAATTTAATTTTGTTGAATAAAAAATTATCCGATACCGAGGCTGCCATTCAAATTGGAAAACTTTTGCCCAGTGTAAAAGATAAATTATTAAACACATTGCAACTTTCCAATCTTAATGATGCTGATAATCAACTTATTAATGCAGCCATAAAAGCAAAATCGAACGAGGTTTCCGTATTTAATTTTTCCGATTCTATTCATCTAAAAGAAAATAATCGTTTTCTAAAATATTTGATTCCACTTATTTTTTTAATCCTCGTTTTACTATCATTTATTCCGTCTTTTTTTACGGAAAGTACCAAACGCATTGTGAAATATAATATGGAATTTGTTCCAAATGCTCCTTTTAAATTTGAAATTAAAAATAAAAATTTAAAAGTTTATAAAAATGAAGATTTAACCATTGAAGCACAATTAACAGGTAATTCCATACCCGAAATGGTGTATATTAAATTGGCAGAACGAAATCAAAAAATGGAAAACTTAGGTAATAATAATTATAGTTTTACAATTTCTAATTTAACCGAAAGCATTGATTTTCAGCTAACAGCTGGCGGATTTTTTTCTGATGCTTTTTCGGTTGCTGTTGTTAGCCGTCCGGTTTTAAATGGTTTTAAAATTTCTTTAGATTATCCAAATTATACCAATAAAAAAGATGAAATCATAGAAAATGTGGGCAATATTTTCGTTCCCGAAGGTACAAAAGTTGTTTGGAATTTTGATGCCACCGATTGCGATAAAATTACTTTTCAATCCGATTCATCACAAATACAACTAATCGAAAAATCTTTGGTTTCAGGCTTTGAAATTAAAAAACAAGTGATGAAAGCTGGGTTTTATTCTGTTAAATTATTTAATCAAAATGGCGAAGCCAAAGATAAGTTGCTTTACAATATTAGTGTGATTGCAGATGAATTTCCTAAAATAAATGCCGAACAATTTAAAGATTCTACACTTTTGAGTTCTATCACTTTTGGCGGAAATTTAGCAGATGATTATGGCTTAACAAAATTGAAATTATTATATAGAAAATCAACCGAAACAATTAAAAACGAACTATTCAAAGAAATATTAATTCCAATTAACAACAACCAATTAGCTCAAAATTTTTATTACCGTTGGGCGTTAGATTCATTAAATATTAAACCAAATGAAACTTTAGAATATTACTTTTCTGTTTGGGATAACGATGCCATTCATGGCAATAAATTTACGCAATCTCAGGTTTTCACTTTTAAAATGCCTTCTCAAAAGGACTTAGAATTATCTATTGAGCAATCTAGCAACGAAGCTGAAAGCAAATTAAGTGCTACATTAAACAAAGCCGAGCAATTAAAAAAAGATTTTAAAAAGCTCGAAAATAAATTAAAAGGCAAAAAAATGTTTGATTGGCAAGATAAAAAATCCATTGAAGACATGATGCAAAAGCATGATGAAATGCAAAAAGAAATGGAACAGTTGCAAGAAAAACACAAAGAAATGACCGAAAAGCAAGATAAATTTGATAAAACTTCTGAAAGAATAGCCGAAAAATCTAAACTTTTGCAGCAATTGATGGCAGAGTCATTAGACGATGAAACCAAAAAATTGTATCAAGAATTACATAAATTATTAGCTGAAAAAGGAAAAGAAAATGAAATTAAAGATATAATTGAAAAAATCACTAAAAAAGAAGAAAATGTTGAGAAAGAATTAGATAGAGCATTAGAAATGTTCAAACAATTAAAATTTGAGAAAAAAATGGAAGACATTACTCAAAACTTAGCTGATTTAGCAAAAAAGCAAGAAGAGTTAGCTTTAAAAACTGAAGAAAAAAATGCAAATCTTGAAAAAATAAAAGAAGAGCAAAAAGAATTAAATGAAAAATTTGAGGAAACCAAAAAAGAAATGGACGAACTCAAAAAAATGAATGAAGAGCTTGAAGACAAGCAAAAAATGGATGATTTATCCAAAGAAGAGCAAAATGTAGATAAACAACAAGAGGAAAGCAAAGATGCGTTAGATAAAAATGATAAGAAAAAAGCGGCTGAATCGCAAAAAAAAGCGGCTGATGAACTCAATAAAATGAAAGAAAAAATGGATGCCATGCAAAAAAGTATGGAGTCGGATGCACTTTCTGAAAATATGGAAGATTTAAGAAATATTTTAGAAAATTTAATTACACTTTCTTACGATCAAGAAGCCGTAATGAAAGATTTTAAAAATGTAAATCAACAAGACCCAAGATATGTAACTTTATCGCAACAACAACTGAAATTAAAAGATGATAGCAAAATAGTGGAAGATAGTTTAAATGCGCTTGCCAGACGTGTTTTTCAAATTCAATCTTTTATTAATAGAGAGTTAGAATCAATGAATATGTATATGGATGATGCCTCTAAAGCTATCAAAGCAAGGCGTTCGGACATAGCTGCGGGCAAACAGCAATTTGCAATGACTTCGATGAATAATTTAGCATTATTACTTTCGGACGTTCTAAAACAAATGCAAGAGCAATCGCAAGACCAAAAACAGCAAAGTGGTTCATGCAAAAAGCCATCCAATAAAAAAGGTAAAAAACCAGGTTCAGCACCAAGCATGAGTCAAATGCAAAAAAAGTTAAATAAACAAATTGAAGATTTGAAAAAAAGCGGTTCTTCAGGGCAAAAAATATCGGAAGAGTTAGCAAAAATGATGCGTCAGCAAGAGCAAATACGCAAAATGATGAAAGGACAAAACCCTGGAGGAAAGCAACAAGGTGGAAAATCAGGCAAAGATAGTGAAAAATCAGGTGGTTCTAACGGAAATGGACCAAGTGATGAGGGAGGCGAAAACGGAGAAATGGGCAAAGATGGAAAACCAAAGAACGGTAAAGATGGTAAACCAAACAAAGAACAAGGCGAAAATGCAATTGACATGAAACAACTTGAAAAAGAAATGGAAGAAACTGAAAAAGACCTAGCCAACAAACAAATTTCTGAACAAACCATCGAAAGACAACAGAAAATTTTAGGGCGACTTTTAGAACATGAAAAAGCTCAGAGAGAACGAGAAGAAGACCCAAAAAGAGAAGCTAATTCTGCCAAAGAATTACCAAAAAAATTACCGCCAAACATAGAAAATTATTTAAAAGAAAAGGAAAAACAGATTGAATTATTAAAAACTATTTCCCCATCTCTTAATAATTATTACAAAACTGAAGTAAACGAATATTTTGAAAAAATTAGCAAATAATATCATATTTTGAAAACAAAATTGTGATAAAAACGTAAAAGATTAGATATTAATATAATACACATATAGGAACATAAATACATGGAAACATTAAAAATTGAATTCCCTTCTACCATTGAAAATATCAATTTAGTTGAGAATTTCATTACTGAGGCAAAAGAAAAGTTTCATATTTCAGAAATGATGTATGGCAACATTATGGTAGCCGTTACTGAAAGTGTAAATAATGCCATTATTCATGGAAATCATCAAGATGAAAACAAAAAAGTGTTTTTGTCCTTTGCAATAGATAAAAATAAATTAGCTGCAACAGTAATAGACGAAGGAAATGGATTTGATTTTGAACATCTTCCAGACCCAACGGCACCTGAAAATATAAACAAAATTGGCGGAAGAGGTGTTTTTTTAATTAAAAATTTAAGCGATAAAGTTCTATTTCATGATGGAGGTAAAGTAGTTGAAATGCACTTTTCATTACAATAACATATTTTTTTGTTCGCAAAACTATTTTCAAAAGTCTTTTGCTTACATTTGTTTTTCAAAAAATATTAAAATGACTTCAAGAGAACTTATTCTTTCAAAAATAAAGACCAACAAACCCGAACAATCACCATTACCCGAATTGTTTGAGTTTCCTCGTCCAGATGTTTCATTGGTTGATAATTTTAAAGATGTTCTTGCATTTGTTGGAGGTAGGGCAATAGAATTATCTGATTCTCAAACCATTGAAAGTATTATTAAAGAAGTCTATCCAGATTTGAATAATATCTGTTCCAATTTTAAAGGATTGGATTTACCTCAAATTGATTTAAGTAAAATTACAGATGCCCATGATTTAAGTCATATCGAACTTGCTATTATTGAGGCTGATTTTGGTGTAGCTGAAAATGCAGCCGTTTGGATTCCTTCCAATATTTTAGCTTTTAGAGCCTTGCCTTTTATTACACAGCACATGGTTTTTATTCTTAAAAAACATAATTTAGTTTGGAATATGCACCAAGCTTATGAAAAATTAGAAATTAATCAAGCAGGCGGTTATGGCGTTTTTATATCTGGTCCTTCAAAAACCGCTGATATAGAACAAAGTTTAGTAATTGGTGCTCATGGAAGTCGAAGTTTAATTGTAATACTTATTTAGACTTTTAAATCTTTACTTTTTTTAAAATACTTTATATTACTTTTTAATTGTAATTTCATTCAATAGATTTGCTAATTGTTCCGTTTGATTTTTTCGGCTATATTTTTCAAAATCCTTACCACCTTCAAAAGCTATTTTATTTTTATAATTATTATAAAAGTGCAAAATATTTGATTTTAAATTATCAAAATTACCGAAATCTGAAACCAAACCTGCACCAGAATCAAGCACTACTTTTGAAGCTTCGCCATCGAGCGGTGCAATACATAAAATTGGTCGCTTGACAGCTAAATATTCATAAATTTTTCCAGTTAATATGCCTTTAGCATTGGCAGTTTCATTTACCGATAAATATAAAACTTGGGCTGCTTTTTGGATATAAACTATCTGACTATGAGGTACATAATCGAATATTTTTGCATACTCATCTAATTTGTTTGAAGTAATACTTTCAGAAACTGAAGTGTCACATTTTCCAAATAATTTTATTTCTATATCATTTTTAAATCCTTCATTTTCTTTTATAATTTGTGAAATTACATTCCAAAAAACTTCATGATTTCGGCTTTTTCCCATCATGCCAATATGAACTATGCTAAATTTAGAATCTAGGTTTACTGCAATTTCTTCATGAATATCCTCAGCATCAAATCCGTTGGAAATATAATCAACTTTTCGGTTTCCAATTCTCGCTAAACCTTCGCCCCAATCAGGGCTTACACACACTACTTTATCAGCATATTTTAAAACTTGTTTTTCTAAATTCTTATGTTCATTGTCAGCAAAATTTGTAAGATTTAAGTCTTTATAATAATCAATTTCTGTCCAAGGATCTCGAAAATCAACTAGCCAAGGTAATTTATGTTTTCGTTTTAATCCAAGCCCAATAAGCAAAACCGAATGTGGAGGACCAGTAGTGATTATAGCATCTACTTGATTGGTTTTCAGCCAATTATCTAAATAATTAATGGAGGGTTTTATCCAAAACATTCGTGCATCAGGAATAAATAAATTACTTCTAATCCACATTGAAATTTTTTCAGACCAAGTTTTTGATTTTTTTTGGTGCATATATCCAGCCACCAAAGTAAATTTTTTTTTCTTACCTGTAAACCACTTATAAATAGCAAAAGGTTCAAAAATTGACTTTTTGAGAACAGTAATATTTTCAGGTATTTCAGCAATTAAAGAATTATCAATTTCAGGAAATTCACCATTTTCGACTGTATAAACAATGGGTTCCCAACCAAAATCACGCAAATATTTTACAAATTTGAGCGGACGTTGAACACCAGAACCGCCCGATGGTGGCCAATAATAGGTCAGAAATAGTACTTTTTTCAATGTTCTTATCTTAAAAATTCAAACTTAGATATAATATTTAGTTTTATATAAATATATTTTTAAAATTCATTCCAAAATTATTTTGAAATTATGAATAATATTTTTCAACAAATTTTACAATGTTAGGTTTGAGTATTATATTTGTTTTTGAAAAAGTTATATAACTGAAAATTTATCATGGCAATAAAAATCCTTACCGAGCATATCAACACCCCAAATATAGATACATTTGAAGTTTACCGTTCAAAAGGCGGCTATTCTGCGGTTGAAAAAGCATTGAAAACCATGACTCCCGATGCTGTGGTTGAAGAAGTAAAAAAATCAGGACTAAGAGGAAGAGGTGGTGCTGGTTTTCCAACGGGTATGAAATGGAGTTTTATTGCCAAACCCGAAGGTGTGCCTCGTTATTTGGTTTGTAATGCCGATGAAAGCGAGCCAGGCACATTCAAAGATCGCTATTATATGCAAAAAAATCCACATGGATTGATTGAAGGCATGATAGTTTCGAGTTTTGCTTTGGGTGCAAATGCAGCTTATATATATGTGCGAGGCGAGTTGATGTATGTGGTTAGAATCATAGAAAAAGCGATAAACGAAGCCTATGCAAAAGGATTTTTAGGTAAGAATATTTTAGGAACAGGTTATAATTTGGATTTATATGTTCATTGCGGTGGTGGTGCATATATTTGTGGCGAAGAAACCGCTTTGCTCGAATCGTTGGAAGGAAAACGTGGAAATCCACGTATGAAACCACCTTTTCCTGCCGTAAAAGGACTTTGGGGTTGCCCAACAGTAGTAAATAATGTTGAAACTATTTCTGCTACTTCTTGGATAGTGAATAATGGAGGCGATGCTTATGCCAAAATTGGAATTGGAAAATCGACAGGTACAAAATTGATTTCTGCGGGTGGAAGTTTAAATAAACCTGGCGTTTATGAAATCGAATTAGGACTTTCGGTAGAAGAATTTACAATGTCAGATGAATATTGTGGTGGAATTTGGAAAAATAGAAAACTAAAAGCCTGTGTACCAGGTGGAAGTTCTGTGCCAGTTTTACCAGCAAACTTACTTTTTAAAACACTCAATGGGGATACAAGATTGATGAGTTATGAATCGCTTTCGGATGGTGGTTTTGCATCAGGTTCTATGCTCGGTTCGGGTGGATTTATTGCCTACGATGAAGAATCTTGTATGGTTAATAATCTTTGGAATTTCTCTCGTTTTTATCATCATGAATCGTGCGGACAATGTTCTCCTTGCCGTGAAGGAACGGGCTGGATGGAAAAAGTGTTGCACCGCATCGAACACGGACACGGACACGCTCACGACATTGATTTATTGGTAGATATTGCCAAAAAAATAGAAGGAAACACTATTTGTCCACTTGGCGATGCTGCAGCTTGGCCCGTTGCGAGCCATATTCGCCATTTCAGACATGAATTCGAATGGCACATCAACAACCCAACCGAAGCCACCAAAAAAGGAGCGGTGTATAGAGAAGGAGTTGGGGTGTAGTTTTATTTGAAATCTAAGAAACAAAAAGATATTTTTCCGCTGAAATTTAATTAGCAAGTATTGTAAGTTTTTTTTTGTAAGCTTTTGTGCAGGTTTTGGGTTTGTGTTTTCATTAACACAAACAACTTATAACATAGTTATCAAATTTTATTAATTATTATTGGTATATTTGTAATGCTAATTGCGGTTTGGGCGTTAAACACATTTATTAAAATTTACAATCTTAAAAATAACCAATCATGACACTTCCTTTATTTGCAGTATTATTTGTATCGTTTTTTTTATTATTTAACGCTGGTAGGTTGATTTATCACATGAATAAATCAAAAAAAGTTAAAAGTGTGGAATAGGAGGCTTGTTTGTAGATGAAAATAGTTAAACAATTAATTTTTATAATAATAAATAAATTCATAAAATAAAGTAATATTTATGCATAATAAATTCGTTTTAAATTTAGTTTAATTATAGAAACATTTATAAATTTTTATATTTTAATGTATATAAACATTCTAAAAATAAACTACTTTTTTAAAACTTTATTTTACTTTTCAAAAAAATCTTTACTAATGTTTTCAATGGCAGTTCCTACAACCACTATATCTGCCCCAGCATTCCAAGCCGATTTAACTTCAGAAAACGATTGTATTCCTCCACCAACAATTAAAGGAACAGAAATTGTTTGACTTACCGCTTGAATTAATTTAGTTGAAATTGAAGAATTTGCACCACTTCCTGCATCTAAAAATATTGTTTTTAGTCCTAAATATTCGCCAGCAAGAGCCGTTGTGGCAGCAATTTCGGGTTTATCTGCAGGAATTGGAAATGTATTGCTTATGTAAGATACAGTTGTAGGTTTTCCACCATCAATCAATAAATAACCCGTTGGTATTATTTCAATATTTGATTTTTTTAATCTTGGTGCTGCCAAAACATGATGACCTATCAAGAAATCTGGGTTTCGACCTGAAATCAAGGATAAAAATAAAATTGCATCCGCATTTTCTGATAGGTGTGTGGCGGCTCCTGGAAAAATAATAATTGGTTTATTTATTTTTAATTTTATAGCTATTATTACTTTATCTAAATCATTTTCATTAATCATACTTCCTCCAACGAAAATAAAATTAACTTCATAATTTGAGCATATTTCAATTAAATTTTGAAAATAGGTTTCCGAAAATTTGTCAGGATCAACTAAAATTGCGAGTAATTTTTCATTTTTTTCTTTTGACTCTAAAAAGTAAGTAAGTAGATTATTTTTTCTCAAAATAAATTCAATGTTATGTTGATTTTTTAACTAATTACAAACTTAATTAGTTCTTTTTTTGTAAAAATATAAAATAATCGAAACTAAAGCATACAAAAATGAAAAAAGCATAAAACCAATCCAATTATTTTTAAAATAATTGTTAATAATAATAGCAAGTGAAATCGTTAACAAGATAATGAACATAAAAACAGTAAAAACTAAAATCAATTTTGAGATTATAATTTGTATTATTTTATTAATTTGTTCTGAAGTTTCTATCTGAAATGAAGTAAATTTTTCTTTAAAGTAGGATTCAATTTTATCTAAAATCATTTTTGTAAATTTTATTTTTTTTAATATTTATTTTTCTAAAAATGATATTATTTGTTTTTCAAGCCAATAAAAATCAGAAAGAGAATTGCTCAAAAATCCAACATGACCACCATTTTCGGTATAAATGACGGAAATCGCCTTATTACTAAAATCGTAAAAGCAATTTTTATCCAAAAATGGG
>REAG01000350.1 GCA_004294265.1 Cytophagales bacterium | reverse complement strand
GTCAGACTTTTATGAAAATATAAAATGCAGACTTGAAATTGAAAATTTTATAACGAAATTGACTGAAATTAATAAAAGGGTTTTTAGAGGTTACCATAAGTGTATCTAATAAAGGGTCGTATTCAAAAATACCGCCATACCAAGTTGAACCATATAACTTTCCATTAGAAGCCATCAATAAATCTCCTGCTGGGTATGGAGGAACATAAACGCCACTTTTCGGAGGCAAGAATATTTGAAAATCGTGTTTTTTAGTAAGAACATCTGTTGCAGGGTCGTATTCGTATAAAATACCGCCATACATAAATCCTTGCCCGACAGTTTGATAACTATTTCCACCAGAACTTAACCCATAAAACCTGCCATTATTTGCCTTAACTAATGATTGTTGCGTTGGCCAAAGTCCAAGCGTATCATTAAAGTCAAATTTTTTTGTGTATGTATTTGCAATTGGATTATATTCAAAAATAACTCCCTTACCCGGATTTGTCGATGATACGTCTTTGCCACCATATTTAGTTGTACTATAGAATTTACCATTGTGTTCCACAAAGTTACCGTTAGGACTTGCACCATTATAAAGCGAGCAACTAAATGGAAAGATGTAAGAGAAAGAATTATTTGATGGATTAAACCTAAAAACGGAACCAACGCCTGGATCAGAAAATGGGCAAGCAGAGTATCCCAAAGTCGTGCCATACATCAAGCCATTGCTCGCTTTATATAAACCGCCTGATATTTCATTTTGAATGGTTCTAAAACCACTTTGGAAAGAAGGGGCTGCTGCACAATGGCTAATTACATTTGTAGAAATAATATATTTGAAAATTGTATTAAAACTTACGCCATATAAAACTCCAGGCGATGTTTCTATTAACGCATCGTGGGGTCGACCATACGGAAACTGACCAACACCTTGACCAAAATTTACCAAAACCTTGAAACTATCAATTGATAAATCGTATTCAAAAAGTGTTCCCTGACCTCCAGTTCCACCGATAATTGACGTACCGTATATTTTACCGTTTGAGGCTAACAAAAGTGAATTGTTAGGATGTTTGCCTAGTAAAGTATCAGAAAATCGATGCATTACCGTTAAATTAGAGCCGATTGAATCTGTTCTAAACAGTTTGCCTGTTGATTGCCTGGCTGTTTCATTTAAGTTTATGGTTGTGCCCCAGTACCCACGCTGAGCTACACAATTATTTATGATAATGAAAAGTATAAATGTGCTAATACAAAAATCTCTCATGGTACACATAGTATTTAAAAATTCGTCACTTTTAAAATGATAGTGTTGACGTTTTAAAATCAACTTGATCAAATCATGTTTACACAAAGTCTGATTTTAAAAAAGCCTTCCAATACTAATCAGAAGGCTTTTTAAAAATTTATGCATAATTATTGTTTGATGATTTTGAAAATTTTGTTTTCAATTTTAATAAAATATAAACCACTATTTAATCCAGTTAAATCGCATTGATTGCTTTCAAAAGATTG